>DATHCO010000145.1:0-21574 GCA_035319505.1 Steroidobacteraceae bacterium | reverse complement strand
GCAGTGGATGCGGATACTGCGCAGAGTTCCCGGCAGCGTGCTCTTTCTCCTCGCCTCGAGCTCGAGCGTCGAGAGGAACCTGCGAGCCGAGGCCCAGGCTCGTGGCGTCGACCCAGCCAGACTGATCTTCGGTGGAAGGCTCGCCGCTCCGGAGTATCTGGCGCGATACCGGGTCGCGGGCCTGTTCCTGGACACGTTGCCGTACAACGCGGGTACCACGGCGAGCGATGCCTTGTGGTCGGGGCTGCCGGTGCTCACCCGGGCGGGCGAGGCGTTCGCGAGCCGCATGGCGGCGAGTTTATTGACGGCGCTCGAGATGCCCGAACTCGTTGCGGATACCGACGACCGCTATGTCGACATGGCCGTCGAGCTCGCCGAAAGCCCGGAGCGGCTGTCCGAGATCCGAGCGCGGCTCGCGCACAAGAGGCGCACCGTGCCTCTGTTCGATACGCGCCTCTTCACCCAGCGCCTCGAAGCGGCCTTCATCGAGATTCATTCGAGACGCCTGGCGGGCCTCGAGCCGGACGATCTGCGGGTGGGGTTTGATCGCGGCGGGCGCGCTTAAGACCGCCATTTCGCGAGGTAGCGCTCGTAACCCTGCCGCCAGCTCGAGGTGCCGAACGACCCGTCGCTTTCATGCATCGCGCTGATCGCCCAGGTTCCCATGCGCAGTCCCAGCTGCTCGGCCGTGCGGCAAAAGTCGAGATCGTAGAAATGAAAATCGAAGGTCTCGTCGAAAAGAACGTTCTTCGAGATCAAGGTCGCGCTGTGAGCCGCCAGCATCACGCCATCCAGGAGCTTGACCTCTTGACCCGGCGGGCCGTAGGCGCTGATGTAATCCGCGGGCCAGCATCTCCCGTGCGCGACGACGCCGCTCAGATTGTCGCGCTGATCCTTGGTCCACCGATCGTCGAGAAAGCGCCAGGCCGGCTGGCGGGCCACGCGGCGCCGGTTGCCGGCCAATCCCAGCACGTCGAACTTGTCGAGGCCCTGGATGATGCGCGTGGGCCAATAGAAATCGAGCAGGTGCACATCGTCGTGAACGAACACGAGCACGGCGGGGTCGGTGGAAGATTCGCGAATCGCGGTGTTGTAGACGGCCGGCAGGCCGGAACCGTTGTTCGGGAAGAGCCGCAATTCGCACAGCGGTCCATAGAGGGCCAGTGAGCGGCCGAGTGCGGTGCGAGTCGCGAAACCCCGTGCAGTCTCGCGCGTTGCGCAGACCACTCTCACCTTGACGCTCATGCGGCTGAATCCGCTCCCAACCCACCTGCCCGATGCGACCGAGTCTACCCTAACCCGTTGAAATGCTTCAGCCCTGCGCCGTCTGATCGGGGTCCGGTAGGCGCAACGCTGTGCGCGAGACATCCGGCGGGTCGTGTCTCGGAGACGCTGGGCGCTGCTCGCCAAACTGAAACAAGCCGATCCTATAGTTCCGCGGGAAACGATCCGGGCGGGCAGGGGAAAGCGAATCCAATGGGAGAGAATTTGGAGAGCGGGATGGCCGGCGCTGGGGCTGCGTCCGTCGATGCGCTGCGCGAACGGGGCCTTTCGTCGCATGAGCGCGGGGATCTGCGGGCGGCGGAGGCGGCTTACTGGTCGATACTCAAGCAGGCTCCGGACGATCTCGAGGTCAAGTACGCGCTCGGCGTGCTGGCCTTGCAGACGAACCGGTACGGTCTCGGGGCCGAACTGCTGAGCACCGTCGTCGGGGCGAGCGAGACGGCGGCGGGACGCGTGTATCTCGGCAATGCCCTGGCCGGCTTGTCGCGATCCGCGGAGGCGCTCGAGAGCTACGAGCGTGCCATCGCGCTCGATCCCGGCTACGCGCCAGCCCACATCAACCTAGGCCACGCGCTGCGCTGGGCCGGGCGCCGATCGGAGGCGCTCGCGAGCTACGATCGAGCAACCGACATCGACCCGGGATTCCACGAGGCGCTCCTGGGCCGTGCCGAGGTGTTGCGCGAGTTGAATGAGCTTGCGCGCGCGCTCGAGACCTATGACCGCGCGATCGAGGCGCGGCCCGACGACTCTCGAACCCACCTGGCTCGCGCCGGCCTGCTCGTCGACATGCGAGACTGGCAAGCCGCTCTTTCGGGCGTGGAGAGAGCGCTGCTTCTCGGTTCCGATACGCCCGAGGCGCATACGACCCGAGGCTTGGCGCATGCCGGCCTCGGGCAGCGGGAGTCGGCGCTCGAGAGCTTCGGTCGCGCCATCGCGCAGAAACCCGATTACCCGCCGGCGCACATCAATCGCGCTGTCATGCTGCGTCAGATGCAGCGCTTCGAGGAGGCGTTCGAAGCCCAAGCGACTGCCCTCACCTTGGAGCCGAACAATTTTGCGGCGCTGGCCAATCGGACGGCATTGCTCCTCGACATGGCGCGCTTTCAGGATGCGCTTGTGACGTGCGAGCAAGCGACCGCCTGCTGGCCGGACCGCGAGAGCGAGCTTCTCTGCCACCGGGCGGCCGCCCTTTTGGGCCTGAACCGCTACGAGGAGGCGCGGCTCGCCTACGAGCGCGCCGTCGCGTCGCATCCCGACGATGCGCAGGCCCGTCTCGGGCGAGCGGCGGTGCTTCAGGCGTTGCAGCGGCAGCAGGAGGCGCTGGAGGAGTGCGACAGAGCGGTCGCTCTCGCCCCGCGGCTCGCCGATGCACACTTCGGCCGCGGAAATGTGCTTACCGAGCTCATGCGGATCGAGGAGGCCCTCGAGAGCCACCGAACCGCCTGCACCCTAGATCCAGATAACGGCAAGATCTCGTTCGCGCTCGGCTGTCTGCACCTGCTCAAGGGTGAATACGAGCTCGGATGGGAGCGCTACGATCGGCGTCCCAAGCTCAAGAACATTCTGCGGCTGCGCCAGCTGTCGCAAGCCTGGTGGACGGGGGCGGAGGATCTCAGCGGCAAATCTTTGTTCCTGTACACCGATCAAGGACTCGGGGACGCGATCCAGTTCTCGCGCTTCGCGAAGCTGGCCGAGTCGCGCGGGGCGCGAGTGATCATGGCCGTGCAAGCCCGTTTGCGGGGACTCATGAGCTCGCTCAGCCCAACGATCCAGATCGTCGGGGAAGAGCAGACGCCGGATCACTTCGATCTTCATTGCCCCTTATCGAGCCTCGCCCGCGCATTCCACACCACACCCGAGACCATCCCTGCCACGGTGCCCTACTTGAGCGCGGAGCCGCACCGCGTCGAGTACTGGAAGCAGCGGATCGGGGAGCACGGCCACAAGATCGGGATTTGCTGGCAAGGCATGCAATCGGCGGGCGGGAGCGGCCGCTCGTTCCCGTTGGCCGACCTCGAGGCCGTCGGCGCGATCCCGGGCGTTCGATTGGTGAGCCTGCAGAAGCGCGATGGACTCGAGCAGCTCGCAACGCTCCCTCGGGGAATGAGCGTCGAGGACTTAGGCCCGGATTACGCGGAGACCTTCCTCGACTCCGCCGCCGTGATGGAATGCCTGGACCTGGTGATCAGCTGCGACACCGCCATCGCCCACCTGGCAGGCGCCCTCGGCCGACCCGCCTGGGTGGCCCTCAAGCGCGTGCCGGACTGGCGCTGGATGCTGGACCGGAACGATAGTGCGTGGTACCCGACGCTCCGGCTCTTCCGGCAAGCGACGATCGGCAGTTGGCGCGAGGTGTTCGCGGCCATGCATCGGGAACTCATCGCGCACCTCGGCTGATGCCGGGTCGCTCGATGAGAATGGGGCTCGTGCAGACGCGAGGGATCGGCGACATCATCATTGCATTGCCGATCGCGCAGTACTTCCTCGATCGTGGACACGAGGTCGTATGGCCCGTCGACGCGCGCTTCTTGCGCTCCTTCCAAGGGGCAAATCCGCGCGTGAAGTTCTGTCCGGTCACGCCCAATGCGCGGGGCTCGCTCGGATCGCAGGCTTACTTCGTGGATGAGCCGCAGGATATCCTGCGCGCAAACGCCTGCGATACGACGCACATCCTTTACAGCTATTTCACGGGTTATCAGGTCGCACGACCCGAGCTGCGCAAGCACCTCAAATTCGACGAGTACAAGTACGCGGTCACGGGGGTCCCCTTCTCGGAAAAATGGCGGCTGTCGATCCAGCGCAACGCCGAGCGCGAGCGACGGTTGTTCGAGCGCGTCGCGCCGGAGGGCCCTTACACGCTCGTGCACCTCGAAGGATCCGACGCCTCGATCGGCCTGGAGGCGTTGAGGTCGGAAATCGGCGGCTTGCCGGTGGTGCAAATCTGCGCGATTACCGAGAACGTCTTCGATTGGCTACTCGTCATCGAACGCGCGGCACGCCTGGTGATGATCGATAGCTGCTTCTCGAACCTCATCGATCAGCTGGGAATCGACCGTCCCAAGTGGCTCTATCTGCGGTCCTCGGTGGCGAACACACCCGTGTACCGCAGCGGCTGGTCGTTCCTCTGCGCGAAGGACACGCTGCAAATCCCGTGACTCTAATCGCCGGGATGTTTCCTCGCCTTCCAGCAATAGCCGCTCGAGGGCCGCGACCGCGCGGGCGTCCGCGTACAGGCGGGGTGCGGAGCTGCGAATCCGCTCGCGGATCCGTTCCCGATGGGCAGCGTTTTCCGCAAGCCCTACGGCGAGCTCGACGTAGTCCGCCGGTCGAGCCGCGACCAGCTCCGGAATACCCAGACACTTCAGGATGCCGCTTCCCAACCGCCCACGCAGGAAGCGTCCCTCGAGAGTGACGCACGGCAACCGACACTCCACGGCCTGCATCACCGTGTTAAAACCGGAGAAGCCGATGGTGTCGAGAAAGACATCCGCCTGACTCATCAGCCCGAGGAACTCGGCGCGCGGCTGCCAAGGGATGAGGCGCAAGTACCGAAGCGGGTCGAGTCCAGCGTCGCGAAAAGCCGCGGCGATCCTTGCCTCGAGCTTCCGGCTGAGCTCTGTTATCTCATGCTCGAAAAAGATGAAGGTGCACCGGCCGAGACGTCGCGCGATCTCGACCAGGATCCGATCGTTGCGGGGCCGGTACTTGAAGGGCACGCCCGGGCAGATGAGCACCGGCCCATCGCCCGCGACTGCCCAGCGGGCAAGATCCATCGAGCTCGGCGTGGTGGCGTACGGCCGGCAATGCACGCCGAGGTTCGGCAGGCGAACGAGACGCTCGGTGTAATGATCCTCTGCCTCGGGCGGCTCGAAGAGCTCCGCCGACAGATACTCGTCGATGGTCGGCATCCCGGTCGTTTCCGGATGACCCCAGGCCGCGAACTGGCGGGGCGAGAGCCTGAGGCTCGCGAGCGCGAGCGCGGTCTCGTTCATGCCTACCTCCGGATATATGAGCGCGTCGAGGGCGCGATCGCGAACCACGGCGGCCCACTCGCTAACCGGCCGCTCGCCCGCCTCGAAGTGGTCGACCAGCGTACGTGCCGCATGCGTGGCACCATCCTGCGTCGAGCCGAGGCTGAACACGGTGATCTCGATGCGCTCCTTGTCGAGGTGCTCGAGCCAGCCGCGCACGATCGCGTTGAACACCGAGTGATCATGGATGTGTGCGGAAACGATGCCGAGGCGCAGGCGCCCTCCCGCGGGATCGTATCGCGGGCGCAGAGTCGTGAGGTGCTCGAACTCCGCCAGGCGCGCGGCGCACGGCCGGCGATATGCCTCGAGCAGGCGGCGATTCGATTCCTCCTCGTAGGTCAGATAGAAAAATTGCTGCTGGGCGGCGATGAGGGCTTCCTGCTGGCTCAAGCTCCGGGCACTCAGCGACGACTCGAGCTCGCGCAGCTCCTCCTCGAAGGCACGGCGCGAGCGTCGACTCTCATCCTCCGTGAGCGGCACCGATGGAATCAGGCGCGCGAGCATACGCGTGCGTACCCGGATGCCGTCCGGATCGAGCTCGAGCGCCTTGCGCCCGGACACCATCGCAGCCTCAAGATCGCCCGTTTCATGGAGGATCATCGCCCGATTGCCCCAGCCTTCGGCATGGGCGGGATCGAGGGCGAGCGTGCGATCGAGAGCCTCGAGCGCCTCGGCGCGCCTGCCGAGGCGTCGCAGCGCCCCAGCCCGGACATTGTGCGTGTCCGCCCGGCGTTCATCGATCTCGAGGGCCGCATCGGCGCAGCGAAGCGCAAGCTCCGCACGGTGCAGCGCCAGGAGGACGTGGGCTTTCTGCGTCATCGTCCCGGGGTCGCCGGGCCGCAGCGTGCAGGCGTGCTCGAGGCAGGCGAGCGCTGCCTCGTATCGCTGCTGCCGGTCCAGCACGGCCGCAAGGCTGACCGCGGAGGCAATGAGCGAGGAATCGAGGGCCAGGGCGCGGGCGAACGATTGGACGGCCCGATCGAGCTCGCCGCACTCCATGCAGGCGAGGGCGAGGTTATGCTGGGCGATCGCATATCCGTCATCGAGCCTGAGCGCCCGTTCGTAGCTCTCGATCGCTTCGAGGGGCTTCCCGAGCTGCATCAGCGCCTGACCGAGATTGTTGTGAGCGCGCGGGGTCGAGGGATCGATGTCGATCGCCCTGCGCAACACGGTGGCGGCCTGCTCGGGCCGGCCCAGTGCGAGCAGGGCTCCCGCGAGGCGCCGATGCACCGCGGCGTCTCGCGGCGCCAAAGCGGTGAGCCGCTCGAGTGAGGCAGCCGCGCCCTCGGTGCGTCCCGTCGCGAGCTGAATCTCCGCCAGGAGCGACAGGGCACCCGCGTCGTCCGCAGCGATAGCGAGGCGAGTTTCGCAAATCCTCTCGGCTTCGCTCGTCTCTCCACGCCGCATGAGATCCAGCACTGCCGCCACGGTGTCCATCGGACTACCTTAACCCGCCGCCGTGCGGAGCGACGAGCTGTGTTGTAAGCGCCGTCGATAACATTCGTACGACACAGGACATACAAGCGTCGTTAAGAGCCGCGACGGTCGGCAGCACGCTCAAAAACCGAAGCCTTCCAAGTGTGAAAAACTTCACAATTCCATCATTTCCATGCCACACATTGTCACCAAACTCTGCCGCAGTTGATCGAGTTGATCGAGTTGATCGAGTTGATCGATCTGCGCTTGGTTGTGACAGCAAAGAAGGCCAAGGCGCTGGGGTGCGCGATCGAGTCGCGGTCGATCTGGAAGAAGTCTTAGTCCTCATTTATCGGGAGTCTCAATGAACACAGCCATCAAGTTGGGCGCCACCGGCGCTCTCGCCTTTGCCGGCGTTGCCGCCCACGCGTCCATCGCGCTGCCGTCCTCGGGCAGCTCCGATGCGATCCTCTTCGCGGAGGTGGTGAACGCCGCCGGAACCGCGGCGGTCGCCACTTACGCGGGTGACACGGGCCTCAGCATCAGCGAGTTCACCTCGCCCTACTCCGGCTCGGTCACCGTTCTGGGTTCAGATTCTAATCTGGCGAAGCTGTTCGCCGCCGAGGGAACCGGCGACACGATTTACTTCGCGGTTCTGGGCGGCCAATACACGGGCAACGCCACGACCGGAAACTTCAAAGTCGCGGGCGTCGCGCAGTTCCTGACGACTACGGCAAGCAACTCGACGGCCTCGCTCGCAAACGACACGACGGGCAGCCTTGTCAAGTTCGCCGGGATCAACACCGACATCACGAACCTCAACACGAACAGCGGCGGCGCGAGCACTTATGAGGCAGCCGGAAACGGCGCCATTTGGGACGTCACCACCACGACGGGCCTCGCTTACTGGGACGGCGGCGCGACGGCGAACGGCAACACCCTCGGCACCGTCGCGAATCTTTATTACGTGACCGCGGGTACGCCGGCTGGCACGACGACCAAGGTTGCCTACACACTCGAAGACACGGTGAGCCTGTCGGCGAGTGGGCTGACCATCACCGGCGTCGCAGCACCCGTGCCGCTTCCGGCCGCGGTCTGGCTGCTGGGCAGCGGCCTGCTCGGCCTCGCCGGCGTCGGTCGCCGCAGGCCGCGAGCCTGATCGGCGCCCCAACTCGAATTCAGCCAATTATGGAGCAGATACATGAATCGTAACAGCACGCTTGCCGCGGCCATCGCCGCAGTTCTCGCCTCCGGCTCGTCGATGGCATCATCGCCCACGCCGGCGTCGGCGGCCGCCCCGAACGTAGGTTTGTACGTGGCGGGCTCGTCGGCCGCCAAGAACGCCATCCTCGGTGCACTCGAAGGCACCGCCTCTCCGGCGGCGGGTCTTTGCGCCGGTTCGTATTCGGTGTTCTCGAGCACCGGCGACACGAACTTCTTCGCCGTCTCCTGCACGCCGGGTTCGTCCACGGGCCTCCCGAGCGCGAACGGCAGCAACATCTTCACGATCTGGTATCGCGACGAAGGCGGCTCGGTGACGGGCGCGCTGCCGCTCGTCAGCGGCTCGACGATCAACCAGCTGAGTCTCGCGGGCGCGACCGGCTCGGGCCCGAGCTACAGCGTGTCGGTCCCGGGCTCGAGCGCGAGCAACGGTATCGACGATTCGTTTGCGAGCGGCGTCTTCAAGGCGCCCGTGCAGTTCGGTATCACCGATGTCGAGCCGGCCCGGCTGACCGGGGCCAATTACCCGTCGGCCTACAAGTCATCCGTGTACGGTAAGGCCACTGCCACCCAACTCGCGAACCTGACCGCCACGACGATATTCGATCAGATATTCGGCATTTTCGTGAACACCAACAGCGCTGCGTTCAGCGCCGCGGAAGCCGCCGGTCAGGGCACCTCCACGGCCTCTCTGCAGCTCTCGCGGGACGCCGTGGCGAACATCCTGAACGGTACTGACGCGAACTGGAACGAGGTGCAGCTCCCGGGCGGTGCTGCGGTCACTACGACCAGCCTCCCCATCGTGATCGTGAACCGCGAGCAGGGATCGGGCAGCCGTACTTCGACGGACCTGTTCTTCGAGACCGACGAGTGCAACACCGTGACGCAATCGCCGATTCTCGAGACCACCAAGGGCACCGCCGATTATTTCTCGACCGGCAACGTGCTCGCGGCGGCCAACGGTATTCCCGGCTCGATCACCTATGCGTCGATCGACAATGCCGGCAGCACGAGCTATCCCAACCTCACGTTGGTGGCGATCAACGGCGTACAGCCCTCGCAGCTCAACGCCGCTTCCGGTGTCTACGGCGACTGGTTCGAGGCCACGGCCGTCACGGGTTCGAATTACACCTCGCTCAGCGCAGACCAGCAGGGGTTGATCCAATACCTCATCACCGCGTTCCAGACCGAGAGCACGGCACCGGGCGCTGTGGACATCCTCGCGAATCCGAACTACAACACCGCCGCGTTGCCCGTCTCGAGCACCGCTTCGGTGAATGGGGGTGTCACCATCTATATCAACCCGTTCACCCGCGGAGGTGTGAGCTGCAACGTTCCTCTGGACACACTGTAACCGGCAGGCGACTCGCACCAACCCCACCGCAGACGGAAGCTGCCGATGGCACTGGCCTCCCCGAGAAGGGAGGCCAGTTTTTTTTCGTAGCATAAAATCGAAATACTGCCCGGATAGCATCGCCGGATGGGGATGAGATTCGAAACCGCACGTCGTGCGGCGGTAGCCGTCGCTGCAGCGATGTTCGCCTCTCTCGGGGGTGTGTCGGCCTTCGGCTCGGACAACCCGGCGGAGGCGAAAGCCGGCGACGCCCACTTCGACGTCATGGAGTACCGCGTCATCGGCAACACGGTGCTGACGAACCGGGAAATCGAGAAAGTCCTTTATCCGCTACTCGGCCCGAACAAAACGCTGGCCGACGTGGAGGCTGCGAAGACCGCGCTGGAGACCTTCTACCATGACCACGGCTATGGAACCGTCTTCGTGGATATTCCGCCGCAAAAGGTGAGCGATGGGGTCGTGCGGCTGCGCGTGACGGAAGGACGCATCGAGAGTGAGCAGATCAGCGGCGCGCGTTACTTCCCCGAACGGGACGTGATTGCGGCGCTCCCAGCCGCCGAGCCGGGTCAGGTGTTGCAGCTCTCGAAGCTCCAGCAGGAACTCGCCGCGGTCAATATCGCAACGCCCGAGCGGTCGGTGGTCCCCATACTGAAAGCCGGTTCCGCACCGGGCACGGTGGATTTGAAGCTCCAGGTCAACGACAGCTTGCCGCTGCACGGCAGTTTCGAGCTCAACAATCAAGCCTCCCTCGACACCGACTCGCTGCGCGCTATCACGAGCTTGAGCTATGGCAACATGTTCGATCGGCTCGACAATTTTTCATTTCAATATCAGACCACGCCGCAGCGGCCGGACCAGGTTCGGGTTTTCGCTGCCGACTACGCCTTTCATCCGTTCGAAACCCGGCTCGCGCCCTCGCTTCAATACATCAATTCGAACAGCAACGTCGCAGCCGTGGGCACACTCGGGGTGCTGGGCATCGGACAGATCGCGGGCTTGCGGCTCGCCTACCCGATCGCCGCCGCCGTCGCCTCTAATCAATCGGTCACCCTTGGCGTGGACTACAAGCATTTTCGAAACTTGATCAACCAGAATGCGACCACGGCGGTGGATACTCCGATCTCGTATCTGAATCTGTCCTTCGCCTACGCGGGTCTCTGGCGTGCCGACTGGCACACCACGACCTTCACGGCGTCGGCGAACGCTGGGCCCCGGCACCTGGTCAACAGCCAAAGCTCTTTCGAAGCGTTCCGCGCCGAGGGAAGTGCCAATTACTTCTATCTGCGCGGCGATTTCGCGAACGACTTCAGGCTGCCGGGCGGCCTCGTGCTGCGCCTGCGCGCAGCGGGCCAGGCGGCCGCCGAGCCGCTCATCACCAACGAGGACTTTTCGATTGCGGGTATCGACGGTGTGCGCGGCTACCTCGAGTCGGAAGTGCTCGGGGATGAAGGCTTGAAGGAGACGATCCAGCTCACCTCGCCGGGATGGCGGCTGCACGAGCGCATCGTCGGCGATGTCTTTTCATTCTTCGACGAGGGACGCACCTGGGATCTCGCGACCCTCGAATGCCAGCCCGGGGGCACTGGACTGCACCTGCGAAGCTGGGGCGGGGGCTTGGACTTTTTGCCCGGGCAAAAAGTGACGGGCGGCGTGACCTGGGCGAAGGCGCTCGACTCGGCGACCGATCTTCCGAGCGTCGCGATCAAGGGGAGTTGCCCCGCATCGGGTCCGGCGACTCGCGCGGGCGACTCGCGCGTGCTCTTCTTCGTTCGCGGAACCTTTTGAATGTGTGCCCCGGGCTCGGATATTGCCACCGCCCTGTCACACTGTGTGGGTACCGTCTGATCATGCGTGTGCGATGCTCCCGATCGATTCTGGGCGTGCTCGGGAACGGCCTGGTGGTCTGCGCATTGCTCGACTCGAGCGGACGATCGTTTGCGGGAGCGCAGTTGCCGGTGGCTTGCACGCCCGTCACCTGCGGCGCCAACGTGAGCTTCTTGGGCAGCGGTCGGGCCACCCTGCCCAGCGTGTCCGGAAATACGCTGTCCGTCATTCAGAGCACCAACACCGCGACGCTCAACTGGTCCTCGTTTAACATCGGAGCGGGCGGCAGGGTTGTCTTCGAGCAACCATCCAGCACCTCGATCGCGCTCAATCGCATCTTCGATTCAAATCCGAGCAGCATCTTCGGAACGTTGACGGCGAACGGGCAGATCTATCTGATCAATCCGAACGGCTTTCTCTTCGGCTCGACCGCGACCGTCAACGTCGGCGGTCTGCTCGCCTCCTCGCTCAATCTGAGCTCATCAACGTTCGCGTCGGGCATCCTGCAGCCCGGAACCCAAGGCTTGCCCGCTCTGCAAGCATTCACGGACGCCTCCGGGAATCCGATCTCGCAGAACATCACGGTTCAGGCCGGCGCAAACCTCACCGCGGCCGATAACGGGCGGCTCCTGCTCGCCGCGCCCAACGTATACAACAGCGGGAGCCTCTCTGCACCGGACGGTCAGATCATCCTGGCGGCCGGGCAGAGTCTATATTTGCAGGCGAGCGAGAATTCGGACCTGCGTGGGCTCATCGTGCAGGTGGATGGGGGCGGCACGGTAGCCAATCAGCTGCAGGGCAGTCTCTCGGCACCCCGCGGCAACATCACGCTGACCGGCCTCATGGTGAACCAGGATGGCCGCATCTCCGCGACGACGAGCGTCGCCGCCAATGGATCCGTGATCCTGGAGGCAGCCGACGACGTCAACAAGACGGGCTACACGCACGGTAGCCCCTTCGAGCCGACGCAAGGAGGCACCGTCGAGCTCGGGCCGGGCAGCGTCACTGAGGTATTGCCGGAATACAGCGACACGAGGACCGCGGTCGCTGCGCAAACGCAGCTACAATCCTCGATATCGATCACCGGCCAGCAAGTGTTCGTGCACGACGCCACGATCGATGCGCCGAGCGGTGTGCTCAACGTGGTCGCGGAGGCGAATCCCTCCCAGGGAATCCAATCCGAATCGGATCCGGACGCCGAGATCCGCATCGATGCCGGGACGACGATCGATCTTGCCGGGAGCGATGCGGAATTGCCGATGTCCGCGAACCTCTTGACCGTTCAGCTGCGCTCCAACGAGTTCGCGAACGACCCCACCCAGCGCGGCGGGGCGCTCCAATCGACACCCGCCAACACCGTCTCGGTTACCGTCGACATCCGCGCGGACGGAGGCCAGGGCACGCCCATTGCAGATCTCGAGTCTGCGATCGCGGGGATCGGTCAAAGCGTCGCGCAGCGGACGGAGACGGGCGGCACGGCGACCTTCGAATCGGAGGGTGATGTGGTGTTCAATCCGGGGGCATCGATCAATGTCTCGGGCGGCCATACGACGTACGAGGCCGGATCGATTCAGACCACCAAGCTGATCGGCGCCAACGGCGAGCTCTACGACATCGGCAGTGCGAACCCGTTGCTGCGGTATACCGGCGTCGTCAATCCGACGTTTACTCAGACGTACAGCGAGTGGGGCATTCAGCAAGTCATCCCGACGCCCGGCCTGAGTCAGTACGAGTCGAGCTACGTTCAGGGCGCTTCCGCAGGCGCGGTACAGTTTGCCGCTCCGAGCATGGTGCTCGCGGGAAGCCTGCAAGGCACGGCAATCAGCGGTCCCTATCAACGGAGCACGCCACCCGCAGGCGGTACGCTGATCATCGGCCTGCCGGTCGCGACCGTGACCACCACGGATTATCTCGCCCCGAGCGTGAGCCTCGCAACCAATCCGATCCCGATCGTAGTGGCGGACGGCACGCCGCTGCCGGAGCAGACGCTGCAATTGCCCACCGCCTACCTCACGAGCGACGGTTTCACGGGCACGACCATTTACAGCAACACGATCATCACGCTGCCGGCGCGGCTGCCGCTTACGCTCCCGAGCGGCGGCTCGATGAGCTCCGTTGCCGCCAGCACACCCACCCTGGTTCAAGGCGCATCGCTCGCGCTCGTCGCCCCACAAATCGATGTGGACTCGAGCATCGCTGCGACCGACGGACACCTTTGGTTCGAGAGCGTCCTCTCCTCGGCCACCCCCGAGGCGGACACACCCCGGGCGGGTGTCGGGATCGGCAACGGCGTGACGCTCGACGTGAGCGGCCAATGGACCAACGATGCCATCTTTTCAGATGGCATCGGCACGGCGCCGATTTCGCTGAACGGCGGGTCCATCAGCGCCCAGCTGACCGTGCCAGGCAGCGAGCTCGTGCTCGGCGACGCGGTCACGCTCCGGGCGAACGGCGGAGCATGGGTCGAATCCGGCGGCACGCTCTCCTACGGCACGGGCGGCGCCATCAAGTTGGACGCAAGCCCGGCGTACAGCGCGATCCAGTTCGGCGCCTCGGACCTCGTTCAGGCGTTCGGCACGGGCACGGCTTCCGGCGGAAGCTTCACGTTGCTCGCCCCCCGCATCGATATCTCACAGGGAGAGGGGAGCTCGTGGACGGAAGCGCAGCGCGCCGACGATCTCAATTCCACGAGCGGTGGGGTGTTGCAGCTCTACGCGCCCCTTTTCTCCGATTACGGTTTCTCATCAGTCAGCTTGACTGCGACCGGCGCGGTGGAGTCGACAAGCACCGACGATGTGCTGACCGTGAAATCCGGCACCGAGCTCAACGTGCAAGCGAGCACGGCGATACTGAATCCGAACTATCTCAGCATGCCGACGGGCTCGGCGCTCGCCACCTTCAGCCAGACGGAGTTGCTTCCGTTGTACGAGCGACCGAATGCGAGCATCTCCCTCAACGTGATTCGCGAGCCGGACGACCAGCTCCTCGGCAGCACCCACTTCGGCCTGCTCGACATCCAGGCGGGTGCCTCCATCGTGACCGATCCCGGCGCGACCATCTCGCTCGAGGGAGAGGGCGGGATGACGATCGCGGGGCTGCTGCGCGCACCGGGCGGCACCATCGGCGCGTTCATTCCCTCTGCCGGCGACATCGATTCGAACAGCGCCCAGGTCATCGATCCGGGCTATGTTCCGACACTCAGCCTGTATGTTGCGCCATCGGCGGTGCTGGATGTCGACGGCACCACGGTGTTGACGCCGAATTCCCAGGGTCTCTTGTCGGGCACGATCCTGCCGGGCGGCTCGGTGAACTTGAAGGCTGATCGCGGCACGGTCGTGACCGCACCCGGATCCACGATCGACATGACCGGGACCGCGGCGCTTCTCGATGTCCCGAACCCCGCGGACATCGGCGGCGACACGCTCGAGGTCGTCGCCAGTGCCGGCGGATCGCTGACGGTGAGTTCCGGGGAATCGATTTCCTTGCTCGGCAAGCTGAACGCAGCGGCCGGAGTGGGCACGAGCGGCGCCGCGGCGGCCGGCTCCCTGGAAGTCGACTTGATCCGCAGCGGCGTCGTGCTGAACCCGCAATCCCCGCCCTTGCCGAGCGGCACGCTCGAGATCGAGCTCGTGGACAGCACCGCCGGAGGGGCGCCGAGCTCCTCGGACAGCAGCATCGCCGTGCTCGGTGCAGAGCAGATCGCGGATTCGGGCATCGACTCGCTCACCCTGCGCACCTCCGGGGATATCCTGATCGACGCCGGCCAGCTAACGCTCGGCCGTCAAATGATCCTGGACGCCCCGAGTTTCATCGTTCCCGCGAGCGCCTCCCTCGCGGCGCCGTTCGTCGAGATCGGCAACTCGGTCGTCAACGATGGATCGAATCTCGTTGCGATTCCGACCCCGACCTCCGGATCGGGAACGCTCAGCGTCTCGGCGCAGCAGATCGTGCTGCTCGGCAATTTTTCGCTGCAAGGCATATCGAGCGCGACGCTTTCGAGCGCGGGCGATGTTCAGCTTCAGGGCACGAGCACCAGCAACACGACGGGTCCGACGACGGGGTCGCTGCTGACCGACGGCAACCTCATCCTCAACGCAGAGCGGGTCTACCCGGACACCTATACCGACTTTGACGTCACCTCGCTCGCGGGAAACGGGGCGACCGTGACGATCGGGAGGACGGGCGCATCGCCCGGCTTGCCGCTCTCTGCGGATGG
Organism: Steroidobacteraceae bacterium; assembly: GCA_035319505.1. Taxonomy (GTDB): domain Bacteria; phylum Pseudomonadota; class Gammaproteobacteria; order Steroidobacterales; family Steroidobacteraceae; genus Bog-1198. The sequence continues at coordinate 6,228 of DATHCO010000145.1, read as the reverse complement.
CTCCCTCTCGGTCTCCGCCGACAACATTCTGATCAAGGGCACCGTGCTCGCGCCGTTCGGGACCATCGACCTCACGGCGAACGATGGCTTGACGCTCGCTCACGGCAGCCTCCTCTCCGTGAGCGGAGCGGGACTCAACGTGCCTTTCGGTGAAACTGAGCTCAACCAGGGCGAGTGGGTCTACATCACGCCGGGCGGCGGGCAGAACAACATCAATACGATCACCGGCGTGCCGGCGAAGTCGATCAGCCTCTCCGCGCCGAACGTCGATGTCCAGGCCGGTTCGACGGCAAATGTCGAAGGCGGCGGCGATCTCTATGCGTACGAGTGGGTGCCGGGGACGGGGGGCACCTACGACAACCTCGGCGCGACCTGCTGCGCGACGTCGTCCGTGGTCAACGTCAGCAGCATTTCGAATCTTTACGCAATTCTGCCATCCACCCGGGGCCAGGCAGGTCCCTATGATCCGGAGGAATCCGGGAACGCGGTTGCGGGCCAAACGATTTATTTGAGCGGGGGAGCCGGCATCGCCGCGGGATACTATGCGCTCCTTCCGCCGCGCTATGCCCTCGAGCCGGGTGCAGTCTTGATTCAGCTCGAGTCCGCCTATACGAGCGCGAGCGGCGGGCAGATCGATGCGCTCGCCGACGGTGTTCCGGTGATCGCGGGCTTCCTGAGCATCGGCACCACGGGTCTTCACACCGGAAACGGGCTCACGGAGTACGTGGGCGTCGCAATCTATCCGAGCGGCTATGCGCAGCGGCTGGCCTCCTACACGATCAGCGACGCGTCGACTTTCTTCCAGGCTGTTGCTTCGAGTGCCGGAACTGGTCCCGTTCCCGAGCCCGCGGACGGTGGCACCTTCAACCTGACGATCACGGCGGCGGCGATCAACTCACTCGAATTGCAAGGCAACGTGCTCACGGCTTCGGCCAGTGGCGGCCGCGGTGCCGAGATCAGCATCGACGCGCCCGACCTCACGATCACGGCCGGCAACGCGACGAGTCCGGGGGCGCTGGATGTGTCGAGCACGGTATTGCAGAGCTGGAATGCGAGTTCCATCACGCTCGGCGGGACCGGCACGACCAGCACGCAAACCGCGAGCAACGGGTCTGTGACGACCACCACGACCATTGCGGTGGGCGCCAACACCGTGACCGTGGATCCGGGTGTGCAGCTGACGGCGGATCAGATCGAGATCGTTGCCCAGCAATCGATCGACGTGCAGGCGGGCGCTTCGCTGATGTCGACGTCGGGCAAGAGCGGCACGCCTCTCTCCTCGCTCCCATCGCCTGAAGCCGTGCTATTGACCGATACGACCGCAGCCGCGAATCCCTCGCCGCAAGCGGCCTTACTCGCGGTCTCCGATCTGTCGCTGCCGGTGGTGACTCGCTCCGCCGGGGTAGGCTTGCCGGGCGCGAACATCACCGTCGCGCAAGGCGCGACATTGGCATCCGGAGGCGCACTGGCGTTCGACGCGCCGGGCGAGGTCACGCTCGCGGGAACCCTCAAGGGCAAGGGCGCGAGCTGGTCCCTAAGCTCGGGGAGCGTCGCCTTCGTTGGATCCGGCACCTCGGCCGATACGCTCAACATCGATTCGAGCCTGGTGTCCGCGCTGCAACAAGCGGGCGCCGTGCGAATCGCGAGTCAAGGCGACATCGACCTCGATACTCCGGTGTCGCTCGGAGTCAACCGCGCCGGAACACCGACACTGAACTCCCTCGCCCTCATCGCCAATTCGATCGACAATCAGGGCGGCAGCGGCTCGACGTTCGGTGCGACCCGCATCGTGCTCGGAGGCAACGTCATCCCGACCAATGCCTCGTCCGCACCGCCGGCAGCCGGTGCGGGAAGCGGCGCGCTCTCCTTCGTCGGGAACACCTTGACCATCGGCCCGGGCGTCTTGTCCGTGAATGGGTTCGGTGAGACCACCGCCAAGGTGCAAGGAGCCTTCGAGACCGGATGCGCGGCAGGAGTGTGCGCGGGCTATCTCAATGTGGGCGGCGGGTTGACGATCGATGCGGCCGAGCTGACACCGGCGGACGATGCGGCGGACGAGCCGGGGACGACCATCGCGGCCACGGGTACTCTGACGATTGGCGCACCGAGCGCGGCGATCACGGCCAGTTCGCTGCCCAAGCTCGTGGGCGGCAGTCTCACCTTGCAAGCGAGCGATATCGAGGATGCCGGCGCGATCGTCGCTCCTTCGGGAGTGGTTGCCCTCGATTCGACGGGCAACTTGCATCTTCTGTCCACGGCTTCGATCGACGCCTCCGGCACGGCGCTGCAAGTGGCCGGCACGACCGTCTATACCCCCGGCGGAATCGTCACCCTCACCGCGGGCGGCAACATCACGCTCGATCCTGGCTCCTCGGTCGCGGTCGCCGGCCGCGCGAGTGCACCCGCGGGGAGCCTCTCGCTGGAGGGCGGCAACGGCACGGTGACGCTGTCCAGCGTGCTCGACGGCGCCGGCAGCGGCAACGCCGGTGGGAGTCTCGCGGTCGATGCCGGCAGTTTGACGGGCGGCCTCATGGGGCTGCTCGACAACCCCGGCTTCGCAGGATTCAACCAAGCGGTGAACCTCCGCGTTCGCAAAGGCGACCTCGATCTCGCGAGCACCGGGATCATCACCGCGAACGGCATCACGTTGACCGCGGACTCAGGCACCGTCGACATCGCCGGTACGCTGAATGCTCCCTCGGCCGCGCAGCGTGGCCTGATCGATTTGTCCGGCGGCGACTCGGTCGTGCTCGAGTCAACCGGTCAACTGCACGCCGACGGGAACGGCAGCACGGGCCGAGGCGGCGAGATCGACATCAACTCCGTGATGTCCGCCTGCACCTCGACCGGGTGCACCAGCACCGGCTCGATCATCCTCGATAGCGGCAGTGTGATCTCCACCTACGGCGCCGCGCAGATGGGCGAGTTCGTGCTGCGAGCGCCGGCGCTCTTGGCGACGAATGATGTGGCGATCAATCCAGGCGAGCACGGCATCGGAGCCAACGTGGCCGAGGCGGGCGAAGTGATCGTCGAGCCCGTCATCGTCTCGCCCACGAGCTCCGCCACCGTGAGCTCGGACCTTCCGAACGCCGTGAGTGCCACCACGAGCTTCCTCGGCACGAGCGCGACGGGCATCGCCGCGCGGCTGTCGAGCTCGAGTTCCGCGCCGCTGGTCGAGGCGGGCGTCGAGCTTCAGGATCCTGACCCGACCGACACCTTGTCCGTCGGGTCATATGATTTCAGCCAGAACAGCACGCAGGGTCAAGTCATCGATGTCACCGTACGGGCCGCGGGCTCCATCACGCTCGACGGCACCATTTCCGATGGTTTCTACGCAGGTACGCTTGGATCGGGAACGACGCTGACAGGCCTGCCTTCGGGCTCGTTGAGCTTCGTCGCCGGGGCAGATCTGTCCAGCGCCAACCCGCTCTCCGTTCTCACCGGGTCGGCGGCGGCGCTCACGCTCGCTCCCCAGACCATCGTCCGCACGGGTACGGGCGACATCGATCTGGCTGCGGCCGGCGACATCGTTTTCGACAGCGGGGCCGCGGTCTACACCGGCGGTCTCAACGGCGCAGCCGCGATCCAGGTTGGCGTTGGACGGAACAGCCAGCTCGCGAATTTCCCGACCCAGGGGGGCAACGTCGTGATCAGTGCAGGCGGCAGCGTGATCGGCGCGCCGCTCGCGAGCAACCTCGACAACGGAGATTTGGCGGTTACCGGTTGGCAGCCGCGCGAGATCACGACCGTGAACGGCACCCAGATCGTCGGTGCTTACGGGGTCGATTTCGACGCGTTCGACTGGAATGTGGGCGCGCTCGGCGGAGGGGACCTCTCGGTGACGGCAGTAGGTACGGTGAGTAACCTCTCCGCCACGACGGCAGACAGCAGTCCCGACGCCCAAACCACCCTCCTCGGGGCAGGCGGCGGGCTCAGAATCGATTCGGTCGGCGACATCGGCAGCGCGCAAGTGTATGTGGCCGACGGCGCGGGTACCGTGATCACGAACGCGGGCTTGACCCCGATCATCGCTCTACCGCTCGCGCCCGGAAGCACCACGCCAACTTACGCGGGCTCGACCTTTGCGCTCGGCGATGCGCAGATCGCTGTCTGGGCACGCCAGTCGGTGCAGGTCGAGGCCGTGTACAACCCGACGTTCGTCCCGTCTTCGACGGGCCGGGCCTCCGGCCAGTTCTTCACCTACGGGACCGATTCGGGGCTCACGCTGTCGAGCACGGACGGAGATGTCACCTTCGACATGGAGCCGAGGAGCCCGGCCGTGGCGGCCCTGCTCGGTCTGACGCTCTCGTCGAACGCCACCGAGGCACTCATTGATCTGCCGCCGAATCTCGCGATCCAGGCTGCGCAGCAGGACATCGATCTCAGCGGTGCCGCGATCCTGTTCCCTTCGAGCACGGGTGAGCTCAGCCTGTTCGCGGGACAGGATATCGTCGCGAATGGCGCACGCGTGTTGATGTCCGACAGTTTCGCTTCGAACGTGCCGACCGCCGCCAACCCCGAGGTCACGCTGGCCACGGGTGGCTTGAGCCTCGGTGGACTCGCCGAACTGCAAGGCGCCATTCACGTCGGCGATTCGACGCCCGCGCTGGTCACGGCCGGCCGTGACATCGACGATCTGGGTCTCGAGATTCCCAAGGCGGCGCAGATCTCGGCGGGTCGCGACATCGTGAACCTGACGTATCAAGGACAGAACATCGCGGCGAGCGATACCACGGGGATCACCGCGGGCCGCGACATCACCTACACCGCCGCGAGCAACGGCATCGAGTTGGGCGGAGAGGGGAGCCTGGACATCTTTGCGGGCCGCAGCATCAACCTGGGAGTCTCGGGCGGTATCCTCACCACCGGGAATCTTCAGAACGCCAATCTAGCGAGCGCACAGGGGGCCGATCTCATAATGGCGCTCGGCTACGGAACTCAAGGGGCCGACTACCCGCTGTTCGTAAAGGACATCATCGCGCCGTCGAGCGCCTATCGGCAGCAGCTGATCGCCTACGTCGAAGGCGAGACCGGCGAGAGCAAGCTGAGCTTCGCAGAGGCCGAGGCCGACTTCGCGGGATTCACTCAGGGCCAGCAGGCGGCGCTCGTCGATCCAATATTCTTCAATGAGCTCCTGCTGTCGGGGCGCGCCGCCAATTCGGGCTCTGGGGTCGGGTTCTCCCAAGGTTACGCCGCCGTCAATGCGCTCTACCCCTACAGTCACAACCCCACGGCAGCGCACCCGCAACCCTACGAGGGGAGCCTCAGCCTCATCTCGAGCCAGGTCTACACCTTGAGCGGCGGCAACATCTCGATAGTGGTGCCCGGAGGCTCGATCAACGTAGGCCTCGCCTACACCCCGGTCGGCGTCATTCCGAAGCCGCCGGCCGAGCTCGGCATCGTCGCGGAGGGCGCCGGCAATGTCGACATCTACACCCAGGGCGACGTGAACGTGAATGCCTCACGCATCTTCACGCTGGGCGGCGGAAACATTCTCATCTGGTCCGACGAGGGCAGCATCGATGCAGGCAACGGCTCGAAGTCCTCGCTGTCGGTGCCGCCGCCCGTCGTGCTGGTCAATGCAGACGGCTCCATCACGCTCGACTACGGCGCTTCCCTGGCGGCTGGCAGCGGTATACGCACCATTCAGACGAGTCCCACCACGCCGGCCGGGGATGTGGATCTCGATGCGCCGGTCGGCACCGTCAACGCCGGCGATGCGGGCATCGGCGCCGCCGGAAACATCAACATAGCCGCGGCACACGTGATCGGGGCACTCAACATCAATTTCGGTGGCACGGCGAGCGGCGTTCCGTCGGATCTCAGCGGTCTCTCCGCCAGCCTCTCCGGCGTCTCCGCCGTCGCCGCGAGCGCCACCACGAGCAGTACCTCCTCTCTCGAGGAGTCGGCCGTCGCTGCCAAGGAAACGGCCCCGATCGCGCAGACCGCGCTCAGCTGGCTCGACGTCTTCGTGACCGGCCTGGGAGAGGAGAACTGCAAACCGGACGATATCGAGTGCCTGAAGCGCCAGAAGACCGCCGCGCCCTAAGGGCTCGATCACCGGTCCGCTGTAACAAATTCATCATGCTCGTTGCCGAAAATATGCGGCTCACCTCAAGGCGCGGGAAGGGGGCCGCCGTCGGATGAAATGTCGCGCCAAGCTGATGGGCCTCGCCATCCTGCTCGTTCCGCTCGCGGCGCCCGCGGCCTCCTGGTGGAACAACGACT
>DATHCO010000144.1:0-8437 GCA_035319505.1 Steroidobacteraceae bacterium | reverse complement strand
TGAACACGGGTTTGGGCGTTGCCGCGGTCGATGCAGGCAGATTCGGCAGCTTCAGCGCCTCGTCCGGTATCTGACCCTCGAGGGAGTGCATGAACGCCGCGATCAGATCGACCTCCTTGTCGGACAGCTCGGAACCGAGCTGCAGGCGCCCCATGATCCGAATCGCCTCCTTGAGGTCCCACACCGAGCCGTCGTGAAAATACGGCGCGGTTCGGGTGACGTTTCTCCACATGGGGACCTTGAAGAAATACATGTCTTCCTCTTTTTTCGTCACATTGTACCGACCCTTGTCGTCGCTGTACTCATACCGGCCTTGAAGCCCGAACTTCTGATACATGCCTCCCCCCGCCCCCACGCCGTTGTGGCAGGCGATGCACCCCTTCTGCATGACCAGCGACAAGCCCTCCTTCTCCTCGGGTGAGAGCGCAGCGGATTTGCCACGCAGGAATTGGTCGAACCGCGATGGCGTGAGCAGCGTCCGTTCGAATGCGGCAATGGATTTGGCGACGTTGTCGTAGTTCAGCGGATCCCTTTCGCCCGGAAACGCTTGCTTGAATAGGTCGACATACTCCGGAATGGTGCTGAGCCTCGACAGCACCATCGGCGCGTCCGGCATGGCCATCTCCACCGGATTCAAAATCGGTCCCTTCGCCTGCTCCTCGAGGGTCGCGGCGCGCCCGTCCCAGAATTGAGCGATCTGCACTCCGGCATTCAAGACCGTCGGCGCGTTGCGGGGGCCGAACTGGGCAAGATGCCCCATCGATGTGGGCAGATTGTCGACCCCGCCGGTCGCGAGACCATGGCAGGAATTGCAACTGATCGTGTCGCTCTTCGAGAGTCGCGGGTCGAAGAAGAGCATCTTTCCCAAGCGAACCTTCGCCGGCGTCGTCGGATTGTCGGGCGGCGCCGGCAGCGCGTCTGGAAGCGGCGCGAATACCCCATTCGCGTCATGCATGAGATCGGCACCGTGCGATGGCGCAGACGGCCACATCGCCAGCAGAAGCAGCGCGAAAACCCCTCCCGAGAGGAACGATGCGCAGCGCCGCCCACGGTCCTGCCCGGCAGTGCGCGTTTCAAGGCCGTCCGGGGGCGGCGCGTCGGCGAAGCTCGTCGGAATCTGGCGCTGTTGACTCATGATCAGCTCCCCTTCGCAGTCAATGGCGAGGACTTAGGGCTCCAGCACACGGTATATTTCTCGCGGAGCGCGCAGACGTCTATACGTAGTTGTCGCGTTCGCACGCAATGAATAATGCGGTCTAGGAGAGAGGGTCGAATGCGCGTGAAAGTCCGATCGCTTGGGGCGGCATCTCTCGCATCGTGCGCGCTCCTCCTGGGTGGTGCATCAGTCCCGGCGGCCGCCGCCGAGCCGAGCGAGAAATTAGCCGCCGCAGGCACATTCGCCGCCGCGCGCCCCACTCCCGCGCGCCCCACTCCCGCGCGCGAAGCGTCGAGCGCGGCCGGACAAGCCTCGGGCACGCGAGCCGAGCTCGCGCCCGCGGACCTCGTCCTGGCACGCGTCGAGGAGCAGTACGCCGATTGGCTCGACGCCACGAGTGCCGTGGCGACGATCGATTCCGGATTGATGACCCGGGTGGGCGGGGTCGATCGGCGCGGGTGGAACGATAGAAGGCTCAAGCTCGCGGCGCTGTTGCCGGCAGCTCTCGAGCGCATCGACGAATCCGCGCTCGGGACCGAAGACACTCGGGCACTTCACGCCATGCGCCGGGGGCTCATCGAGAATGCGCTCGACCCTGCGGAAGAAAGCCTCGGCGACGGCAGCGCGGCGGTCGCGCGCTGCGAGGATCGGACAACGCGCGGCGCCGACTCGAGCGACCCGACCGAGCTCGAGCTCGCGCTCTACGCCTGCTTCCAGGAGATCGGCGACCGGGTCCCGTTCGAGGGCCGATCCATCGTGCGCACGACGGCGCTCGAGTGGTTGCAGGAGATCGACGGCACGGACCGGCGCAAGAGCTTGTTTCTCGCGTTCGCCCCGCTCTGGGACGCGATCAACGGGGCCGATGAGGCGACGAGTCCTTATCGACGTCTGATTCGAATGAGCGCCGCGGCGCAGCGCGGCGGGCGATCCGCCATCGATGATGCCGCAGCGATCGTCGGCACGAGCAGCGCCGAGGTCGAGCGCTGGCTCGAGGATGTACTCGGCGCCTGGCGGGCGCACTCGCGGGGCAGCGCGCTCGAGCCCTGGGACTACTGGTATGCGGCCGCCGCGGCCGGTCGCGAGCTCGCCCACGCCGTCCCGCGCGAGCGACTGCTGCCGATCAGCGAGCGCTTTTATCGAGATCTCGGCGCGGATTTGCGAGCGCTCGGGGTCCGTCACGATCTCGAGGTGCGCCCGGGCAAGGCACCGCTCGCCTACACGGATCACATTCGCATCGGCCGGCGCATCGGCAATCGCTGGCGGCCCGCCATACCGCGAGTGTCCGCCAACTACGAGCAGGGGGGGCTCTTCGTCCTGAACGAGCTCATTCACGAGGACGGCCATGCGGTGCAGGAGGCGGCGCTACGCACGCGCCCGGCGTTCTATTCGCTGGGCGGCGATCTGTTCGACGAGGCGTTCGCCGACGTGCCCGCGTGGAGCGCCTTGGAGCCCGCCTGGCAACGCAAGTACTTGGGTAGGGCCTCGGCCACGGCGAGCTCGCTCAGGGACCTCTACGCCAACGTGATGCTCGATATCGCATGGGGTCTGTTCGAGCTGCGGATGCTCCGCCATCCCGATACCGATCCCAATGCCGAGTGGACGGACATCACCTCGCGCTATCTCAACGTCGTTCCGCATCCGGAGCTTTCCTGGTGGGCGCTGCGGGTGCAGCTCGTGCGCTGGCCGGGCTACATGATCAATTACGGATTGGGCGCCGTATTGACGGCGGCGATTCGTGCGCGAATTCTCGACCAGATCGGCCCTTTCGACACCGGCAACTCACGCTGGTATCGCTATGTCTCGCTCAACTTGCTCAACTTCGGCGCCTCGGTCGACACCACGACGTTGCTCGAGCGCTTCCTGGGCAAACCCGTCTCGACCGATGCGCTCCTCAAACAGCTGCAACGCCTCGATTGACCTGGCGCTCGCTCGACAGCACTTCCTCGATCGAGCGGTCGAGGAGCTCGATCGCCTCATCGACGTCCGATTCGTGGATCATGAGCGGCGGCATGAAGCGCACCGTGCTCTGCCCGCAGGAGAGCAGGATCAGGCCGTTGTGATAGGCGCGAGTGATGAGCGCGTCGCAGATCTTCTTCGCCGGGGTCTTGCTCGCCTGATCGGTAACGAGCTCCATGCCGATCATCAGGCCCTTGCCGCGAACTTCGCCGACAATCGAATACTTGCCGGCGAGGCCTCGCAGCTGCTTCATGAAGTACTCGCCCACCTTGGCGGCATTCGCGCAGTATTGATGCTCGACCAAGTCGAGCGTCGCGAGCGCCGCTGCACAGCATAGCGGATTGCCGCCGAAGGTGTTGCCGTGAGCGCCCCGGGACCACTTTTGCATGATGCTGCGCTTGGCCACCATCATGCCGATGGGCATGCCGCTCGCTAAGCCCTTCGCGAGCGTCATGATGTCCGGCTCGACGCCCCAGTGCTGGCACGCAAACATCTTGCCGGTGCGCCCGATGCCGGATTGCACCTCATCGAAGATCAACAAGATGCCGTGCCGATCGGCGAGCTCGCGCAATCCGGCGAGAAACCCGTCCGGCGGCACGAGATAACCGCCCTCACCCTGGATCGGCTCGACGAGGATCGCAGCCACTTCGCCCGGCGGCACATTGTGCGCGAACACGAACTCCTCGATGTAGCGCAGAACCGCCCGTCCCTGATCGGCGCCGGCAAACAGCGGCCGATAATTGTTCGGATACGGCACGTGCGTGACCCCTGGCATCGCCGGAAAAAAGCCCTTCTGCTGGGTGTACTTGCTCGAGGTGAACGCCAGCGAGCCCATGGTTCGGCCATGAAAGCCGCCGAGGAAGCCGAGGAATCGGCCACGGCCGGTGACATAGCGTGCCAACTTCAGCGCGGCCTCGACGCTCTCCGTGCCCGATTGCGCGAAAAAACTCATCACGGGCACCTTCATCGGCGCAAGCTCACCGATCTGCTCCGCAAGCCTCACCTGCCCCTCGTGCCAGTAGTCGGATGAGATATGAATGAACCGATCCGCGGCATCCTTGATCGCCTGCACGACCGCCGGATGGCTATGCCCGGTGCTTGCGACCGCAATGCCGGCGGCAAAGTCGAGAAAGCGGTTGCCGTCGACGTCCCACACCTGTGCCCCTTTGCCGTGAGACATGACGAACGGATAGTCGCGCGGATAGGAAGGCGACACCACCAGCGCATCGCGCGCCAAGAGCTCGCGCGCCTTGGGACCGGGCAAATCGGTCTTGATGTGCGATTTCTTCACGTCCGTCACCCCGCCTCGACTCGTGCCCGAGCACGCTCGATCGAGCAGGCTCGAGATCGTTGACAATCAGGCCTCATTATCCCCTAAGATCGGCCATGAAGGCACCCGCACGCCCGCAACTTCTCGGCTTCTGGATGTGCGTCGCCTTGGTCATCGGCAACACGATCGGCTCCGGGGTCTTCCTGCTGCCCTCGGCGCTCGCGCCCTTCGGGCTCAATAGCGTGATCGCCTGGGGATTCACCGCCGCCGGCGCCTTGTTGCTTGCGGTGGTTTTCGCCAACCTGAGCCGCGAGTTCCCCCAGGCCGGGGGCCCCTACGCATATGTGAAACTCGCCTTCGGACCGCTGACGGCGTTCATCATGGTGTGGGGATACTGGATCTCGATCTGCGTCGGGAACGTCGCCATCGCCACAGGCGGGGTGAGTTACCTCACTCCCTTCATGCCCTGGATCGCGGATGTGCCGGGCGCATCCGCGGTGGTGACACTCGCCCTGCTGTGGCTGCTCACGTTCGTCAACTGCTACGGCATCAAGGCGTCGGGTCGAGTTCAGAGCGTGACCACGGTGCTCAAGGTGATGCCGCTCGTGGCCATCTCGGCGCTGGGATTATTTGCAGTCCGTGCAGCCACGGTGAAGGCCGCCGCCGGAGTCCCGCTGTCGCTCGCCGGTACCACCGCGGCGGCCACTCAGACGCTGTGGGCGCTCCTCGGCCTCGAGTCCGCCACGGTTCCCGCCGGCAAGGTTCGCGATCCCAGCCGTACGATTCCTCGCGCCACCCTGATCGGCACCGCGATCACCGCCCTCATCTGCATGGTGGCTTGCACTTCGGTGCTCTTATTGATCCCCAACGCGAAGCTCGCCTCGTCGAATGCGCCGTTCGTCGACCTGGCCGCGCAGTTCTGGGGCAAAACCGCCGGCGAGGTGCTCGCCATCTTCGCAGCGATCAGCGCCTTCGGGGCTCTCAACGGCTGGATCTTGCTGCAGGGGGAATTGCCGAATGTGATGGCGAAGAATGGCGTTTTTCCGCGTGTCTTTGCCGCTGATTCGGCGCGCTTCACCCCGACCTTCTCGCTCGTGTTCTCGAGCGCTCTGGTGAGCGTGCTCTTGCTGATGAACTATCAACGATCCATGGTGAAGATCTTCACGTTCATGACGCTGCTCTCGACGACGGCCTGTCTGGTGCTCTATGCGCTGTGCTCGCTTGCCTTGTTGCGTCTGCAGTGGAGCGGCGAGATGCGCGTGCCGGGCGGCAGAGCCGTGACACTTGCCGGTATCGCCGTGCTGGCCGAGGCCTACTCGCTTTGGGCGATCGTCGGCGCCGGTCTCAAGCCGGTCGCCTGGGGTGCCGTGCTGCTCTCGGCCGGCGTGCCGGTGTATTTCCTGGTTCGCAAGGCCGAGGAGCAGAGCGCGTGATGGGATGGCGGGCGGTGATCGCGGTCGCCCTCGGCGGCGCGCTCGGCTGCCTGCTGCGGTGGCTGCTCGCGCTGCTGCTGAACCGCTACTCGCCTGCGTTTCCGCCGGGAACCCTCGCCGCCAATCTCATCGGCTGCTACATCATCGGCCTGGGGCTCGCCTGCTTCGCCCAAAATCCGGGCATCGCCCCGGAATGGCGGCTGTTCGTGACCACGGGCTTCTGCGGGGGTCTCACGACATTCTCGACCTTCTCGGCCGAGATCGTCCTCCTCATCCAATCGGGGCGGGGCGCAGGCGCGCTAATGGCGATTGCTGCGCACCTGGGCGGATCGTTGCTGATGACCTTCGCGGGCTTCGTGACGGTGAGCTGGCTCAAGGCCTGAGGCACGATCACCCAATTGGCGCATCAAGCGCGCGCGCGAGGCGAGCGCGCGCACGATGGAGGTCTTGGATTTCTTGTCGACCTCGATCACCAGCAGGTGCGTGAGATTGGTCTGCCGGAACGCGATGAGAAGGTCACTGGCCCGCGCCGCCTCTACGCCGTCCCAATCGAGCGCCAGCAACTCATCCCAGGGCGTCATGACATCGACGACGCGAATATCCTGGTGCCGGCTGTAATTCGATGACTGCAGGAACTGCATCGGGCGCTCGCCCTGGATGTCGTAGGAGGTGATGAGACCGATCAGGCGCTGCTCCTTCGCCACGAGGAGCGCGCGCACGGAGAGGCGAATCATGTCGCTCAACGCATCGTCGATTTGCCGCTCGGCATCGACCGTCATCGGGTAGTCGCGCTTGAAATCGGTAATTGCGTAGATCGCCGGATCGCTCAGCTCGAGCGGCTGCCCGTCGAGTATCGAGCGGCGCGGCAACACAGGGTCGCTGAATCGTCGCATGGGCAACAGCGAGATCGATCCAATCATCGGCTGCTTCATCGACTGAACATGCGCCGAAAGCGCTGCTCCGTCAATGCTGCGGTGCCGTAACCGAGCCACCCGGCGGGGGGCCGGCTGCGGGGCGGCCGGGCGGCGCCACGGGCTCGGCGAGGAACTTGCCGGCCCTCGGCGCCAACCAGCGCTCGATGTCATCGAACATCGTGAAGACGGCCGGCACGATCACCAGGGTCAGCAGCGTCGAGGTCGTCAGTCCGCCGATCACGGAGATCGCCATCGGCGCGCGAAAATCAGAATCCCCTCCCAAGCCCACGGCCACCGGAAGCATGCCGGCCACCATCGCCACGGTGGTCATGACGATCGGCCGGGCACGCTTGTGTCCGGCCTCGAGGATCGCGGTGAGCCGCGGCCTACCGGCACGCATTTCCTCGATCGCGAAATCGACCAGCAGAATCGAATTCTTCGCGACGATCCCCATGAGCATGAGAAGGCCGATGACGACGGCGATCGAAAAGGGCTTATTGGTGAGGAGCAGCGCCACTGCAGCGCCCCCGAGCGAGAGCGGCAGCGCCGACATGATGGTGATCGGCTGCAGCACCCGCGCGAACAACAACACCAGGACAGCCAGCACCATCAAGATGCCCGCGGCCATCGCGAGCGCGAAGTTTTGCATCATCTCCTGGAAGTACTCGGTATTGCCGGTCTTCACCAGATGCACGCCCTGAGGCAGGTCCTTGAGCGTCGGCAGCGCGTAGATCTTCTTGGTCGCCGTCCCGAGCTCCACGCCGGGACTCAAATCCGCCTCGAGAAAGACGCGTCTGCTTTGGTTGTAGCGGCGGATCGCCGATGGCCCTTGGCCGAAGCTCAGGTCCGCCACCGATTTGAGCGGGATCGCGGCGCCGGAAGCGGTCGGGACCGGGAGGTTTTCCAGCGTTGCCAGGTCGCGGCGGGCGCCCTCGACCAGGCTCACACGAATCGGGATCTGTCGATCGGTCAACGAGAATTTGGCGCCGTTCTGCGGCAGGTCGCCGAGGGTCGCAATGCGCACCGTTTGACTGATGCTCTGCACGCTCACGCCGAGCTTCGCAGCGATATCGAGCCGCGGGTGCACGACGATTTCAGGCCGCGGCAAATCCCCCCGAATGCGCGCGCCACGAATCTCGTTCAAGTCACGCATTTGCACGAGCACCCGATGACCGGTCTGCTCGACCAGCGCCGGATCATCTCCGGTCAAGTACAGCTGAACGTCTCGCCCTCCGCCGCTATCGGAGAAGTTGAGCTGGCCGTCGGGGACCTGACTCAAGAGGGGCATCATGTGCTGCTCCCACTCCTTCTGACTCATCGCGCGCTGGCTGCGCGGCACCAAGCTCACGTAGATCGTCCCTTCGCGCACTTCCCCCGTGTAGTCGCCTCCCACGAATTCGATGATGTCGGTGGCCTCGGGTGAGGTGCGCAGGACCGCCGCGGCGGCGGCCGAAACCCGCGCGGTGTCTTCCAGAGTGCCTCCGGGAGGCAGCTCGATGTCGAGCTGCGCGCTCGCGAAATCCTCCGGGGGCAGGAACGACTGTGGGATGAGGACTGCCGCGGTGATCGACACGACGACGTACGCGAGACCCAGGAGCAAGGTCTTCCATCGATGGGCGACGCACCAGCGCAGCATCGACAAGTACGTCGTCATGATGGGCCCGTCGCGCTGCACGCGGGTCGAGGCATCACTGCGCAGGAAATACGC
>DATHCO010000143.1:0-5118 GCA_035319505.1 Steroidobacteraceae bacterium | reverse complement strand
GCGACGATGCCGACGACCGTGATGCACAGGAGCACGATCAGCATCGGCACGAGGAGCACCGTGAGGAGCGAGGCTAAGAGCGTCATGCCCGGCTGCGTCTCGAGCGTTCGCACGCAGCTGTTGAGAGCGTCGCGCAGCGCGAGCGCGAGGCACACGTACAAGGCCAGGAATCCGAGCGCGAGGCCCCATGCCCACTCCAGCCCATGCACGAACGCGAGCGGGCGGGCATAGAAGAGGCAATGTTGAACCCAGGTGCGAATCCAGCCGAGGCTCGGGCCGTAGCCGAAGACGCTTTGCACATCGCCTCGAACGCTCGAGCCAGGGTCGCGCTCGACCTTTCCGCCGACGGCGACCGCGTCACCCGCGACCGTCGCGTGCGGCCCGAGCACGACGTCACCCCCGATGGCGACGGCATCGCCGCCTACCGGGCCGTCAATGTACGTGTTGCCGAAGACCGCCACCGCGCCGTCGCTGACCGAGCCCGTGACTCGCGTGTCGCCGAGAATCGATACCGCGTCATGCGCATCGCCCTCGACGTTCGAGGAGCCCATGATCGACACGACCCCGTCGGCGTGCTCGCCCTGCGGCAACACCGAATCGCGCCCGATGTTCACCATGTCGTGGCCGCGGCGGCGTCCGGAATGGTCGTGCGAGCGGGGGTGATTCGGCCCGGCCGCGCTGTCCTCTGCCTCCGCTCCCTCACCGCTCCCGCGCGAGTCGGAGTCGTCCCGCTGGTCCGAGTGCTCGGGCGAGGCGGCGCGGTTGGGTGCGGCGGCGTGATCCGGCGAAGACACCTCGGCGATTGCCGATGCCGAGAGCGGGGCGGAGATCTCGACGGCCCCCGCAACGTGCCAGACGGGGAGCAACGAGAGAAGCACGGATGCGCATCGTGAGCGAAGCATCTTCATAGCAGGCCTGCGAGATCGGGTTTCAGATAAAACATGCGGGCAGCGCTCACGCCGAACAAGCACGCGTAGAGCACCAGCAACCAAAAGATCACGGATGGTCGCCACCAGAAAAGCTTCTTCATGATCGGCCTGCAAGCTCGGATTTCAGATACAACATGCGATAGGCCGCAGCGCTCACGCCGAACAAGCACGCGTAGAGCACGGCGCTCAGTATCAGACCCTCATACACCCACTCGAGCGGCACGATGCGCGCGAGCGAGCCGGCCGTCTCTCGGGCAGCGCCCTCGAGCGTGAGCAGCCCGCGGACCCACGAGTCCGTGAGCATCTCGCCAGCCCGGCCGATGCGACCCAAGGCCCACGCGCCGGCGAGGATCGCGGCGGCGCAAAGCGCAGCGCACGCCGCCAGGAAGACGGCCCGCGCGATCTGCGGCCAACACCCAAAGCCTTGCCGCCACCACGGGAGCGCAGCACGGCGCTCGATCTCGTCGAATACGCGCGCCTCGAGCGTCGAGGGCGCTCGGCGCAGCGGCAAATCGGCGAGGGTCCGATCGATCAGCTGCTCGAGCCTGCGCTCGGCCTCGAGACTCGGCTCCGACTCGCTCGATCCGATCCTCATGGGAGCGGCTCCACGAGGGCAGCGCTCGAGATGCCGCGGCGCTCGAGCAGGCCAGCCAAGGCAGCACGGGCGCGTTGAATATCGGTCTTCACCTTGGCGATTGAGATGCGCAACCGGGCCGCGATCTCCTGATAGGAGAGGTCCTCGAAGTGATAGAGCACCAGCGGTACGCGCTGATGATCGGGCAAGCGGGCAATCGCGTCGTCGACCAGAGCGCACTGCTCCTCGCGGCTCAGGTCCGCGAGCAGCGTATCGGGGAGCGGCACGTCCGGAACGCTCGGTTCCTCCGAGAAGAGCCGCCACCGACGCCGGTAGCGCGTGAGATGATTGAGAGAAAGATTCGTGGCCACGGTCTTGAGCCAACCGCCCGCCGCCGCGCTCTCGCGCAGATGCTCGAAGTTCTCATAGGCCCGCACGAACACCTCCTGAGCGATGTCCTGCGCCTGGGCGTCATTGCCCGTCAGCCGGGCCGCGGTCGAGAAAACCATGTCCTGATAGGCACGCATAAACGTCGCGAACTCGATCGAGCGATGCTCCGTAGGTGGCGTATGCACGGTATTGGGTTCGTTTAGACCCATAACACGGCTGGGTGGAAAAAGTTGCAGGGGATTGGCGCCCTCGAGGCGAGCGCTCGCGCATCGGGGCCGTGCGCCCGGGATCGGCGCGGATTCGATAGACTCATCGCACCCGGGGGCCGGCAGTAGCGCTTGAGTCGGCAAAGGAAGCAGCTCGTGCGTTGGCTCATACCCAAAATCGACACCCGCTACGCGCTTTGGGGCACCGCCCTTGTGCTGCTCGCGCTCACGCCCGCGCTCGCCGGCTTTGCGGGCCTAGGCTGGGAGCTCTGCCAGGTGGCGGGCCTTGCAGGCGCCGTTGCCTGCCTCGCTCTCTCGGGATCGCCCATAAGACCCAGGAGCTCGCGACCGCCGACGCTCTTGTCGTTGCAGCGTCATACGCTTATCGGCTGGCTCGCCCTGATCGCGGTGGCGCTGCACGTCGCCGGCCTCCTGCTCGTCGATCGAACCGTGATCGAGTACCTTAAGCCGACGGCCCCGCTCTATCAATTCGCCGGGATCGCGGCAACGACGCTCCTCGTGGTCCTCATGCTCACCTCGCTCGACCGCTCCCGCCGCCGACTCTTCAACAGCCACCGCGACTTCCAGGCGACTCATGTGATTCTCGGGTGCTTGATTTGCGCCTCGATGGCAGTCCACATCGTCGTGACTGCACGCTACCTTGGCGGCCGGGGCCGACGGGCATTGTTCGCCGCCGCCGCGATCGGTGCGATTCTGATGCTGCTGCGGCGCCGCCGCGGGAACGAACCCGCACGCCCACTATCCATCAGGTCTCGGCAACTGGTCTTCGGACGACACTCGACGCTGATCGTAGGCGTCGTCGCGATAGGTGCAGCGGCCATCGCGGGGCTCTTGCCCGACTCGGTCGGCGCGGCGTTACGCGAGCCGCTCGTGCGCCGTGCGACGGCCCTGCCGCTCGACTTCCCGCACGGCAAGCACGGTGCCGTCAACTGCCTGACCTGCCACCACAACTACGCGGACCGAACGGGCTCCGAGCTATGCATTCAGTGCCATCGCGGCAGCCGCGCCGACCTCAAGGAGGGCATCGAGGCGAGATTCCACGGCTTTTGCCTCCAATGCCATCGCCATCCGCAGGCCGGCTTGACGCACCACGGGCCCGTGTCGGGCTGCATCATCTGCCACCATGCGCCGAGCACCGAAGAATGATCCGCATCGGGCGCGCGCTCGATCGCCGAGGGGATTTTTGGGACGTGCGGCGCCCCGGAGGCCGAGGCGCGAGGGCGCCTATCGGTATCGCTCGAGGAGCTTCTCCAGGCGGGCGCTGCCGGGCGAGAGCGTCTCGTAGGGGATGCGATTCAAGGGCACCTTACTCGTCTTATTGAGCGCGTGAAACTCCGTGCTGCCCGACTCATCGATGTGAATGAGCCCGGTCACATACTCGTTCTGCTTGAGCTTTTGCTCGATGAAGTAGTAGGCCGCGCTCCGATCGGTCGGATCGTAGCTCGCCGCGAGCTTGCGCAGGATGACACGGCTCCCGTCGTGCAGTTGCACCGGCAGCGCCTCACCCGGCGGGTAGTCGACCGCGATCTCCTCGGCGGGAGGAATGAAATCGGCTTCCATGACGGCGTGGTAGTGCTCGCGCGTAAACGCATAGCTCTTGGTCGATCCTTCGTGATCGTTGAACGTGACGCAGGGTGAGAGCACGTCGATGAGCGCGAATCCTCGGTGGCGCATGCCCGCCTGAATCAAGGGCACGAGCTGCGCCTTGTCGCCGGAAAAGCTTCGCGCCACGAAGGTGGCGCCCAGGGACAGGGCGAGCAACACGGGATCGATGGGCGGCATTTGATTCACTTCGCCCCTCTTTGCGCGCGTTCCGATGTCCGCGGAGGCCGAGAACTGGCCCTTGGTGAGGCCGTAGACGCCGTTGTTCTCGATCACGTAGAGCATGTTCACGTTGCGCCGGATCGCGTGCACCAGCTGGCCGAGGCCGATCGAGAGCGAATCGCCGTCCCCGGAGACCCCGATGTAGGTCAGATCGCGGTTCGCCGCGTTCGCGCCGCTCGCGATCGAAGGCATGCGTCCGTGCACGGAATTGAAGCCGTGCGCGCCGCTCACGAAATACGAGGTGGTCTTCGAGGAGCACCCGATGCCGGAAAGCTTCACCAGTTGCTCCGGCCGCATGTCGAGCCCCCAGCAGGCCTCGATGATCGCCGCGGTGATCGAATCGTGTCCGCAGCCGGCGCAGAGCGTCGACATGGTGCCTTCGTATTGGCGGCGCGTCATGCCGAGCGCGTTGGTGGGCAGCGAGGGGTGGGTGACTTTCGGTTTGTTGATGAACGACATGATGATCCCCGGGGAAAAAACCTCAGCGCACGCTCTTGCCGCTGATCGCGGAGAGGCGCGGCGCGTCGGGGAGCGTCGCGCGGATTCCGGCGATCACGGGCTCGCAGGACATCGGAAATCCGCTGTAGCTCAAGATGGACTTGAGCTTGGATTTGTCGACGGCGGTCTCGAGCGTGAGGAGCGAGCGCAGCTGCGCATCGCGGTTCTGCTCGACCACGAAGATCGTGGCGTGCATGCTCAGGAAGCTCTCCACCTCGGCGCCGAAGGGGAAGGCCTTGATGCGCAGATAATCGACCGGAATCTTCTGGCGTGCGAGCACATCGACGGCCTCGCGCACCGCCCCGTCGCAGCTGCCGATGCTCACGATACCGATCTTGTTGTCGCCCTTGCCGATGAGCTCGGGCTTCGGGACATAGGCCGCTGCGGCCGAGAACTTGCGCTTCAGCCGGTCGAGCACCACTTGGTACTCGGTCGAATCCTCGGTGTACGCGCCGTACTGATTATGGCCGGAGCCGCGAGTAAAGAAGGCGCCCTTCGGATGCACGCCTGGGAGCGTACGGTAGGGGATCGCGTCGTCATCGCGATCCAAGTAGCGATAGAACTTGTCCCGGCCGGCGAGATCCTCGGCAGACAGCACCTTGCCCCGATCGGGCCGATAGGCATCGTCCCACCTCAAATCTCGGCACATCCAGTCGTTCATGCCGATATCGAGATC
>DATHCO010000142.1:0-13927 GCA_035319505.1 Steroidobacteraceae bacterium | reverse complement strand
CGGCGTTCCTCGGGCGGCGCACACGAGCACATCGAGATCGCCCACGGTATCGCGCCCCCGGCGATAGCTTCCCGCGATTTCCACCCGGCTCACCCCCGGGATGGATTCCAAGAATCGTTTGAGCGGCTCCGCATACTGCTTTGCAACAGACCAAGGGATCCGTGGACTCTGCGGCGTTTCGGCGAGTGCCTGCGTCAGCTGCGCCCGGATGGTCGGTCCGAAGCCGCGCAATTTCTCGACCCGACCTTCCGACAGCGCGCGTCGAAGGTCATCGGGCCCTCGGATCTTCAGCGCGGTAAAGAGCGCACGAACGCGAACGGGTCCGAGACTCGGGAGCTTGAGGAGTTGCCTGACCCCCTGAGGTACTCGTAGTCTCAGCTTGTCGAGCGCACGAAGGCGCCCGGTGCGAAGCAACTCGGCGATCTTGCGGGCAAGATCCGCCCCGATCCCCGGCAGGGCATCGAACTCCTCTGTCCCATGCATCCGGGCGAGCTCCTGCGGTAGCCCGCGAACGATCTGCGCGGCGCGGCGATAGGCGCGGATGCGGAAGGGATTTTCTCCCTGGATATCGAGAAGATCCGCCATCTCGTCGAAAGCCGAGGCGACATCCTCATTGTGAATGTGCGAGTCGGTGCTGCCCGGCTGCTCGACGCTGCCTGGCGCAGTGACACGCCCATCACGTCCGTCGATGGCAGCCAAGCACGCTCGGGGGCCGCAGATCAGCCCATCGCCTCTCGCGCCTTTGGATCATCGAGCGCGAGGCTCTCCTCGGGGGCACCTTCGCCCTCGGGATCACGCTCTTCGGGATTGGTCGAATCCTCCCACACTTCCGCACTCCCCTGGAAAGGCTGCAAGGGCGCCTCCCAATCTCGAGCTGCCATCTCGGTATCCGAATATCCGAGGTCGTCGGTCTCGACATCGTCGATGGGCCCCGTCCAGTCCTCCGGCGGCTCGGCAAGCGCGAGGGGCAGACTGTTCCAGCTGGCCTCATCGACCTCGTCGAGGTCTCCATCGAAGCTCTGCGTTTCGACAGTCCTGGATCTCTCGTCGATGGCCGTTACCTGGAAAATCTCACCCTTGTCCAGATGTCGATACCACTGGCCTACCTTCGCCTGGCCGACTCCCATGTTCATATGTCTCTCCTTCTTTGCGAGAAGCCTCTGACGACTTTGGACGATGCGCTTTCGGGCGAGGGGGTTGAATAAGGGAAACTACGGTGATTGCTCGCGTCTTCAGGGGAATACCAGGCTTGCGATAGATTAAGTAGGAGTACGGATGCGACGGGGCGATAATCATCCCTATCATTGCTGGAAACCGTAAAGACTCGACTACCCGGTCACGCGATGGTTGAGACAAGCAATAGGAAACCGCTCGAGGAATGGGTCCTGGACGTGGTTCGCTGGATGCTATCGGACATGAGCGTCCAGCGTCGCGACCACATGAACCTCGCGCTCGATGCGCGGCTCGACCAGGACCTCGGGCTCGACAGCTTGAGCCGGGCCGAGTTGATCTCGCGTGTCGAAAGAGAATTCGGGGCACGATTCAATGCCGCCGATCTGCAGCAGATCAGTACCGTTCGCGATCTCGCGGATGCCATCTCCAAGGCGATGCCGCCGACGCGGCCGCTTCCGCGGCCGGAGCAGTCGTTCCGTGCGGATCGGCTGGACAGCGCATTTGGCTACCCTCCGGTGCAGCTCTCCACGTTGATCGATGTGCTCGCCTGGCACGTTGCGAAGCATCCTGACTTCACCCACATCACGCTGCTCGCGGAGGAATCCAGCCAAGATCTCACCTACGCAGAGCTGTGGGAAAAAGGATCGGCCGTCGCGGCTGCGCTCTGCTCCCGAGGCTTGCGGCGAGGCGATACGGTCGCGTTGATGCTGCCGACTTGCGTCGATTACTTCTTGGCCTTCATGGGCATCCTCACGGCGGGTGCTGTTCCGGTTCCCATCTATCCGCCGGTGCGGCTCGATCAAGTCGAGGACCATCTCAAGCGGCATGCGTTAATATTGGAAAACGCGGGTGTCAATATGCTGCTGGCGAGTGCCGAGACCGCATCGGCTGCGCGGATGCTGCGCACGCGGGTTGCCGGACTCAAGCACATCATGACAGTCGGCGAGCTTCTCAAGGACCGATCCAGGGCCGTTCGGGTCGCGACTGATACGGACTCGCTGGCGCTACTGCAGTACACCTCGGGCAGCACCGGACAGCCGAAGGGTGTCATGCTGACTCACGGCAACTTGCTCGCGAACGTACGCGCGTTGGGCCAGTCGGTGGGCGTCAAGAGCGATGACGTCTTCGTGAGCTGGCTTCCCTTGTACCACGACATGGGGCTCATAGGCGCGTGGATGGGGTGCCTCTACTTCGGCATTCGTCTCGTCCTGATGTCGCCGTTCGAGTTCTTGGTTCGGCCGAGCCGCTGGCTGTGGGCCATCTCGCGCTATCGTGGAACGATCTCGGGCGGTCCCAATTTTGCCTATGACGCATGTATCCGAAGGATTGCCGACGAGGAGATCGAGGGTCTCAAGCTCGATAGCTGGCGAGTCGCCTTCAACGGCGCTGAGGCCGTCATCCCCGAGACGCTACAACGATTCGCGGACCGATTCGCGCCACACGGATTCGAGGGCGGCGCCTGCACGCCGGTTTACGGTCTCGCGGAGTCGTCCGTCGGCTTGACGGTGCCTCCGATCGGGCGCGGTGCCCTCATCGATCTGGTCGATCGCATCGCGCTTGAGGAACAGAGCATTGCGAGGCCGGCGCCCGAGGGGGCACAGAATGTGTTGAGGTTCGTCTCCTGTGGACTGCCGCTCGCGGCGCACCAGATCCGCATCGTGGATGACTACGGCCGCGAGCTGGGCGACCGCAGAGAGGGCAACCTGCAGTTCAACGGCCCGTCGGCGACGCAGGGTTACTACAGAAATCCGGCGCAGACGCGATCCCTCATGTCGGGTGGGTGGCTGAATACCGGGGATCGCGCCTACATTGCGAGCGGTGAGCTCTTCGTCACCGGCCGGATCAAGGACATCATCATTCGCGCCGGCCGGCACATCTATCCGCAGGAGATCGAGTCGGCGGTCGACGACGTCCCCGGCGTGCGCAAGGGCTGCGTGGCCGTATTCGGTCATGCGGATGCGCAGCTCGGTACCGAACGATTGATCGTCATGGCGGAAACGCGCGAGGCGGCCGGTTCCCATGCGGCGCTGCGCGAGCGAATCAATCAGCGCGTGCTGGAACGGCTCGGTGAGCCGGCCGACATCGTCTGCATCGTGCCTCCGCACACGGTCTTGAAGACCTCGAGCGGCAAGATACGCCGCGGCGCATGCCAGGCGCTCTATGAATCGACTCAGGGGAACATTCGAATAGCAAGCCGGCGGCGACTTGCGCTGCGCTTGGCAGCGCATTCGTTCGCCGCTGCCGGGAGGAAGCTCTATCGCGAGATCGCGGAGCGAGCGTACGGTGCCCTGTTTTGGGCCCTTTTCGCGCTGGTCGGCAGCGTCACCTGGGCGCTGAGCGTTGCGAGCACCACGCCGCAACGAGCATGGAGAGTGTCGCACCGCATGATGCGTTTTCTCGTCCGGGCCTTGGGAATCCCGTTCACGATCGAAGGCCTCGAGAATCTTCCGAGCGCGAGCGCCTGCATCCTCGTGTCGAACCATACGAGCTACCTCGACAGCCTTTTTTTGTTGGCGGGACTGCCCCGGCAATTCGACTTCATCGTCAAGGAGGAGCTGCAGCGCAATTGGTGGGCCCGCCGGTATCTTGAGAGTCTCGGAGCAAAATTCGTCGACCGTTACGGTTCGCGGGCGAGCGTGGAGGATGCCGGCCGTCTTGCCGCCCTGGCTCAATCGGGCCACTCTTTGCTGATATTTCCCGAGGGAACTTTCACGCGGGTTCCGCTACTGATGCCCTTCCGGCTGGGCGCATTCAAGGCGGCCGTAGACGGGCGCTTGCCCATCGTGCCGTGCGCAATCGTCGGTGCGCGTTCGATGATGCGGGACGGGCGATGGTCACCGAAGCGGCTGCCGATATGCATTCAAATAGGTGCACCGCTCTTCCCGCCGGAGGAGGAGGACTCCTTCAAGGCCGCGGCGAAGCTGCGCGACTCCGCCTATTCGTACATCGCCGCCCGATGCGGTGAGCCTCGCGCGGCACTCGCCCCCCGGTGATGACCATCCCGCGAGAGAGGACTAGGGGAACACGAACGTTCGACTTCGGCAACTACGAATGGATCAGGCCGGCAGGCACAGGAATGCTTCTCATGCCCGGCGCATGTGAGGCGGGCGGAGCAGCAGCGGAAGGAGCAGCAGCGGAAGGAGGAGCAAGGATCATGTCAGATTCAGATATTCAACGAAACGTGCAAAACGAGCTTCAGTGGGAGCCGAGCGTGGATGACCGAGAGATCGGTGTCCGCGTGAGCGACGGGGTGGTGACGCTGGTAGGTACGGTGAGTCATTACGCGGACCGCTACAATGCCGAACAGGTAGCGAAGCGCGTCGCCGGTGTCCGTGCGATCGCCAACGAGATTCAAGTCAAGGTGCCGAAGCCCGGAGAGCGTAGCGACAGCGATGTGGCGACTGCGGCTGCGAACGCCTTGAAATGGAACGTCGCGGTTGGCTCGTGCGGTATCAAGGCAGTGGTCAAGCAAGGCTGGGTCACGTTGAGCGGGGAAGTTGCGTACGGCTACCAAAGAGGTGTCGCGGAAAACCTGGTGCGATACTTGTCAGGGGTCACCGGCGTCAGCAATGACGTCATCGTAAAGCCGAGCGTCAAGATGGCCGATGTCAAGGGGAAGATCGAGGCCGCGTTCCAGCGGCAAGCCGAGCTCGACGCAAAGGATATCGATATCACGGTGGATGACGGCACAATAACGCTGAAGGGGTGGGTACATTCCTGGCGTGAACGGGACGATGCGGCACGAGCGGCTTGGGGAGCGCCTGGCGTGAAGAAGGTCGACAATCAGCTGCAGGTGCAGTATTGAGGGTGCGTTACTTGGCTCGAGCCCTGGACGCCTCGAGCCGCGCGACGATTGGAAGTCGGGGATCAGAAGGTTTTCGTCGGCGGATCTCGGTGGTCGAGATTCGCCGACGGCGTTCCACGCGCGCTCTGCGACGGCGACTATTCGATGAGCGGACCGCCTCTGCCGAATGAGTTCGAGCTGATCGCGCGATACTTCGCGCCCCTTTCGAGTGCCTTCGCAGGCGCCTACGGTTTGCTCGACGATGCGGCCGTGCTCAGCCCCTCACCTGGAAACGAGCTGGTCGTCAAGACCGACGCCATCGTGGCAGAGGTCGATTTCCCACCCGACATGCGCGCCGATCTCATCGCTCGCAAGGCGCTGCGTGTGAATCTCTCGGACCTCGCCGCGAAGGGGGCCCATCCGCGAGCATACCTCGTGGATCTGGTGCTGCCCAAGAGCGTCGACGAAGCCTGGATTGCCGACTTCGCCACCGGCCTCGAGCGCGATCAGGCCGCCTACGGCGTGCATCTGATCGGTGGCGACCTGTCCTCGACCTCGGGACCCGTGACGGTCGCGGTATGCGCATTGGGAGAGGCGCCCGTCGGCCGAATAATCCGCCGAGGCGGTGCTCAGCCAGGAGACGTGATCTTCGTTACCGGCACGATCGGCGATGCGGCGCTCGGGCTCTCGGTGATACGCGGAGAGCTGCCCGGCATCGACGAGCCCTGTGCCGCATTCCTCAAGGACCGCTACGAGCTGCCCCGACCACGGGTGGGGCTTGGACCGAAGCTGATCGGTCTCGCCACGGCCGGAATTGACGTTTCGGATGGGCTCATTGCGGATTTGCGACACCTATGCGCTGTCTCGCGCCTGTCGGGGATCATTCGGGCGAGCTCGGTTCCCTTGTCGATCGCGGCCCGCAGTGTGGTGGGAGGAGACACCCGGCGATTGGCAACTGCATTAACGGGCGGGGACGACTACGAGATCCTCTTCACAGCCCCTGAGGCGAAAGCGAATCAGATTCGCGAGCTGTCACAATCCTGCGACGTGCGGATCACGGCGGTCGGGCGCGTCGTGGAGCCCTCAGCGGCCGAGGGCTCTCGAGTCATCGTGCTCGACGAGCACGAGCGGCCGCTCGTGCTGGCAGCGGAAGGCTGGATCCATTTCGGCCGTGAGATGCCCTCGACAGGATCGGCATAGGGATTGTTGCGCAGTCGCGCGCTGCGCCCTCTGGTCGACCATAGCGACCGGCGCACAGGTGCTACCGCGGACACAGGTGCTACCGCGGACGCGATTACGCATCAATACCTATTTCTTGCCGCGACTCTGCTGGAGGAGACTGCCAGCCGAACGATCGGAGGCTGAGGCGAGGTGAGGCGTATGACGATTTCACTCGGTAAACGGCTGGGCCTGGAACAGGGCGATGCATTGGTAGTCGTCGATGTGCAGCGCGACTTTCTGCCCGGGGGTAGTCTCCCCGTGCCGGACGGCAAGCATGTGATTTCCCCGCTCAATGCCTACATGGCGGCCTTTGCGGCCCGTGGCCTGCCCATTTTCGTGACGCGTGATTGGCATCCGCCGGACCACTGTTCATTTCGCGGGGCCGGCGGCCGCTGGCCGCCGCATTGTGTCCAGGGAACGGCGGGCGCCGAGTGGCCGGCGGAGTTGTGCATCCCTCCCGAGGCACACGTTATCTCGAAAGCGACCGAGAAGAACGCCGAGGCCTACTCCGGCTTTTCCGGCACCTCGCTCGCGACCCTGCTGCGGGATTTGCACGTGCGGCGACTCTTCATTGGCGGGCTTGCGACCGATTATTGCGTGCACGACACGGCACTCGATGCGCGCTCGCACGGCTTCGAAGTCGTGATACTGGGGGAGGCCGTTCGTGCGGTGAACGCCAAGCCCGATGATGCAGCCCGAGCGATCGAGGATATGATCGCACACGGTGCCAGCCTGCACGTTCGGCCGTAAGTCCCTTTAGGAGCCCGGCCTCCCGTGCTATCTCCTCGGGTCACGTTGCGGTGGGCTGCCCTCGAAGATCGGCGCCTCCCCGCCACCGTCCTCCCCGCCACCGTCCTCGCTGCGGCCGGACTCATGGCGGGACTCGCGGCCGCGGCGGCTCATGCCTCCGAGCCGGTGGCCGACGCCGACGCGATTCTCAAGCGCGCGTTCGACAACTACCGCGCCAACAGCTCCCGATCCACCGTGGCGATGACGGTGCATCGGGTGAGCTGGGAGCGGCACCTGCAGATGAAAGTATGGACACGCGGAGAGCAAGATGCGCTGGTGCGCTTCACGGAGCCGCAAAAAGACGCGGGAAACGCAACCCTCAAGCTCGGTCACGACATCTGGGTATTCAATCCGCGGTTGAATCAGGTGATCCAGCTGCCGGTGAGCATGATGGCGCAGGCCTGGATGGGCTCTGATTTTTCTTACGACGACCTGTCGAAATCGGAGGACGTCCTGACCCAATTCACGCACCGATTGCTTGGGACCGCGCAGGAGGATGGCCGCACGGTTTGGTCGATCGAGGCTTTCCCCAAGCCCGAAGCGCCGGTCGTCTGGGGCAAGATCACGCTGCGAATTCGCGACGACGATGTGATCCTCGAGGAAGGCTTTTTCGACCAGGATTTGAAAATCGTGCGCCGCCTGCAAACCGACAAGCTCGGCATCCTGGACGGTCGCTCGTATCCTCTGATCATGACCATGTATCCCTCGGAGAACCCGGGGCAGTGGACGCGCGTCGAGACCTCCACCGCGGAGTTCAACGTTGCGATTCCCGACTATCTCTTCACGTTATCGAATCTTCAGAATCCGAGACCGTGATGCTGCTCGCGGCGCTCGCTTGGCGCAATCTTTGGCGACGACCTCAGCGCACCGCGCTCTCCCTCGCGAGCATTTCCATCGTCGCGGCGCTGCTGGTGTTCGCCCTGTCTTACCAGCTCGCGGTTTATGCGACCATGCAGGAGAGCTCGCTGCGCATCCTCGACGGCTTTGCGCAGATCCAGCCGCCGGGCTATGCCGACGATCCGTCGATCGAGCGCACGGTTGCACAGGGCCGCACGGTCGCCGAGGCCGTGACGAGGATCGCGGGGCTCAGAGCTGCAGCGCGAGTGAACGCATTTGCGATTCTCACGAACGGCGAGCGCAGCTATGGGGCCGCCGTCGTGGGCGTCGACCCCGAGAACGAGCCCAGGATCTCGTCGCTTGCGCATGCGGTTCGCAAGGGCCGCTATCTCGAGCCGAGCGATGAGGATGCGGCGGTGGTCGGTGATACGCTGGCCCGCAACTTGAGACTCTCGCTGGGGGCCAGGGTCACGCTCCTCGGGGGGGCGCGCGACGGGTCGATTGCGGAGGATGTGCTGCGCGTCGTCGGTATTTACAAGAGCGGCGTCCCGGAGCTCGATCAGTCGTTGCTCCAGATGCCCCTGTCGCGTGCCCAGGAGACCTTCGGTATGGCCGATCGTGCCAACACCATCGCGGTGGGCGGGGAATCGCTGCGGGCGGTCAACAAGGCGCTGCCGTCGATCCGTGCCCTCGGCGGCCGATTTGGGCTCTCAGTCCTCGACTGGGCCGCGCTCGAGCCGGCCATGCGCGATGCGCTTGCCCTCAAATATGCCATTTCGATATTGCTTTATCTCACGATGATCGCGATCGTCGCTTTCATCATTTTGAACACACTGCTGATGTCGCTGCTCGAGCGCACGCGCGAATTCGGGGTGCTGCTCGCGCTCGGCATGCGCCCGGGGCAGATCGGGCGGATGGTCTGGATGGAGTTGCTGGCGATGACGCTGCTCGGATGTCTCATGGGCATCGCGATCGGGGCGGGCGCAACGCTGTGGTTTGAGCAGCGCGGGATCGCAATTCCGGGACTCGAGGACTTACTGGCGCAGTTTGGACTGCCGCCCCGGTTGTACCCCACGCTCGATCTGCCGAGCGTGCTTCTGGGCCCCGGCACGATTCTCGGATCGGTGCTTTTGGGCGGCGTAGCCCCCTACGTTCGCATATTGCGGCTCAGCGCCGCTCGAGCGATGCGGGTGAGCGGATGAAGCCGCTCGCGCTTCTGTTGCCGATCGCTTGGCGGAATCTGTGGCGCAATCCGCGGCGTACCGGTATCACCTTACTGGTCGTCATCGTCGGCACGTGGTCGATTCTCGCATTCGACATCTTCCTCGCGGCCTGGGCGGTCAACAGCCGCGACGCGAGCCTGCGCGTCCTCACCGGCGAAGGTCAGATTCACGCGCCGGGGTACCTGGATGATCCCAGTGTCAGCCACCGCCTCCCGGCGCGGGCAGACGCATTGCTCGCAGCGCTCGACTCACCTCTGGTCGGTGCGTGGACCCGCCGAGTGCGCGTGCCCGCGATCATCCGCAGCGAGTACCGCACGCGCGCCGTCACGCTCCTAGGCGTCGAGCCCGCCAAGGAAAGGATGGTATCGGACCTGCCGTCCGAGACGGTGGCGGGGCGCTACTTGAAGAGCCCAGGCGATGCGGGAATCGTCCTGGGCCGCGACCTCGCGCAACGACTGAAGACACGGGTCGGTAAGCGCGTGGTGGTGATGGCACAGGCCGACGACGGCCATCTGGCCGAGGCGGGATTCGAGATCGTCGGGCTGTTCGGTGCGAGCAAGGCGGCCGAGGACGAGTTCTGCTTCACCGGGCTCGGTACCGCGCAGAGACTCCTCGGCATCGACGATGAGGTATCGGAGATCAGCTTCGATTCCGGCAAGCAGCAGACGATCCGGGATGTCGTCGCTCGCCTCGAGGCCGCAGTACCCGCGGTAGAGGTGAAATCATGGATGGACCTGGCGCCGCTCGCATACACCATTGAGCGGTTCTCGCAGTACTACATCGCCGCATGGCTGGTGATCATGTTCGTGCTGATGGCTATCGGTATCGTTAATACGCAGCTCATGGCGGTGTTCGAGCGCACCCGCGAATTCGGGCTCCTGCAGGCTCTCGGCATGCGTCCGAGGCTGATTCTGCTGCAGGTGGTGTTGGAATCGGCGCTGCTGATCGGGCTCGGCATTCTGGCCGCCATTGCGCTCACCGTCCTGAGCGTCGCACCGTTTCACCGGGGCATCGACCTCGGTGCGCTTGCGGGCGGCGCGGAGCTCATCGGCGCTGGCCGCATGCTCTATCCGGCGATGAGCGTGGCCGATACGGTGCGCTCGGGCCTCCTCGTTTGGCTGTTCGGTATCGCGGCCGCGCTCTGGCCGGCCGCCAATGCCGCGCGGGCAAATCCTGCCGTGGCAATGGTCGAGCCCTGACCTCGAGGCCTACGATGAGCCCCATCATTCAGTGTCGCGCCGTGGAGAAGGTCTACCGCCAAGGCGCTGTGCCAGTGCCGGCATTACGCGGCGTCGACCTCGATATCGAACGAGGTGATTTCGCCTCGCTCGCCGGCCCCTCCGGCTCCGGAAAGACGACCCTGCTCACCCTGATGGGCGGCCTCGATCGGCCCTCGAGCGGGGAGGTCGCGGTCGACGGGCAGGCCATCACTCGTCTCGACAGCACTCGTTTGGCGGATCTGCGACTGCACAAGATCGGGTTCGTGTTTCAGATCTACAGCCTGATTCCCGTCCTGTCCGCGATCGAGAACGTCGAGTTTATCTTGCGGCTCCTCGGTCTTCCGCAGGCTGAATGCGCGATTCGCGCGGCGCAAGTCCTGCGGGACGTGGGCCTCGAAGGTCTCGAGCAGCGCCGGCCCTCGAGACTCTCGGGCGGACAACAGCAGCGCGTCGCGGTCGCGCGCGCGCTCGCCCCCAAGCCGGCGATCGTGTTGGCAGATGAGCCCACCGCGAATCTCGATTCGAGGAATGCGGAGGAGCTGATCTCGTTGATGGCGCAGCTCAACGCCGCATCGGGCACGACTTTTTTGATCGCGACACACGATTCGCGAGTCATCGCCCGCACGCACCGTCACATCGAAATGACCGACGGGCGAATCAGCGCGGACGAGAGGATCGGCGCGGCTGGACCATGAGGGAACGACCTGTTCATAAACGCGTGGATGCGCATAAACGCTTGGGTCTGCGGGTCGCTCCGGCGCTCGCATGCTGTCTCTCGATAGGAACGGCGTGTGCCGATGAGTCCCTTCATGGACGCCTCGAGCTCCAGGATGGGGAGGACATTGCACGGGGCGACAGCCTCGCAGCCGCCGTCGGTGCGCGCGAGTGGAACGATGTGCTCGGCAATCTACGCATCACCTGGGAGCCGGTTTGGGGTCATTGGAGCTTTGCCGCCCACTACCTGTTGTCGGCCGAGGAGGGCGATACGGTGCGCATTGCGCGCGCGGAATCCACACTCCTTCCTCCTCCTCCGGCGACGTGGTTCAACCTCACCAATACCTTCACCGATCACGATGGCCTTCTCGGCACGCAGGGCATCGATCGCCTGGCTTTGGGCTACACCACTCAGGATTTCGTGTTTCGAGTCGGTCGCCAGGCCCTCACCTGGGGCAGCGGGCTC
The DNA here is from genome assembly GCA_035319505.1 of Steroidobacteraceae bacterium. Classification (GTDB taxonomy): domain Bacteria; phylum Pseudomonadota; class Gammaproteobacteria; order Steroidobacterales; family Steroidobacteraceae; genus Bog-1198. The sequence goes on along the minus strand of DATHCO010000142.1, from coordinate 2,500 downwards.
GTGTTTCGCCCCATGGACCTGTTCGATCCGTTTGCGCCCAATGCGACTGACACGGAGTACAAACCTGGTACGGACATGATCTATTCGCAGCTTCTGTTCCAGGACGGCTCCGACCTCGAGATCGTCGCCGTGCCGCGGCCCGAGCGCACAGGGAGCGAACCTGCCTCGGACGCGAGCTCCGCGGCGCTCAAGTACAGCGTTTCGATCTTCGGTCACCGGACGACGTGGCTCCTTGCACGCGATCGCGGCGACTGGGTGGGGGCTGTGGGCGTCAATGGCCCGCTCGGCGGGGCCACTTGGAACGTCGAGATCGTGCCGACGGCGATGGAGCAGGGACCCACGCTCGTCTCCGTGCTCGCCAACTTGAGCGATGCCCTGACGCTCGCGGCTCGCGATGCGACGGTTTTCGCGGAGTATTATCGCAACGGTTTCGGCGTCGGACGCGGGATTTCCAACCTGGCATCGCTTCCATCGTACCTGACGAACCGCCTGGCGCGAGGCCAATTGTTTGAGATGCGACATGATTACCTCGCGGCGGGCATCGCGCTCGAAGCGAGCCCGCTCCTGACCGTGAGCCCGACGCTTCTTGCCGATCTCGACGACCGCAGCAGCTACCTGCTGCTCGCCGTCACCTGGTCACTGCGCGATAATCTGAACCTCATCGCCGGCGCCCAGCAGCCGTTCGGTCGATCGGGGACAGAGTATGGTGGCATCGCATTGGCGGCAGGCAGCGCGGTTACCCTCGCCCCGGTGGCGCAGATTTACCTGCAGATTCGACAATATTTCTAAGGAGTTCCGCGAAAAACCTTCAGTAGGCCGCTATCAATTCGTCCGCGACTGCCTTGACGCCGGGAACGGATTCGGCGAGTGCGATGAGCGCCCTGCGCTCCTCGGGAGAGCCGACCAGGCCCCAGAGGTGCACTACCCCGCCGCTGACGACCACGTTGCGCTCCCCGAATCCCGTCCAGCTCTGTTCTGCCAAGCGCGCAAGGACTTCGAGCCGTATCGCCCGGTCGCTCTGCGCTCCTTCCGGGGAGAAGGTCGGTGAGGACGCAAGCGCTTGAATCAGATTGGCCCGACTGACCACACCGACGAGGCGACCGTTCTCGACGATCGGCACGCGCTTGATGCGATTTCGCTCGAGGAGCGTCGCAATCTGCGATAACGACGCATCGGGTGTTGCCGTCACGACGCGGTCGGACATCACTTCGGCGACCCTCTGTCCGTGCGATTTCGCGTACTCCATCGCGAGGACGCTCGATGGCGTGACCGCCTCGAGCCACCAGGGGCGCTGCTTTTCCGTACCGAGCTCCTCGCGCCTCACGAGGTCCGCCTCGCTCAGCATGCCGAGGAGACGTCGCTCTCGGTCGATGACCGGCAAGGCGCTGATATCGTGCTCGACGAGCAACCTCGCCGCTCGGGAAACATCGTCGTCGGGGCCGACCGTGACGACATCGCGCACCATCACATCACTCGCCTGCATCATCGCACTCCGAGAAACGCCGATGAGCTCTGGATCGATCGAGCGCGGGCCGGCAGGGATAGCGCCACGGGGCACGGCCGAGCCTGCTCCCACCGCCGGCGATACAGGTCAATCGGATCGTGGACGCTAGCCGCCGTGACGGCCCGCATCCATTGCTGCGGCGCTTCCATCGCATACAAAAAGCGCGACTTGAGGTTGCAACGGCCCATGGCTTCCTTCCCTCTCAGTGATCTTGGTGGAGTCTTCCATGGGCCGATCTGCCGGGGAATTCGTAGCGCCCACATCTTCCCTAGGTAATTTCGCTGAGGCACTCCGCAAAAGGTACACCCTCAATAGGTACATCCTCGGATCAATTTGCTCGCACCCCGCGGTTCATGATTGGCAGCGTAACTGCCGTAGCTTCAACACTTTCACCGCAGGAGGACTTATGAGTTTAGTGCGTTGGGATCCGTTCGCGGACGCCGATTCTTTCTTCAATCGCATGCTGCCGCAGCGTTTTTTAAATTGGCCACGCTTGGCGCTCGAGGGGGCCGGCAAGGGGCTCGAGTGGGCACCCTCGGCGGACATCAGCGAGACCGACAAGGAATACCTCATTCGGGCGGAATTGCCCGCGGTCAAGAAGGAGGATGTTCAGGTGACCTTCCAGGACGGAATCATCACGATCAAGGGCGAGCGCAAGCAGCAAAAGGAGGATAAGAACGAGAAATACCATCGCACGGAGAGCTTCTACGGAAGCTTCGAGCGCAGTTTCTCGCTTCCCGACAACGTGAACGCGGATGCAATCAAGTGCGAAAGCAAGGAAGGCATCCTGACCGTTCGCATCCCTAAGGTAGAGACGCAGAAGAAACAACCCAAGCAGATCGCGGTTCAGTAAGCCGCAACTCGGCCGCGCCGCCGCGGCAGCAGCCTGCCCGTGAGCTGCTGCCGCGCGGCCCTAGCCTGAATCATTCATGAACAACGATACCTATCACGAGGAGTCGGCTTTGGAAGGGAATTTTCCGGGGCGTGAAACACACG
>DATHCO010000141.1:0-17226 GCA_035319505.1 Steroidobacteraceae bacterium | reverse complement strand
CCGCCCTCCGGCAACGGGACCACGCCGACCACCGGGACCACGCCGACCGGCGGAACGCCGGGAGCCCCGACACCGTGATGCGCTCGCATGCCGAGGCGAGGATGCGCTCGCGCGGGTTCACGCTGGTCGAGATCCTGGTGGCGCTGCTCATCCTGGGAATCATGACGGCACTCGGCTACGGGACGTACCGGGCCGCTCGCATGTCCGCCGAGCGCACCGAGGAGTCGCTGAAGCGCTCGCGCGAGATCGAGTACGGCATGCGCATCCTCGTCATGGACTTCGCACAGATGGTGCCTCGTCCGGTACGCGATCCGCTCGGACAATCGCGGATTCCGGCCCTGCACGGTTTCTCCGGCAACGGCACGAGCGCCGATGCGGCGGGCTCCCAGTTCGGGAGCACGGCATTGGGCTCGGACAGCACGATGCATTTCAACTCGATGCATTTCAACTCGGACCCGGGCTTTCAGTCGAGCTTCGGCGACTCGAGCTCCTCGACCACGGTCGCGCTCGCCGAGCTCACGCGCGCCGGTTGGTCGAACACCGCGGGCCAGCAGCGCAGCACTCTGCAGCGTGTGTCCTACGCACTGGTCGACGATACGCTGAAGCGCAGCTACACCACGGCGCTCGACATCGTGCAGGGCACCAAGCCCATGGTTCAGGATCTGTTCGATCAGGTGAAGACCGTGCAATTGCGCTACTTGGACGGCAACCAGACCTGGCAAAACCAATGGCCACCCCCTTACCTGCCGCAGCCTCAGAGCCTGTGGACGCGCCCCCTCGCGGTTGAGATCACCATCGAGCTCAAGGACTGGGGACGAATCCGCCGGCTGATCGAGGTGGCCGGATGAGCACCCACCTCAGCCGAGCGGGTCGCGCCCGAGGCCTCGAGCCTCGGATGCCTCGCTCGCGTCAACGCGGAGTCGCGTTGATCATTGCGCTCATCCTGGTGGCGCTCGCCGCCATCCTCGCGACCAAATTGGGCTACGACGGTTGGCTCGAGCGCCGTCGAGCCGTCGGAATCCTCGCCACCGAGCAGGCGTTTCACTTCGGCTTGGGAGCCGAAGCGATTGCAGCCGAGGTCCTGGCGCAGCCACAGTATGCGATCAGGAGCCAGGGCACGCCTGCGGGGCAATCGGGGCCAGCATCGGGACAGCCGACGCAGGGACAGCCTCAGGCCAACACCAATCAAATCACTCTGGCACAACCCTGGGCGCAACCCTCGCAGCCCTTGCCCATCACCAGCGAGGAGGATCCGGAAGGGCCGCCGATCGGCACCGTGCAAGGCGCCCTGGAGGATATGCAAGGGCGGTTCAATCTGAACAATCTCGCCCGTACGATCCGCACGCAAACCGGTCAACTCCAGCAAGACCCGGAGATGCTCGCGCAGTTTCAGCGCATCCTCGCAGCCGTCGGCCTCGAGACCAAGTGGGCGGGCATCGCGCGTGACTGGATCGATGCCGACGATCAGCCGGGCGAGCCGGACGGGGCGGAGGATTCGGTGTACACGTCGCAAAATCCGCCTTACCGAACCGGCAATTGGCCGATGCTGAGCCCGAGCGAGCTCATGAATATGCCGGGTTTCGGCGCTGACCGATACCGCAAGATCGCCCCCTACGTCACGGCGCTCCCGACGGCCAATGCGCCGATCAATATCTGCACCGCGCCTGCCGTCGTGCTCGAGAGTCTCGCCGACAACTTGAGCGGCGAGTATACGGGCAGTCCCGAAGTGCTGATCAACGGCCGCAGGACCGGATGTTTTCCCGACATTCCGACGTTGACGAATGTGCTCGGCCCGACCGCGGCGCAAAGATTGACGGGTCGGTTCACCGACACGAGCTCCTACTTCCGTCTCACCACGCGCGTGATGCTTGGCACTACTCAGTTCACCTTGTACAGTCTTTTGTATCGACAAGGCGGTCGAGTCACCCCGCTTCTGCGCACATTCGGGACGCTCTGAGGTTTGTTAGGCTGATGCCCCACACATTGCTGCTGCGCCTGCCTGCACCGGACCAAGAGGATACGGAGTGGCTGAGCGTCGATGAGGGCGGCGCGCCCACGACGTTGAAGCAGCGGGGTCCCTTGAGTCTGGCGGCGGCCGTGGCGCGCTCGGCCAAGGTCGTCGTGCTCGCGCCGGCCACGCAGATTCTCCTCGTTGAGCCGGAATTGCCTCCCGGGAGCGGTGCGAAACTCGCGCGGGCCGTGCCCTTTGCGCTCGAGGAACAGCTGACCGAGGATGTCGATCAGTTGTGCTTCGCGCTGGGCCGACGCCAGCCAAACGGCCGCACCCCGGTGGCAGTGGTGGCACGCAGCATGCTTCAAGGCTGGCTTTCACGGCTCGCGGCCGCAGGCATCGAGCCGACGGCCCTCTACGCCGACATCTCGCTCATCCCGGACAATCCCGGACAGACCGTCCTGTGGCTGGAGAATACCCGACTCGCGGTGCGCCGTCCGGACATGCTCCCCTTCGCCGTCGAGCTCACCCCGCTCACGGAGGCCTTGATGGTCGCCGGGGTGATTGCAGACCCGCTCGAGCAATCGGACGAGCCCAAGCCTCCGGAGAGCGCGATCTTGTACGCGACCCGCGAGGACTGGCTCAAGGTCCAGGATGAGATCGAATCGCTCGTCGAGCGCTTCGCCTCGCTCAAGGTCCAGCTGCTGACCGACGGTCCCCTCCCCTGGCTCGCCCGAGCGCTGGCGACGAGTGATGCCGTGAACCTGCTGCAAGGCGAGTTCGCGCGCACCACCGATTACAGCGCTCGCTGGCAGCAATGGCGAACCGCGGCGCTACTCGCTGGCGGGCTTCTCGTCGCTCACGTCGCCGCGGCTGCGCTCAAGATTCATCAAGCCAATCACGAGAGCGCCGCGCTCGACACCGAGATTGCGCAGCTGTTCTCTCAGGTGATGCCGGCGGAGAAAATGAGTGATCCGCGGCGCCAGATGCAGTCGCGCTTGGAGCGCATCCGGCACTCCGGCCCGGGGCCGGAGTACTTCCTGCACGGCCTCGAGGCCTTGAGCAGCGCGCTCACCGCAGGCCCCAAGACCACGATCAATGCCCTGAGCTATCACGGCGAGTCGCTCGACCTCAAGGTGACCGCCCCGAGTCTCGCCGCCCTGTCGCAACTGTCCCAAGCTCTCGCCAAGCAGGGATACATCGCGGACATTCAATCCTCCACCCCGCTCGACTCCGGCGTCGATGCGCATCTCGCGATACGCGCCCAGGGCGCGAAGACCCACCGATGAGATCGCTCCTCGAGAAGCTCAAAACCTGGTACGGGGGACTGCAGGAGCGAGAACGACGCATGGTCGGCATCGGCAGCGTGGTGCTCGGCATCATACTGCTGGTGGGAGTGATACTGCTGCCGCTGCAATCGGCTGTGTCGGCCGCGGCGAAGCGCACGCAAACGCGGCGCGAGGACCTCTCATGGATGCGAACGAACGCCGCAGAGATCCAATCCGGCGGCATGGGGCTCCTCAACGATACCGGCGAGGCGCCGGTCGTGGTCGTCGATCGGGTCGGGCGCGAGCACGGACTTGGGCAAGCACTGCGCGGAACGGCGCCGAGCGGCGCCGGCGTGCGCGTGCAGCTCGAGGCGGCCCCTTTCGACGCCTTGATCACGTGGCTCGGCGCGCTCGATCAACGTTACGGTCTCGCGATCGATTCGATCACGGTGGATCGCGGCGCCAAGCCGGGCTTGGTCAATGCCAGCATCACCTTCGCGCCACCGCGCCGCTGACAGCGCAGCGCCCGGCAGCCGGCGCACTCCGGCGGGTGCGAAACCCGAGGCACCCGCACTCTCGCTGTGGCCGCTGCTCGTGCTGGTCGGGCTCCTTGCGGCGCTCGCCGTCGCCGTGAGTGCGCTGCCCGCGTCCATCGTCACGCGCTTTGCTCCGGCCTGGATACGCGCGCAAGACTTCTCCGGGAGCCTCTGGCACGGATCGGCCGGCCAAATCACCGCCAACGGCCGCGATGCCGGTGCGCTCGAGTGGCATCTGCACCCCCTCGCGCTTGCTCACCTGCGCCTCGACGCCGACTTGCATTGGGTGAAAGGCGGGTTCGTGCTCGACGGCGCTGCCGACGTCGATCGACACCGCATCCTCCTATCGAACCTCGAGGGCGGCGGCCCAATCGAGGACCTGCGTGATTTCGGACTGGCCGCCGGATGGCGCGGTAGCGCAAGCGTCCGGGTGCGCAAACTCGCGGCGATCTCCTCCGAGGGGGGCGTAAGGCTCACGTCCGCGACCGGTGAGATCCGCGTGGCAAACCTCACCTCGAGCCAGATCGCGCGGGGCGCGGATTTGGGCAGCTACTCGCTCACGTTCGACGAACCCTCGATCGGAGCCGAGAGCGATGCGAGCGCCCGGCTCACCGATACCGGCGGTCCGCTCGCTCTCGACGCGCTCGTCCATCTCTCCGCCGCCGCACGTCGCGGGACACTCTCGGGCACGGTCGGGGTGCGCGATGAGGCGCCGCTCTCGCTCAAGGATCTCGTGGACGATCTCGGGCGGCTGCACGCGCGCGATGCACAGGGTCGCTTTCCCCTGGATTTCGAATTCACCTTTTAACTTATGTGACGGCTGTCACGCCATTGCCTCGGAGTGCGTTTATCTTTACGGCGACGCGCCCAAGAAACGAGGGACTCACGCAATGCTGCTGCTCGCCGCCATCACCCGCCTCGCACCCGACCGCGCGCAGCATCTGGGCTCCTGGCAGTCAAACCCGGCCCTCGGCCATTTGGGGCTGACGATCATCGCGCTCGTGTACGTGCTGATCATCATGTGGCAGGTGTAGAGCGGGCAAATCGATCGCATGATAGAGAATCACCGGCATCGCGCGCGCGTCGAGCCTAGCGCGCTCTATATCGCAGAGTACTTGACGATACAGCACATCAACCCTTAAATTCGTGCCCTAGCGGGATATTACGCCGTCGCCATGCCATCAGACTTACCCGTATCGATCGAGACCCGGGCTCTCGGCACGCTCGCCTACATCCGTACGGCCATCGAATCCTCCAGCTTTCTGGTGGTGCCCGGAACGGCCGGTGTGGTGATGGGCAGCATCGGCGTGCTCGCCGCCATCATCGCCTCGATGCCGCGCTGGGCCGCACACTGGCCCCTCATCTGGATGACGGCAGCGGGCATTGCATTCCTCGTCGGCGCTGCGCTCATGGCGCGTGAGGCCGCCCAATCCGGACATGCGCGCTACCTGGGTCCGGTGAGGAAGTTCTTGCTCTGTCTGTGCCCGGCGCTATTTGCCGGCGTCGTGCTCACGATGGTGCTGCGGCATGTCGGACTCGAGGGGCTGCTGCCCGGCACCTGGCTGCTCCTCTACGGCTGTGCGGTGCTTTCGGCCAGTACGGTGACGATCGCGCGCTGCATGCGGCTCCTCTGCATCATGGGAGCGCTGTTCGTCGCGCTGGGATTGCTCGCCTTCCTCGCGCCTCGAGCGGGGCATACTGTCATTCTCGGGGCGGGATTCGGAGCCCTGCACATCGCTTTCGGCCTGTTGCTCGGACGCTTGAGCCATGTCGAATAGATCGAGCGCGGCCAAGCGTTCCGAGCCGCAGGCGGGAAAGCCCGCCTCGAGGCCGGTAGCAGTACCCAGCTCGAGCGGGATGAGCGGCCATTTGGGCTTCGATCGGCTGATCTACGAGAGAGTGCGTCTCGGTATCATGAGCGCCCTCGCGACCAACGATCACCTGACCTTCAACGAGCTCAAGTCGCTGTTCAACGCGAGCGACGGCAACCTAGGGGCTCACGCTCGCAAGCTCGAGGAAGCGGGCTACGTCGCATGCACCAAGTCGTTCGAGGCTCGGCGGCCGAAGACCATCTATCGAATCACGGCGCTCGGACGCAAGGCGTTGCTGCGCTACCTCGAGCATATCGAGGCCGTCATCAAGGCGACACGGCGCGATTAGCGCGGGCCCGCACGGCATGCACGTCGCGATCATCATGGACGGCAACGGCCGCTGGGCTACGCAACGCGGGCTGCCGCGCACTGCGGGCCACGCGGAGGGTGCCAAGGCGGTGCGCGTCGCCGTGGAAACCGCCGCCCGCGCCGGCGTCGATACCCTCACCATGTACGCCTTCTCCTCGGCCAACTGGGCACGCCCGCCGAGCGAGGTGAGCGCGCTGATGCGCTTGTTCGGCCAGTACCTGTTCACCGAAACGCGTCGCTGCATCGAGCAGTCGATTCGAATCAACGTCATCGGGCGCCGCGATCGGCTGAATGAGAGCCTGTTGCGCTCGATCGAGCAGAGCGAGCGCCTGAGCGCGGGAGGCTCCGGAATGCACCTGCGCATCGCCGTCGATTATTCCTCCCAGCACAGCATCCTCGAAGCGGCACGCCGCGCGGCTCGCTCCACCGACCTCACGGCGGATGTATTCCATCGCCTGCTGCACGAAGTCGATCACTCCACCCATCCCGCGGGCGACGTGGACCTGCTGATCCGCACCGGCAACGAACAGCGGCTGTCCGACTTCATGCTCTGGGAATGCGCCTATGCGGAGCTTCATTTCGCCGACTGCCTCTGGCCCGACTTCGACGAGCAGCGATTCCGCCGCGCGCTCGAGGACTACGCCGGCCGCCAGAGGCGTTTCGGTGCCCTAGTGTCCTGAATCAGAAATTCGCCGTGCACCGAGAGCGCCGCCGCGGCCCGACCGCAAGGCGCGACGACCGCGAATACTTTAGCGTATTCAAGGGAGGAGCAACGCAGCGGTCGGGGCGCCGCGCCGTTCGAATGCCGGCGAATTTTCTGATTCAGGACACCAGGGAGCGACCAGCGGCAGGGGCGGCGCGATCGCGGCCTTATTTGTCCGACGCGGCCTCGACCGGCGCACAGTTGCTGCGCCCCTGCATGACGCAATCCTGGAGGTCCGACATGCTCTTCAGCTTGTAGACGAGCACGAGTCCGCCGAGTACGAGCAACAGACAGATGAGGATACCCAGGAGCGCCGCACGCTGTGAATTGGCATCTTGCCGCCGGTGCGACTTCGGGTCGTCGCCCGGCGCATCACGTGTGTCCTTCGGGCCCATCCGCCCGACGCTAGCCCCTTCACCCGCCTTGCGTCAAGGCGTCCATTCACGCCAGGCACCGATGAGAGGAAAATACAGTCCCACGCGCACGGGTTCGGGCCCGAGCTTGCGCGCCACCATCGCGTAGCGCTCGAGCTGCGGCCGGTATCGCTCGACCTCGCGGTCGAGAAACTCCTCGAGGCCGCTACCCGTGTGCTGGCTCGTCTTGTAATCGATGACCCATCGAATCCCGCGCTCATCGATGAAGCTACGGTCGAAGACCACGCGCACCACCTCGCCATGGCAGGATCCGGACAGAGCATGCTCGCGGTAATCATCGCGGTAGCCCCTGCGCAGAATCCACCACCCGCGCGGATCGCGATGCACCGCGAGCAGCGCGGCGATCACGCGCTCGCCTGCCTCCTCGAGCCGCTCCGCAGGCACGCCGTGAATCGCCAACCAGCGCCTGAAATGCGCCCCGCGCGCACGGATTGCCGCCTCCTCGACGCGGCTCACGTCCATGACGGAGAGCTCCGCGTGCACCAAGCTGCCGACGCAACGAGCCGTCTCGCTCGCCCAATCGAAGGCCGGGGTTTCCTCGCGCCGTGCGAGGCTGCCGATCGAAATCGTGCCCAGCTCGGCGTCGCCCTCGAGCGGCGGGGACCAATCGAGCGGTAAGCGGCTGATCGGCCGAGGCGTCGCCACCGTCCCCGACGGCGCCCGCGATGCCTGCGGCGTTGTCCGAGCGGGCATCGCCGGCGCTTCCCGCCCGGCGGCTGCGACGAATTCGCGCCCCGCCACGGGCCAGAGCACGGCGAGAAGACTTCCAACGCGCGGCTTCCACGGCGCAGCGTCCGATCGAGACTCGCCCGCCGCCGCGGCGCTCACTCGGTCGACTGCGGTCGCCTCAGCTACTGTCGCCTCACCGCCCGCCTCGTCGTCGCCATCATCGATCGCCGCCCCCTCCTCCGGGTCATCGCGCAGCGTTGCGCTCAAGTGCAGCTCCCGTTTGGCGCGGGTGCAGGCGACATACAGCAACCGTTCGGCTTCGAGCGCGGATGCCTCGCGCGCCTGGCGGACTAAGAACTGGAACAGTCGATCCGCATCCGCGCCGATCGCGGGCCGGGCCGCCATCACCATCCCATCGCGGTCACTGCGAGCGAAGGGGTGCATGAGCAGCAGCTGGCTGCGCTCGGGCCCCGGGTATCGATCGAGCGCAGGCAGCAGAACCATGTCGAATTCCAGACCCTTCGCCTTGTGGATGGTCATGATCTCCACGGCGCTCGAAGAACCGCTGTCGGCATACAAATCCGCAAAACTCCCCGCAAAGTCGGCCGCATCGGGAAGCGCGCGCCCGAGCTCCTTGAGGCGCGCAAACACCCGCCGCACCTCCGCGAGCTCGCGCTCATCGGCCGCGCAGGCCGCTCCGCCGAGGCCGAGCCACGTCCGCTCGACCCAGCGCGCGAGCGGGGTGTGTGTCCGCACGCGGAAGGCCGCCTCGAGAACCTCTCGAATCCGCCGGCAACGGCTGCGCCCATCGGGGCTCAACTGGGCGAGCACCGCCTCATCGCAGATCGCCTCCCATAGGATCGATTCGGACCGTGCCACGACGAGCAGGTCTGCCAGCGTGAGTCCTCCCCACGGCGCGCGCAGCACCGCCAACCACGCGGTGCGGTCCCCGAGATGCGTCAGCGCAGAGGCGAGCATGACCACATCGCGCACGGCCGCACGATCCTGCAGCGGCTCGATGTCGAGCGCGCGAAACGCGATGCCCCGCGCGCGCAGCGCATCGGCGATCTCGAGTGCGTGTGAGCGCGCGCGCACTAAGACGGCGATGCGCCATTCGGAGTGCTGCCGCAACCGTTCCTCGATCAGCGCGGCGGCGGCCAGCGCCTCGGCGCTGCGCGTGGTGAAGCCGTGGAGGCGCACCGCGGAGCTCGCCTCCGATATCGCCGATGCCGGGGTGCTCGGCCGGAAGGCAATGGCGCCGCGCTCGCGATCGTCCTTTCTCGGCATGATGAGCGCGAAGCGCTCGTTCACCCAATCGACCAGTGGGCGAGCGGCGCGAAAATTGCTGCTCAGGCGCTCGACTTCGAACTCGACCTCCCCGATCCCATCCTCCGCGAGCTCGAGGAACGCTCTGACCTCCGCTCGGCGAAAGCCGTAGATGGATTGCATGGGGTCGCCGACGCAAAACACCGTTCTACCGTCTCCGCGTTGCCAGCCGGCGGTGAGCAGGCGGACGAGCTCGAGCTGTGCGCTCGAGGTGTCCTGGAACTCATCGAGGAGGATGTGCTGCAGGCGATAGTCGAGCCGCAGCGCGAGGTCGGTGGGCGACTCGGGATCACCGAGCGCACGAAGGGCCGCGATCGACACGGCCGGAAAATCGAGCGCGCCCTCCTCGCGAAACACGCGGTCGAGCTCGGCGGCGGCGAGCACGAGAAGCTGCGCGACCTCGCGCACCCGTGCCCAGTCATCATCGCGATAACGTGGCTCGGGCAGCCATCGAATCTTGCCTAGCGCCTGCACCGCGAGGGGCCGCCGTTCGAGCTGCGCGAGGAGCTCCGCCATCGGCGCCTTCTCCGCGCACTCTGCCGGAAAGCCATCGTTCTTGACCAGGCGCTTGCGAAGCTTGTCGTCTCGTTTGAGAAACACATCCGCCAGCGCGCGCCAGCGTCCGAGGTCCCGAGGATTGGGCTCGAGCGCGCTCGCGTTCACCCGCCACTCGGCGAAGCTCGGGCGCTCCTCGCCCACGCGCCTCGCCGCCGCGGCGAGATGCGGCGAGACCCGTGCGATGAGCTCCGCGCCCAACGCTTCGTGGATGCTCTGCAATGCGCGGGTCACCAGCAGCTCGAGATCCTCGTCGAAGTGCTGCCGCACGCGCTCGAGCTGCTGCTCGTCGAGCGCGGCCGCCGCTTGCAACCGTCCGGCGAGCAGCGGCAGCCAACGGTCCCGGGACGCGAGCATGTCCGCGACCAACTCCACGAGCTCCCGCCAGCGCTGATCACCGACCTCGAGGACACGATCGACGGCCACGCCGAAGGTGTCCCGCGCATCGTAGGTCAACGCGCGGCGCGCCGCGGCTCGGTAGAGCGGCCGGGCGTCTTCGAGCAGGTTGAGCCTTCCTCCGATTCCCGACGTGATGGGAAGCTGCGCCGCGACCCACGCATTGAACGAGTCGATGGTCTCGATGCGCAGCCGTGAGGGTTGGCGCTCGACATCGATGCGGCGCGCCTCGAGCCGGCGCCTCGCCGCGACCGCGAGCTCGAAGGTGTGGGGGTTGAGATGCTGCGGGCACTCGCCGAGCGAGGCCGCCTCGAGCGCGCCCATCACGCGCTCGCGCATCTCCGCGGCGGCTCGCCGGGTGAACGTGAGCGCCAGAATATGCTCGGGCGCCTCAACGGCCGCGAGCAGCCTCAGGTAGCGCTGCACCAGCAAGGTGGTCTTGCCGCTGCCGGCGGGCGACTGCACCAGCACCGAGCCGCTCGCGGCGACGGCGGTGAGCCGCGCGGCGGCGTCTGCGATGGCGCGCTCGCCGCTCACGCCTCGCCCCAGCTCACGCCTCGCTCCGCTCGCCGAGGGGAAGCGTCGAGGGGATGCGGCACAGGCCCTCCAGGGAGCAGGTTCGGCAAGCGGACACGGTGGGGTCCACTTGGGCGCGTCCTTGCGCGAAGTCCTGAGCCAGCCTCTCAATGCGCGACGACCAGACCTCGATCAGCGCGGCGAAGCTTGCTTGGCCCTCCAGCTTGCTCGCTCTCCTGCCGGGGAAGATCCCCGCGCGCTCGGACTCGACCACGAACTCGCACCGGGCCGCGTTGATTCGCCCGTAGGCGACGGCAATCAGGCCTTGACGGCGACCGAGCGCGTAGAGCGGCAGCTGAGGGTTGTCGGGACGCTCGCCGCGCCAATCGGGACCTGCCGCGCCGGTCTTGTAGTCGATCAGCACCCGCGCACCATCGGGCAACCGATCGATGCGATCGATGCGCATGGTGAATTCGAGCCCCGCGTGCACGGCGCTCTCCGCGCCCTCCTCGCAGTGCTCGACTTCGAACGGCGGACGCGCGCGCTCGAGCTGCAGCCACTTGCCGAGGAGTCCCACGAGGCGGCGTTGCTCGCGCCGACGCCAGCGCTTTCCCGGGTCTCGCTGCCGGCAGAGTCTGCCGAGCGATTGGCCGATCGACTCCTCTAGCAGCCGCTCGAGCGCGCCCTCGCGCGCGGCGATCGCCGCCAGGCCGGCCGAATCTCGAGCCTCCGACCAGATTCGCCGCAGCGCATCGTGCACCAGCTCGCCGCGCTCGCGGTCGTTGAAGCCGGGGTGTGGCCGCTCCAACGAATCCGTCCGCAGCCGAGTCTCCGCAAAAGCGCGAAAAGGGCAGCGCGCCTGCGCTCTCAAGGTCGACACACCGCGAGTCTCCTCGTCCGGGCCAAACGCTGGCCCGTGGGCGTCGATGAGTCGCTCGAGCGCAGGGGCGGCCCTTCTTTGCGCGCGCCAATGCGGCTCAGGCTCGCTTTCCTCGGTCGAGGCGGCAGCGCCGCTCCAGGGCTGCGAACCCGCGCGGCTCGATCGACGCGCCTGCGGCGGTGCCGTCGAGGCGACCCTTGCGAGCAGGGCGCTCGGCGCGGCGGCGTGTCCGTCGCCCCGATCGGCATAGCTAAAGATGCAGCGCGGCGCGCGCGATAGCCAGCGCGATTGCAGGTCCTCGGCGAACTTGAGCTGTAAATCCGCCCCCGAGGCGCTCACACCGTACGCTCGTTGCAGCCGCACCGGCAGCAACGGAACCGGATCGACAGGCGCTGGCCAGCGCTCGACATCGCACCCGCTCACCCAGAGCCCCTCGTAAGAGAGCCATGGATCGAGCAGTTGTCCGCTCACCCAGATGGGCGGTACTCCCGTCTGGGGTTGGAACGCGGTATCGCGCGCGGCGCGCCGCAGGATGTCCTCGGCCGAGCGGCGCGGACGACTGCCGAAGATCGGGTCCGCGCTCGCAAGCGCTGCCATGAGCTCTCGAAAGCGCTCCGCGGCTTGGTACTCGGTGCTCGACCAGCGATCGCGCCCGGTCCAGGGGCCCGCCTCGAAGGCGGCGACCCAAACGGGCACCCAGTGACTCACCGGTTGACTACCGGACAATCGCTCGAGCGCACGCGAGGCCGCCTCGAGGCGCAACAGGGGAGCGGGCGGCTCCAGGCCTGCGCCACGTGCCACACTCTCGGCCAACGCCAGCCAATGCCCGAGAGCTGCCTCGCTCGGAGCTCGACTGCGCAACATCACATCCAGGCGCGCAGCAGAGGCAGCCTCCGCCATCGATTGAGCGAGCTCGGGCGCGCGCAACAGCGCACTCCATTCTTCGAACAGCACGCTCCCCGCGGCTGCGGACAACAGATCGAGCGCGGCGCGCACCGGCGGATAGTCGGCAAGCGCTGTGCCGCCCGCGATCGCATAGGGCGCCGCTATCTCCGTGTCGCGAAGCGCGAAGCGCTGCGGCGCGAGCGCGGCATCGAGCGCATCGACGATCTCGGCGCGGCGCGAGCTCAAATCCGGCACGCAGATCCAAGCGCGAAAGCCCGGGTGCGCGCGCAGCTGCTCGCGCGCCCAGTCGGCGATCGCCGCGAGCTCGGCCGCCGGTGAGCTCGCCGCCTGTACTCGGGCAGCACCCACGGGCGTGCCATCCTCGAGCGCGACCCCCGCAGCGCTCACCCCGCACGCGACCTCGGCGCGCAGTGCGGCCCCCGCATGGTGCTCGAGCCAGCGGCGCGCGACCGGACGCCAGTGCGGGCTCTCGATCCAGGCAATCGGCTCGCTCCCGCGCGCGCAGAACAGATCCGGCTGCTCGGCCAATGTGAGCAGCTCATCGGCGCTCACGCAGTGGTGCGCTCGACAGGCGGCGTCGAAGCGCGCATTCCACTCGAGGAAAGTCGCCGCCTCCTCCGTCGCGTGCGCCGCGATGGCGCGCGGCGGGATGCCGTACTCGTAGATCGCACGCCGCGCCCGGCGCGCCGCGCGTGCGGCGCCCGCCGGCTCGAGGAGCTCGCAACCGCTCTCGAGGACCACGCGGCGCCAGAGCTCGCGCTCTTCCACTTCGGTGAGGCAGCGCGGAACCGAGGAGTCGGCGAGATGGCGCGCGCCGTGTCGCTCCCGGAGCCAGCCGCCGAAGTCGCGCACGCGCGGGGTCGGCCAGACGCCGAGGCCGGCGTCGCGCTGCGCCCGCTCGAGGGCATCGAATAGGGCGGCCGCCAGTTCCGCGTTCGGAACGAGCACGGTGCGGCCTGCGTCGGTGGCCGCGATCAAGTCGGATATCACGCCTGCGCCTTAGGAACCTTGAGCCTTTCCGGTGGGCCCGACGACCTGCAGGGAGGGCACCGTCGAGGCCTGCGTCTCGAGCAGCTCCTCGATGCGCGTGAACACCGTGCGCAACACCTCTCGCTCGGGAAGGTTTGTGATGCGAAAGCAATTGCGGTAGGGGACGTTGAAGCTCACGCCCGGAGCTACCAGGACGTGTTTGTGCTCGAGCAGATCGAGCGCGAAGGCCTGATCATCGAAGCTCGGCAGTGCCTCAGCACGCACCTCGACGAAGGCGTAGAGCGCGCCCATCGGCCGTGCGAGCGTCAGATACTTGCTGCGCGCGACGCTCTCCAGGATCATCTGCCGGGACTCGAACAAGCGCCCGCCCGGGCGCGTCAACTCTCGAATGCTCTGGTGGCCTCCTAGGGCGGTCTGGACGGCCCATTGACCGGGAACGTTCCCGCAAAGCCTGAGCGAGCATAGGAGCTCGAGTCCGCTCAAATACTCCGTGGCATTCTCGGTATCGCCCGAAAAGACCGCCCAACCCACGCGATAGCCGCAGGCCCGATACACCTTCGACAACCCGCTCATCGTGCAGCACAAAGTTCCCTGCGCCAAAGTCGCCATCGGAATGAACTCGGCATCGTCGTAAACGATCTGGTCGTAAATTTCGTCTGATAGCACCACCAGTCGGTGGCGCTCGGCGAGCTCAGCAATCGCCTGCAGCACCGCGCGGGGATAGACCGCGCCGGTGGGGTTGTTCGGGTTCACGATGACGATCGCGCGGGTACGGCGCGTGACGAGCGACTCGATTTCCTCGGGGTCGGGCACGAAGCCGCGCCCCGGTCGGCAGGGGTAATGCACCGC
Organism: Steroidobacteraceae bacterium; assembly: GCA_035319505.1. Taxonomy (GTDB): domain Bacteria; phylum Pseudomonadota; class Gammaproteobacteria; order Steroidobacterales; family Steroidobacteraceae; genus Bog-1198. The sequence continues at coordinate 3,067 of DATHCO010000141.1, read as the reverse complement.
ATGACCAGTATTCAAATTCACGGCCGCGGTCCACAACGGATAGTCCGGACTCGGCACCAGCACCTCATCCCCCGGATTGAGGAGCGCGCGCAGGGCGAGATCGATGAGCTCGCTCACGCCGTTGCCGATGAACACCTCCTCGGCGGTCACGCCGTGCACGCCGCGCTCCTGCTGCTGCATCACCACCGCCTCGCGAGCGGGGAAAATGCCCTTCTGGTGCACATAGCCCTCGCTGAAGCGCAGGTTCTCGATCATCGCCAGCCGCATGGTTTCGGGCGTCCGAAACCCGAATGCATAGGGGTTGCCGATGTTGAGCGACACGATGTCGTAGCCCAGACGCTCCATCTCGAGCGCCCGGCGCGCCAACTTGCCGCGGATCTCGTAGCGAACGCTCGCCAAGCCGTCGCTCGAGCGCACCGCTTTTCGTTGTGTCATGAGATAAGTGCCATGTGGAATCGCCTCGGCATCAAGAATACACGAGCTCGCCGCGACGGTGGCAGGCGATCGCCTGCGCAGCCCCCACCGGCTCGAGCCTCGGTATCGTCCGAGCGCAGAGCTCCTGCGCGTAGGGGCAACGGTCGCGGAACGCGCAGCCCGATGGAACCGCTGCGCCGCGCGGCAGCTCGCCCCGCGTCAGCCCCGCGCCGCGCGCCCTCCCGGTCGGGTCCGGCAGCGCTGCGAGGAGTGCGCGCGTGTAAGGGTGCCTGGGGGCGCTGAACAGTCTCTCACACGATGCCACCTCGACGAGCCTACCCAAGTAAATCACCATCACACGGTGTGCGAGGTGCCGCACGATCGCCAAGTTGTGGCTGATGAACAGCATCGCCGTGCCGAATTCGTGCTGCAGGTCGAGCAATAGGTTTACGATCTGGCCCTGGATCGATACATCCAAAGAGCTCACGGGCTCGTCGCAAATCAAGAGTCTCGGGCGCAGCATCATGGCGCGTGCGATCGCGATCCGCTGGCACTGGCCTCCCGAGAGCTCGTGCGGGTAACGATCGATCGCGGCGGCGCCGAGACCGACACGCTCGAGCATGTGCTTGATCCGCCCGAGGCGCTCGGGCGCGCCGAGCTCGGGCTCGAAGATCTCGAGCGGCTCGGCCAACGTCTCGCCCACGGGCATGCGCGGATCGAGGCTGGCAAGCGGGTCCTGGAAGACGATTTGTAAGTCGCGGCGTTGGCGGCGCAAGCTCGCGGCATCGCAGGTGAGTAGCTCCACGCCCCGCCAGGTGATGCTGCCGCGCGTGGCCGGGATCAGCCGCAGGATCGCGCGCGCCAGGGTCGATTTCCCCGATCCCGATTCCCCCACCAGTCCGAGCGTCTCGCCGCTGCCGAGCTCGAAGCTCACATCCTCGAGTGCCGCGACCGTGCCGAAGTGCACGGCGAGATTGCGTACTTCGAGAAGCGAGCTGCTCACAGCGGGTAGTGACACGCCACGTGGACTTCACCGCCGAGATCCTCGAGCCTCGGGCGCTCGGCTCGGCAGCGATCGGTCGCATGCGGGCAGCGCGGAGCGAAGGCGCAGCCGATCTCGACCTCATCCGGACCGGGCGTCTGTCCGGGGATGTAGGGCATCGGACCCAGACGCGCTCGGTGCACATCGGGGATGCATCTCACCAGCAGCGCGCTATACGGATGGCGCGCGTGGCGCAAAAGCCCCCCGGCGGGGGCACTTTCCACGATTCTCCCGGCATACATCACCACAATTCGGTCGGCGAGACCGGCCACGACGCCGAGGTCGTGACTGATGAGCGCAATGGCCATCCCCGACTCGCCGCGAAGGCTGCGCAACAGATCGATGATCTGAGCCTGTACCGTGACGTCGAGCGCGCTGGTCGGCTCATCGGCGATGAGCAGGAGAGGCTCACACAGGAGGCTCATCCCGATCATCACTCGCTGACGCATTCCGCCCGACAGCTCGTGAGGATATTGCCGCAAACGCCGTTTGGGCTCGCTCAATCCGACGCGCTCCAGGATCCCGAGCGCGGCGCGCTCGGCATCGCGCCATGACGCATCGCGATGACAGACGAGCACCTCGGCGAGCTGTACGCCGATCGAGAGGTGCGGAGCAAGCGAGACCATCGGATCTTGAAAGATCATGGCGAGCTTCGCGCCGCGCACGCGATTGAGCGCATCACGCGAAAGCCCGAGGATCTCCCGGTCTTCGAAGCGTACGCTGCCGCTGACGCGCGCATTCTTCGGGAGAAGCCCCATCGTCGCCATGAACAACTGCGTCTTGCCCGCACCCGACTCGCCGACGATGCCGACGCATTCGCCCGAGCCCACGGCGAGCGACACCTCGCGGACCGCCGCGATCGTGCGACCGGAGCGCAGGAAGGCGACGTGGAGAGCCTCGGTCGCCAGCACCGCAGCCGATTCGCTTGCCCGGCTCATCGATGCTCCTTCGGATCGAGTGCGTCGCGCAGTCCGTCTCCGAACACGTTCAGGCTCATGAGCAGGAGCGTCAAGAACACGCCGGGCGCGAGCAGCATCCACGGTGCCGCCTCCATCTCCCCCACGCCTTCCGCGATGAGCGTGCCGAGGCTCGCGCGCGGTTCCTGGATTCCGAGGCCGAGAAAGCTCAGGAAACTCTCGAACAACATGATCTGCGGCACGGTGAGGGTCGCGTATACGATGACGAGACCGAGCACGTTGGGTACCACGTGCCTGAAGATGATGCGTGCCGTGCCGGCGCCGGATGCCACCGCCGCCTCGATGAACTCCTGGCGGCGTATGCTCAAGGTCTGGCCGCGCACGATGCGCGCCATAGTGAGCCAGCCGACCGCGCCGATCGACACGAACAGCACGAGCTCGTTTCGGCCGAACACGACGGTGAGGAAGATCACGAAGAAGATCAGCGGCAGCCCCCCCAGGATCTCGACGAGGCGCATCATCACCTCGTCGGTGCGCCCGCCGATGTAGCCCGCCACGGCCCCGTAGCAAAGCCCCACGGAGAAGCTCACCGAGCCCGCGATCAGGCCGACCGTCATCGACACGCGTGCTCCTTCGAGCGTGCGCACGAACAGGTCGCGGCCGAGCCGATCCGTGCCGAACCAATGCCCTGCCC
>DATHCO010000140.1:0-8022 GCA_035319505.1 Steroidobacteraceae bacterium | reverse complement strand
AGATGCACCTTGTCGCCGTTACTGAGCGGGAACGAGTAGTTCAGCATCGTATTGACGTTCCACGGCGGGTTGACCTGCGGCAGGATGCCGACCTTGTCGCCCTCGACCACCAGGATGGACGCCTGTGACGGCGGCAGGTTGGGAATGTAGCCGCTCTTGGTGTAATAGGCGTTGACGTAGCCGACGTTCACGTCCAGCCGCAGTCCCTGCATCAGCAGCGCGCGCGCCGCCAGGTCGAAGCCGTCGCTGACCGCGTTGCCGCCGTTGGTGCCGAAGGCATACGGACCGCAGGATTCGCTCACGTACTGCTGGATGTTGTTCCACTGGTTGTAGAAGATGCTGGTATTCACCTGCAGGCGCCCGTCGAAGAGCGTGTCCTTGGCGCCCACCTCGAAGGCATGCACCGTGTCGGGAGAGTAAACGGCCTGCACTCGCGGGACAGGGTTAGCGACTTGTAGACCGCACGGACCCGTCGTGGGGAGTGACGAGTTGCCACCACCTGGCCGGTAGCCCTCGCTGAAGGTGAAGTAGAGCAGGTTGTGTTGGTCGAGATGATAGGTAAGCCCGCCTCGCGGCGTCGACGGATTGTTGGAGCCGCTGAAGCCGGCCCAGGGTGGTGCCCCGGTCAGATAGGAGATACCGGTGGTCAGGGCTCCCTGCACCGTCACATGCGCCAACCGCTCGCCCAGCGTGAGGGTCAGCGGGTCGAAGAGGCGGATATCGGCCTGCGCATAGATCGCGCGCTGCGCATCGACGAACAGCTCGTGCTGGTCTTGAATGACATAGCACTGGAGCTGCGTGCAGGCGGGAACGGGGTTGCTCGGAAACGCTTGCGGGTAGTCGGCTTGATCGTAATCCGTCTGAAAATCCCGCTGCGTCCGATGCTCGAAGTAGAACCCTGCCACCCAGCTCAGGCGCGAGTCGGGAGAGTTCGTGGAGGCGAGCCGTGCCTCGGCCGTGTAGGCCTTCACATAAAGATTCGTGGGAGTGTAGGCGACCTGATCTTCCTGGCTCGGATAGCCCGTCCCGAGCGGATTGCCGCAGCCCGGCTGCCCATTGGTGACCATTCCCGGACACACGAAGGCGCTCTCGTCGAGAATCTCGGTCGCGGTCCGATCGAAATACGAGGTGTCGACCGTGAGATCCGCGAACGGCAAATGATCCTCGAGCTTGATCGAGGGCAGCGTCCACTTGTCCGTCCAGACCTCGGGCAGCAGCACGCCGTTCACGAACACGCCGGCCTGCGCGTCCGAGTAGGCCGCGTAGAAGCGCCGCGCATCGTCCTGATGCACGTCCTGGTGGTAAAGGCCCGCAGTAATGAGCGCGTCGCCCACCTTGAAGGCGAGCGCGGCCTTCGCGGCCAGATGGTCCATGGTGTTCGCATTGCGTGCGACGATCTCTCCCGTCACGGGGTCTTCGCGGTTCACCCAGCCGCCATCCTGGCGGTCGTAGATGCTGATGCGATAGCCGATCTCGTCGTTGACGATCGGCCCGCCGAGCGCGAGCGCGGCCTCGTAGCTCATCTTCCCGCCCTCGGTCTGGGAGAGCTCCCCCCGCGCGAGGCCACTGAAGTCGGTGAGGCTCGGCTGGTTGGTGATGAAGCGCACGGTGCCCGCTTCCGAGCCGGCGCCGAACAGCGTGCCCTGCGGACCACGCTCGACCTCGACACGATTCAGGTCCCACACGATGGGGTAGACATTGCCCTGGTTGGCGGTGCCGGACAGCCGGCTCGAGATCGTCGTGTCGTCCATGTAGAGGCCCACCGTGGGCGGCCCCGTGTTGGTGTTGAGGCCGCGAATTGCGATCGTCGTGAACGCCGAGCTGAATCCGTTCGGCACCGCGAACTGCAGGCCGGGAACCAGCGCGCCGATGTCCTCGATGGTCTTGATGTTGCCGACAGCGAGATCGTCCTTGCCCAGGGCATCGATGCTGATGGGCACCGTCTGCACCGTCTCCGCGCGCCGCTGCGCGGTGACGATGATGTCCTCGAGCGTAACGCCGTACTCGCCGCTCGTGCTCGCCGGCGTCTCCGTCGCAGTCGCTGCGGTGGGGTCGGCGGGCGCGGCGGTCCAAACAAACACACTTGCAAACGCGGCCAGCACGCCCAGGCGCCGTGCGTACGCCGCAACTTCTCGTCCCCTATCCCTTTTCATGGTGCTCCCGTTTTATTTGTGCCACGAGTCTCGTCGTGGTCGCGCGCCCGTCGCCGACGGAGCCCCCAACGGCTCCGCGTTGCTCCGACTACCAGGCAGTTTCTTTCAGGTCATACTTGATGACATCGAGCTCCGCTCCCTTGCGCACGTCGGCATCCTCGCTCTTCAAGCTCCCGAGCGCCACGCGCGTCGCAATCCTGATGTTGTGGATGATGTTCGCCGTGTCCTCGGCCGTGTGCAGCGGATTGGTCGGCACCAGAATCGTGCGGTTCAAGATCGCAAGCGACCGTGCGCACATGTCCTTCGAATAGGTTCGGCGGCACTCGGCGTTCGCCGGCATGTTGTAGGGGTTCATGAGCGGATGCGCCGCGCCCGCTCCCATCAAGACCTGATCCCACTCGGTATAGGTGTGCCGGCCGGTCTTGCCGGCGATCACGCTCGGGAAGGTCTTGGTGAAGCGCTGTGCCGCGTCCGCGTCCGGCAGCGTCAGGAACACGTTGGTGGCGCAATCGTATTCGCGGCTGTTGAGCGGGGCGAGCGCGAGCCCGAGCTTGGTGAGGTCCTTGATCGCTTCGCGGATCGTTTCGCGCTCGCGCCGCATCGCGGCGATGATCCCGTCGATGCGATCGAGCTGCACGTTCAAGATCGCGCCCATGAACTCGCTCGCGCGCGCACCGTTCCCGGCAAACGGGCGCGCATCCTCCTTGCGACCCGTCCAGAAGGCATGGCAGGGGTCGATCGCGCAATTCACCCGCTTCACCACCGCATCGTCGCTGCACACGACGCCGCCGCCCTCACCCGCGGTCATGTTCTTGTAGAAGTTGAAGCTGAACGCGCCGATGTCGCCGATCGTGCCGAGCTTTTTGCCCTTGTAGCCCCCGCCCACCGCCTGGCAGGCGTCCTCGATGACGAAGAGCTTGCGGCGGCGCGCGATCTCCATGATCGCGTCCATGTCACAGGTGGTGCCCCACATGTGGACGGGGATCACCGCTCGGGTCCGAGGGCCGATCGCGTCCTCGACGGCAGCCGGATCGATGGTGATCGATTCGTTCACATCGACGATCACCGGAATCGCACCCACCGCGAGCACCGAGGTGGCGGAGGCCATGTACGTATGCGCGGGTACGAGCACCTCGTCGCCCGGCCCCAACCCCAGGCCGATCATGGCCGCCGTCAACGCATACGACCCGCTCGCCGCCAGGGAAAAGTGCTTCGCACCGAGATAGGCGGCGTAGCGCGCTTCGAAGCGCTCGCATTCGTGCCCGATGTCGTAACGAAACAACGCCTTGGAATTGACCACTCGCGCGACGGCATCGATCTCTTCCTGGCCGATGATGTACATGAATCCCCTCCGACCGGAAAACGAATGGGTGCCGAGCTTCACGCTCTTATAGCATTCCGTTTTCGGCGTTGCAAGCGCTTGCAATTGCGGCCCCCGCGCGGTCGAATGAGGCGCGCGTATTCGAGGCGCCCGTGCGAGTTGCGCCGCGACGAGCTTGCAATATATTAAGGTGATGGAACTGCCCCGCCTCGAGTAGGAGAGGCTCGCACTTCGCCATGGTTGCAACAACGAAAGTGAAGAACAGCGTGCCTATCGTCGATCGTCGCCCGACCGCGAAGGAAGTCGCGAAGCTCGCCGGGGTATCGGTCTCTGCGGTCTCGCGCACGTTCACCGCGGGAGCCAGCGTCTCGGTCAAGACGCGCGACAAGGTGATGGCCGCGACGCGATCGCTCGGCTATCGGCCGAACGCCCTGGCACGCAGCCTCATGACGAAGCGCACGGAGCTCATCGCTCTCATTTCCAATGCCTTCGACAACCCCCTGTTCATGGAGGTGTTCGATCTGTTCACGCGGCGGCTGCAGCAGCGCGGCCGCCGTCCGCTGTTTGCCAATCTCTCGGGAGGAGCACGCACCGACGTTGCGCTCGACATGCTGCTCAAGTACAGCGTGGACGGTGTGATCGTCGCCTCCTCGACGCTTCCGCCGGGCTTTACCGAGGAGTGTGCGGCGGCGGGAATGCCGGTGGTGCAGGCCTTCGGTCGACCGGCGAGCGCGGTCTCTGGAAACATCGTCGGCTGCGATAATCTCCAAGGCGGCCGCATTGCGGGCGCAATGCTGCGCGATCGCGGCTACCGGAACATCGCCTTTCTCGGCGGACCCCAAGGCGCCAACTCGACCGAGGACCGCCTGCGCGGCATCAACGAGAGCCTCGCCGTCGCGGATCTCGAGCTCTGCGCGCTGGTGTACGGGCACTCGTACTGCCATGAGGCGGGCAATACGCTGATGAAGCAGCTGCTGCGCAATGGCGGGATCGACGCCGTCTTTTGCGGAGACGACGTGCTCGCGATGGGAGCGATCGATGCCTGCCGGGAGGCTGGTGCGCGCGTTCCGCAGGACATCGGCGTGATGGGCTTCAACGACATGGCCATGGCCGCATGGCCCGCCTACAATCTCACGACGATTCATCAGCCGGTCGCCGACATCATCATCACGGCAGTGGAGTTGCTCCTCGGCATCATCGACCGAACCGGAGATAAGAAGACTCGCCGACTGTTCGAATGTCATGCGGTCGAGCGCGGCACACTCCGACCGCTGCGATCGGTGGCTGCGAGGAGCACCGCTCGCCACGCGGGCACGGGAACAGGCCATGCCGTGTCCTAGGAGCGCCCAGATTCATTTCGGGAGAGAGCCGTGATTCACTTTGCACTATTCGGAGCGGGCCGAATCGGTGTCCTGCATGCCGCCAACATCGTCGCGAGTCACCCGCGTGCCCGCCTCGCCTGCGTCTACGACACGAACGGCGCCGCCGCCGCAGCTACCGCCGAGAGATACGGCGCCAAGGCAGTCACGAGTGTCGAAGCCGCGCTCGGCGAAGCTTCCGTGAACGCCGTGCTCATCGCCTCCACGACGAGCACCCACGTCGATCTGATCTCGGCCTCGGCCCGCGCGGGCAAGGCGATCCTTTGCGAGAAGCCGATCGATCTGGACATCGAGCGCGTGGAGCGCTGCCGCGAGGAAATTGCTGGCGCAGGCGTGCCGATCCAGATCGCCTTCAATCGACGCTACGACCAGAGCCATCGGGCAGTGCGCGAGGCGGTTCGGCGCGGCGATATCGGCGCGCTCGAGCTCCTCGTGCTCACGAGCCGTGATCCCGGTTTGCCGTCGGTGCAATTCCTGAGAAGCTCCGGGGGGATCTTTCGCGACATGACGATTCACGACTTCGATCTCGCGCGCTTCATATTAGGCGAGGACCCGATCGAAGAGGTGTTTGCGACGGGAAGCATTTGCGTGGAGCCCGTGCTCGCCGAGTTCGGCGACGTCGACACGGCGATGGTGGTGATGAAATCGGCCTCCGGTGCGCTCGTGCACATCAACAATTCACGGCGCGCGGTCTACGGCTACGATCAACGCGTCGAGGCCTTCGGCGCCCGAGGCATGGTGCAATCGGACAACTTGCGCGCGAGCACGCTTACCCGTTACGACGCTGCCAGCACCGACGCCAAGGAGCCGCTCTTGCACTTCTTCATGGAGCGCTACCGACAAGCCTATCTCGACGAGTTGAACGACTTCATCGACGCCGTCGGCGCGGGGCGCACTCCGGCGGTCGGCTTCGAGGACGGGCGCCGGGCGCTCATCTTGGCCAATGCCGCGCTCGAACCGATGGCGAGCGGCAAGAGCGTGCGAGTTCGCTACGAGTGAGCGCCGGCGCTCCAGCCGAGTAGGCGTATCATGCGCTTGGCCTCGCTCGCGATGAAGGGCATCACCTCACGCATGATCTCGGGACGGTCGAAGCGATCCGGATGACGAGCTAGCGTTGCCTTGAGGCCGGCCCCGAAGGCCTGCCGCAGCACCGTTCCGATATTAAACTTGGCGACCCGGGTCCTCGCGAGCCGCCGGATGTCCTCCTCGAAAATGCCGGACGTTCCGTGAATCACCAGGGGCACGCGCACGGCTGATTCGATCTCTGCGAGGCGCGCGTAGTCGATCACGGAGCCGGGTTCGCGCAGGCGGTGAACGTTGCCGACGGAGACCGCGAGTGCGTCGATCGCGCACTCCCCGGCGATGCGGATCGCATCGCTCACCTCCGTGAGCTCGGCCTCGACGTGCGGCCGCCCTTCGGCATACGGCACCGAGCCGATCTCCGCCTCGATCGAGCATCCGCGAACGTGGGCATAGTCGGCGACGCGCCGCGTGCGCTCGATGTTCTCCTCGAGCGCGAGCTGTGATCCGTCGTACATGACCGAGGTGAACCCGAGGTCCACGGCATTGAGCGCCTCGGATATATCATCGGTGTGGTCGAGATGAACGCCCACCGAAACCGGCGCTCGCACCGCGAGCGTTCGGAGCATCGGGCAGATGACCTCGATCGGCATAAAGCGCCGGAAATCGCGGTTCACGGCGAGCACCACCGGCGCCCCGAGCTCGCTCGCGGCATCGACGACGGCGCTCGCGTCTTCCCATCCGAACACGTTGAAACAGGCGACCCCGTAGCTCGCTTCCACGGCAGGCGCCACAATTGCGGCGAGCGTCGCAAGCACGCGTCCGGCCTTCAGCGAAACTTCGCGATCATGTTCTTGATGCCGGGGATGGTCTCGATCTGGTAGGCGTAGGCGGGCTGAAAGAACTGACGGAGCGACCGCTGCGTCGCCCCCGCGATGATCGTGAAGTAGTACATCTCATGGCCGGGCGCCGCCACGCAGGGATGGTAGCCGCGGCCGATCGTCAGGGTCGAGGCGTTCTTGATGTGAAATGCCTGGCCGATCTCGTCGCCCTCGGCTTGCAGGAGTTGCAGGCCGAAGCCGTTCGCGGGGCGAAAGCGGAAGTTGTAGATCTCGTTGTGGCGCGTTTCCTCGGGCAGTCGGTCGGTGTCGTGCTTGTGCGGCGGATAACCCGACCAGCCGCCGGCCCCTACCGTGAAGAGCTCCGACACGAGCAGCCGCCCCACGCGCCCCGGCGGTTTCTGACCGAGAATGTGCTTGATCTTGCGGTGGGTCTTCGTCTCGTCGGAGCCGTATTGCACCGGATCGATGTTCGCGGGACGGACCGCGAAGGGCTCGAAGGCCTCCTCGCAACGCGCGCCGGCGACGAACACCTCGGTGCTCCCGGAGCGGCATACGAATCGGGCGCTCGAGCCCACCGGTACGTACACGCCCGACGGATCACCCTCCCAGATCGAAGCGCGCGCGCCGATCGCTTCGAACGAGCGGCGCTCGCCGGCGCTCGATTGCACCTCGACGTCGATCGTGCCGTGGGCGGGCACGAGGCAGGTCTCGTAGCGCGGGACGCTCGAGGTGAAATGCTCCCCGCGCTCGAGTCGAACCAGATTGAAGTAGGCGAGCGGCACTTCGGCGTCGTTCACATCGACGATGGGAGCATTGTGATTGTCATAGGCGGGAATGTGCATGGGCAAACCTCAATTCATCGCATGCTTTTCAATGAACGCATCGAGCTCGGCTGCGGTCGGCATCGCAAAGGCGCAACCTCGCCGTGCGACCACGTAGGCGGCCGCCGCGGATGCCCGGCGCACCGCCGGCTCGAGCGCGAGCCCGGCGAGGATCGCGGCGACCAGCCCTCCGAGGAAGGCATCACCGGCTCCGAAGGGCTTCTTGACCTCGACCGGAACGATGCCGGTTTCAAAGCTCCGTTCGGGCGTAAGAGTCAGCGACCCGGCACGCCCCTTCTTGAAGATCACGAACTCGCGACCGGCCTTCACGAACCCGACGGCGGCTGAGAGCGCCGACTCCGCGCCGCCACCGATGACGGCAAACTCTTCCTCATTCCCCACGACGGCACCGCAACGGGCCGCAGCCTCGTGGTAAATCCGCGCGGCCTCCTCGGCGGAGCGCCACGAGACCGGACGATGATCGAT
>DATHCO010000139.1:0-7195 GCA_035319505.1 Steroidobacteraceae bacterium | reverse complement strand
ATGGCCGCGAGCAGCGTGTCGCGCTTGTGGAAGTGCCAGGCGTCACCCCAACTGGTGCCACCGCCGTCCCGGCGCTGGGGATTCCAGCCAGAGTCCCGTCCCATGAACACCTCGAACACATGACGGCTCTGAATCAACATGAGTACGGGGGCATAGAGCGCCGACAAGATGACCTCGAGCACGAAGCTCGCAGCCACGCCGATGAGGCCTCCGCAACCGCGCCGCAGCCGCCGCGATGCCAGCGCGCGGATGAGTCCCAGTATCTTCGGGATCAGCAGCACGATCATGCTGAACCAGAAGAGGGCCATCATCAGCTCGACGTTGAACCGCGGCCACGTCGGAAAGAGCTGAAAATCGTGGCTGAAGTATTCCGGACGAATCAGGTGCGACTGCACGGCGAGCGCGAAACCGATGCTGAGCATCAGCAGCCACAGCGGGGAGGAGAGATAGCTCATGATGCCGAGCCCCAGGTGCACGCGGCTCGCGAGCTTGAGGCCGGAGGCGCCGATGATCTTCATGTGCTGCAGATTTCCCTGGGCCCAACGCCGATCGCGAATCGCGACGTCGATGAGCGAGGGGGGAGATTCCTCCCAGGATCCGCGGCAATCCGTGGTCATGCTCACCTTCCAGCCGCTGCGGCGCATGAGCGCCGCCTCGACGAAGTCGTGGGACAGCACATGTCCGCCGAAGGGCTTGCGCCCGGGGAGCTCGGGCAGCCCGCAGCTCTGGGCGAACGCGCGCACGCGGATGATGGCATTGTGGCCCCAGTAGTTGCCGCAGTTGCCGGACCAGGCGGCCAGGCCGCGCGAGATGACCGGTCCGTACATGCAGGCCGCGAACTGCTGCAGCCGACCGAAGAAGGTGCGCGCGCCGATGAGCTGCGGAGCAGTCTGCAGGATCCCGAGCGCCGGGTCCGCGCTCATCATGTCCACGAGCCGCTTGAGGGTGGCTCCATCGATCAAGCTGTCCGCATCCAGCACGATCATATGGTCGTAGCGAGCGCCCCACCGGGTGACGAAGTCCTCCAGATTCCCGGACTTGCGCGCGATGTTGCGCCAGCGCCTGCGATACCAAACCGGCATGACCGTGGCGAGCGCCCTGCGTAATCGATCGACGACGAGCGTTTCGCGGACCCAGGCGTCGGCGTTCGTCGAATCCGAGAGCACGACGATCTCGAAACCCGAGCTCGCGCCGATGTGCGCGAGCGCTTCGGCCATCGCTTGAAGCGCCGCCGCTGTGCGCGTCGGGTTCTCGTTGTAAACCGGCATGACGAGTGCGGTCAGCGTCGATGCGGCTCCGTGGCGTCCGTCGATGAAGTCGCGGCGCTTCGATGCACCGGCGATGACCGAGCCCGCCGCGAATGCGATCCAGGCGAGCGACACGCCGAAGAAAAAGATCATGAGGCCCTGCAGCAGCGTCATGCTGGCGAAGCGCACGACCTGCAGCATCTGGTAGACGCCGTAAACCGTCACTCCGACGCTCACCGTGAGAAGGATGATTCGCGCGAACACGACGCCCGAGTCGGCACGACTCGGGTTGACTCGAATCGGCGCGTAGGACAGATTCTGCGCAACCATCCGCAGCGGCGCCTCGGGCGGCATCCCCCCGATGGCATCGACCGAATCGACTCGTGCAGCGGAGCTCAGCTTGAGGTCCATCGATAGAGCCAGGTTTCGGAGACCGGAAGGTCGGCGCGCATCACGCGCAGCCGCAGCTCGATCAGCTCCGCGTCGTTCGGATCGATTTCGAAGCTCGCGCGCAGCCCATGCAGGGCGCTGTTCGAGATCAGCGCCACGTTGGAAATCTTGCCCGCCGATGCGCCGAGATCGACCCGCAAACCCTCGGTCTTCTCGCCCGCGCCGACAAAGTCGAGAATGAACACACGGCGCTTGCCGTCAAGGCTCGCACCGGATCGAGTCGCGACCACCTGGCCCAAGGACTTCGGAAGGGGCGGCTCTGAAAGCCAGGTGAGGCGGTAGGCGAACGTCGCCGGATGCCCTGCGGTAAGGACCTGGGCCGGCCGCCAGAAGGCCACGATGTTGTCATTGCTTTCACGCCCCGACGGGATCTCCACCAGCTCGACCGCTCCTGCGCCCCAATCCCCGACCGGCTCGACCCACGCGCTCGGGCGCCGCTCGTACAGGTTCTCGAAATCCTGATAATCGCTCTGCTCCCGCGAGCGTTGCACGAGCCCGAAACCCTGCGGCGGCAGCGTCGTGAACGTCGACACCTGGAGTTTAGTGGGGTTTGCGAGCTGCCGAAATATGTGCTCGCCGCCATGGGAAGTGATCTGCAGGCCGTCGGAGTCGTGCACCTCGGGACGATAGTCGTCGAGTCGCCCGCGATTGGTCTCGTCGAACAAGAACATGGAAGTGAGCGGCGCGATACCGACCACGCGCATGTCGGCCCGCGGAAACAGGGTGAGCTCGACGTCCGTGACCGTCTCGACACCGGGTTGAACGGTAAAGCGATAAGCGCCCGTCGTCGATTCGCTCTCGAGCAGCGCGTCGATCACGATCGAGGTGGCACGCGCAGCCGGGCGCTCGATCCAGAAGTGCGCGAAGGCCGGAAACTCCTCGCCCGAGGGCTCCGCGGTGTTGATCGCGAGACCGCGCGCCGACAGACCATAGAGCAGGCCCTTCGGCACGGCCCGAAAATAGCTCGCCCCCTGGAACACCAGGAATTCGTCCCAGATCTTTTTCGAGTTGATTTGATTGACCAGACGAAAGCCCGACAGCGGGAGCGATACCACCTTGCCGAGTTGAGGACCGGCGGGACCCAAGTCGAACATGGCCGGCGTCGCGATGAGATCGGAGGCCATGCCATCCTCGACGATGGACACCGTGACGAGTGTCGCCTGCATGTTGTTCGAGGCTCGCAACAGCTCGAGCCGAAACGGCAGGTTCTCCCGGCGCCAGATCGCTGCGTCGCGGTTGAAGTGAATGCTGCGATATTGCTCCGGACTCAATTTGTCGAGGCCGGCGGGCAGAGTGCTGCGCTGCGGGGAGTAGGGTCTCGTGGCCAGCCGCTTCGCCTCGGCGAGCAGCATCTCGAAGCTGAATGCGTACGTCGCGGCGGGCTTGTCGGCCGGCGCCTGCACCCCGGGCGCACCCCTGCTCGGCGCGGCGCCCGAGGCGAGCGCCACGACCGCGAGTGCGCCGAAGAGCGACTTGGTCAATGAAACGGGCAAAGGGCGATACCCCCAAAGCGAAACGCGAAGCTCTCTTTAAGATTGTCGGGCCGCGCCTGCTGCGGTGGCTCAAGGGGCTGCCCTTCGTGTAGTTTAGCCTAATGCCGAACTCCGAGCCCCCCAAGGAGGCGCAAGCGGCCGCGGCGGTGCTCATGGTGCGGCCGGCGCATTTCGCATTCAACCCGCAAACCGCGCCGAGTAACTCGTTCCAGCACGCAATCGCGGCGCGCAGCGCCCGTACGCGTGGCGCGGTGGCCGCTCCCTCGGACCTCGAGCGGCTCGCCCTCGAGGAGTTCGACGCCCTCGCCGAGAGCTTGCGCAGGGCCGGCGTGCACGTCATCGTGGCCGAGGACACGGACGAGCCCGTGAAGCCCGATGCGATCTTCCCCAACAACTGGGTGAGCTTCCACCGCGACGGCACCGTCGTGCTCTATCCGCTGCTCGCGCCCAATCGGCGCAGCGAACGCCGTGAAGAGGTGATACGCGGAGTCATCGAGCAAGGCTCCTTCCGCATCGTCCGGACGGTGGATCTCAGCTATCGCGAGAGCCAGGGCAAGTTTCTCGAGGGAACCGGAAGCCTGGTGCTCGATCGGCCGCAACGCGTCGCCTATGCGAGCCTCTCGCCGCGAACCGATCTGGACGTGCTGGGCGAATTCGCCCAGCAGCTCGATTATGAGCTCGTCACCTTCGAAGCGTTCGACCACCCGGCAAAGCCCCTCTATCACACGAACGTCATGATGGCGATCGGCGCGACCTTCGCAGTAGTTTGCGCCGAGTCGATCGCCGGGCGCCGTCATCGCGATGACGTCCATTCACGGCTCGAGGCCGCGGGGCACGAGGTGATCGAGATTACACGCTCGCAGATGCGCGAGTTCGCGGGCAACCTGCTCGAGCTCTCCCCGGCGCGCTCGCCACTGATCGCGCTATCGACGAGGGCATGGCGGAGCCTGCACGCGCGGCAGCGCCGTCAGCTCGAGAAGCACGGCAACATCCTCGCCGCCGACATCCCCCACATCGAGCGCCATGGCGGGGGCGGCGTGCGCTGCATGCTCGCGGAAATACACCTGCCGCGGCGCATATAATTCGCGCATGTGGGAACTCGGTGTGAAGACTCTCGCGGCCTACCTGCTCGGCGCGCTGGTGGGGAGTCTGGTGCTCGGCCGCCTCCGCGGCGTCGACATTCGGCGCCTCGGCAGCGGCAATGCCGGGGCGACGAATGCCTTCCGCACGCTCGGCAGGTGGTTCGGCCTCGCGGTCTTCGCCATCGATATCGGCAAGGGCGTATTGGCGGTGGCGTATCTGCCCCGGGCCGAGCTTCCGGGCGTCGGGATCGATCCGGGGCTCTCGCGCGAGTGGCTCTCGCTCGCCTGCGCGCTCGCCGTCATCATCGGGCACGTCTATCCGGTGTGGTTCGGATTTCGGGGCGGCAAGGGAGTGGCCACCATGGTCGGCGTCGTGGCTGCGCTCGACCTGCCGCTGCTCCTTCCCGCGCTCGGCGTCTGGTTGCTCGTACTCGTGCTGTCCGGCTACGTCGGGCTCGCGAGCATGCTGGCCGGCGCGGCGCTCGCCGGCGCCGCTTACCTCCTCGAGCCCAAGGACATGCCACTCGTCGCCTTCCTCATCGCGATGGAGCTGTTCGTGATCTTCACTCATCGAGGCAACATCGCACGCATGGCGGCGGGCAAAGAGAATCGCGTCAAGAAGCTATGGCTGTTTCGCTCCCGCGCCGCGTAGACAGGGCCGCGCTCGTCGGGTTGCTCGCGGACGGTGAAGTGCGCTCCGGCGCTTCGCTCGCGCGCGCGCTCGAGACGAATCGCCGCGAGGTCGGCGAGGCGATCGGGCGATTGCGCGACCAAGGCGTCGATATCGCCGCCGTGCCGCGCCGCGGGTATCGTTTGGCGAATCCGGTCGAATTGCTCTCCCAAGAGCGCATTCGTGCGGCGCTCGGGGGCGAAGGCCGACGCAGGCTCCATCGGCTCGAAGTGCTGTTCGAGGTGGACTCGACCAATACGCGCCTGCTCCATTCCCCGCGACCTCCCTGGGGGCAGGCCGATGCCTGCCTCGCCGAATTGCAGCATGCCGGGCGCGGCCGGCACGGCCGGCGCTGGATCTCGCCCTTCGGCGCCGCGATCGCCCTGTCGATAGGCTGGGGATTTCGCGATTCCGGGTTCCCCAGCCCGGCCTTGAGTCTTGCGAGCGCCGTCGCGGTTTCCCGGGCCTTGAAGCGCGTGGGCGCGCAAGGGATCCGCCTCAAGTGGCCGAACGATATCTGGTTCGACGATCGAAAGGTGGGCGGCATACTGCTCGAGCTGACCGCGGTTGAGGGCGCCGCCGCCCACGTGGTCATCGGCGTGGGCCTCAATCTCAAGCTCTCCGCTGCCGAGCGCTACGAGATCGAGGCGAGCGGTGCGCGCGTCGCGGCGCTCGCCGACGCCGGCGTGGCGGCGGTATCGCGCAACGCCCTCTCGGCCGCGCTCCTCGAGGCGCTCTTCGGTATGCTGGCCGAGTTCGAGCGAGACGGATTCGGGCCGTTTCGCGCGGAGTGGGAGGCGCTCGATGCGCTGGCCGCCCGCCCGGCGCGCATACTGAGCGCTGGGGACGGCGCCATCTTGGGGCTCTCACGGGGGGTGGATAAGGAGGGTGCATTGCTGCTCGAAGTCGGCGACGGCCGATTGCAGAGATTCGTGTCTGGCGAGGTGAGCCTGCGGGGAGTCGAGGCATGACGATGCTGAAGACTCTGGTGGTGTGCCTCGCGCTCGCGAACGTGGGCTATTTTCTCTGGGTACACGGCATCGCACACTCGGACGAGCCGGCGGGCGCTGCGGCGACGGCGACCTTGAGGCTCGCCTCCGAAGCGTCCGGAGCAGCCCGGGGCAGAAGTGGCGGCGAGAGTGTCGGGGGCGGCATCGTCGGCGCGAGGGGTGGCACGGGAGGCGAGGGCGGGGCGGGCGAGGAGCCGTCCGGGGGGCTCCTCACCAACGTGAAACGCTGCATCAGCGTGGGTCCGTTCCGCGAGGTCGCGGAGGCTGCACATGCCGCCAGCACCCTGCGAGGCGGCGGATACGATCCCAGGCAGCGGGTCGCCGAGGGCGAGGTGTGGGCGGGGGTTTGGGTGTATCTGCCGATCTCCTCCGCCCGCGGCAGCGCGGATCAAATGCTGGCCAAGCTCAAGGCGGGCGGCATCGAGGATGCGCTGGAAATGCCGGGACCGAACGACGCTCCGGTCATATCGCTCGGGCTTTACAGCGAGCAGAAGCGTGCCGACGCCCGAGTGACGCAGGCCCAGTCGCTCGGATTCAATCCGGCAATCGCCGACCGCAAGCGCACGGGCGATGTGTATTGGATCGACATCGATCTCAAGCCGACGGACAGCGTGCTGAAGCCCTCCGAGTTGCAGGGCGAGGCAGGCCATATCGTGCGTCTGGAAGTAAAGGGGTGCCCGGCTGTGGGCGCAGCGCAACCATGACCGCCCGCGAGGCGGCGCTGCGCACCGAGAGCGTCGTGGGCGCCGTGGTCGCTTACGGGTGTCTCGCGGCGTTTTTGTGCCTGATCAGCGTGCAGGTGTACCGCTGGTTGCGAGACGGGGAGTGGACGCACATCGGCGTGATCGACGGCCTGCGTGTCGCCGTGGCCCACCTGAGCGGCGGAGATCCGTCGAGCGGGCGCCTGGCGGGACTCTCGCACTGGCTCGATGCGCCCGTCGATTGGCTGGGCCTGCACAAAGTGCTCGAGGTCACTCCGGCATCCCTGGCGCTGTTCGCGATCAGCATCCTGGGAAACAGCATCTACATTTACTCGAGCGACCGCATGCGCGAATACCTTCGCTCCGCTTGACTATCTCCCCTGCCGCGCATCGCTCAAGGCGAGGAAGAGGCCGAGCGCGATGAACGAGGCTGCGCTCAGGTAACGGCCGATCGCGAGCCGGCCCCCGACTCTCACGACCTTCCCAAGAACAATGAGTATTGATCGAGGGCTAGTGCCCTGAATCAGAAATTCGCCGGCATT
>DATHCO010000138.1:0-10743 GCA_035319505.1 Steroidobacteraceae bacterium | reverse complement strand
GGCTAGCTCGCGCGCGATGAGTCTTGGTGGTGGCACTGCATACCCCGAGGCGATTTAGACGGCCAAGAGCCCGTGATGTCAGTCGTGTTCGACCGGCGGCCGAGCCGTTCTGAGCGCCCCGGGGGGCTCCATGAGCTCGCGCCCGTTTCCCTCGGGACCACGATACCGCATAATCGCCGCACGAAAAACCACCATGAGCTCGGTCATCTCCCACCGGCCGGCGATCGCGGCGGATGCCGATGTCTGTGACGCTGCGCGACGCAGTGGAGAGAAGCGATGAAAGATCGGATGAATAGAAAGGCTCAGGGGCTTCTCGCCGTGGCGATCGTGCTCTCTGCGCACGCGACGCTCGCCGATCCCTCTACGGCGCCCGTCGCAGCGCCCATCGTGCTCAAGGCCGCACATATCTTCGATTCGATTTCAGGGGCGCTCGCCGATCACGGCGTCGTCGTGGTATCGGGCACGAAGATCCAGGCGGTCGGCGCCGATGCGAAAATTCCCTCCGAAGCCCAGATCATTGATCTCGGCGACGCTACGCTGCTCCCCGGCTTCATCGATGCTCACGTGCATCTCGAGGCCGAGTCGGGTCCAAACTACTACCTCGATTTCTATCACGAGATCATGCGCTTTCCCGTCGAGCAGGCGCTCTATGGCGCGCACTATGCCAAGGTCACGCTCGAGTCGGGCATTACGACGGTGCGGGATGTGGGCTCGATCGAATACATCGCGCTCGGCCTGCGCAATGCGATTCGCGAGGGCATGATTCCGGGACCGCGCATGCTCGTATCCAACTACGCCATCGGCTCGACGGGCGGCCACGCAGATCAGGATCCTTACCCTCCGCAGCGCATTGCCGTGGCAGAACCTATCAAAGGAGTGTGCAACGGCCCCGATGAGTGCCGCGCCGCCGTGCGTTATCAGATCAAGTACGGCGCGGATGTCATCAAGTTCATGCCTTCCGGGGGCGTCCTCTCCTTGTCAGATCCTGTGGACAATCCGCAATTGAGTCAGGAAGAGATGAATGCCATCGTCTCCGAGGCCCACAATTGGGGGCGCAAAGTCGCTGCGCACTGTCACGGGGACCGTGCGGCGAAAATGGCCATCGCGGCGGGAGTCGACTCGATCGAGCACGGCACTTTCTTGAAGGACGACACGCTGCTCGAGATGAAGAAGAAGCACGTGTACCTGGTCGCAACGCTCCTTGCCGGTGCCTGGGTGGGCGAGCATGCGGACAAGTATCCCGTCGCGATCCAGGTGAAGGCTCGCGCCGCATCCGCGCAATCGCAACAAATGTTCCAGCACGCGGTGAGGATCGGCGTGCCGCTCGCGATGGGAACGGATGCCGGCGTGGAGCCCCACGGCTTGAACGCGCGCGAGTTTTCATTGATGACCGAGAACGGCCTGCCCGCCGCGCAGGCGCTCATGGCAGGAACCGCGAACGGCGCCGACCTCCTCGGAGTGGCCGATCAAGTCGGGACACTGGCGCCGGGAAAATCGGCCGACATCGTCGCCGTGAGCGGCAATCCTCTAGTCGACATCAAGACGACCGAGCACCCGCTCTTCGTGATGAAGGAAGGGGTCGTCTACATGGGTGCTCGCGGCGCGGGCGCTCGTTGATCGCGCCTGCGATGCGATTCGGATCGACGATCGATACGATTCCCATCGACGACCCGACGAGATCCACGTGAGACGCTACGCCGCCGCGCTGACCGCCTTGATCCTCGCAGCCCCTGCTCAGCGGCTGAGCGCAAAGGATCAGGCGCTTTTGTCGCTCACCCTCGAGCACTTCAGGGACTCGGCCTCGGTGCGCGATGATCCGGTGCGCGGGGTGACCACCATCTCCACCGAGCCCGGATTCGTGCAGCGGGGCCTCTTCGGCATGGTGTGGAGCGATGAGTTCACGGAAGCGGTCATCGACGACAGGAGCGGCCGCAAATCCTTCGAAGTCGACGTGTCCGTTACTTATAGCGGCGCTTGGCGCTCCTATGAGAGTGCGATCTACGAGGCGGGGACAGGATCCATGTCCGTGCCGCCCACGCTGATCAAGAAAGAGACCGCGAACTGCGCCCTCGCAGAGTGCACGTATACCGAGCATCTCGCCTTTCCCATCGAGGAAGCGCTGCTGCGCCAGCTCGCATCGACGTATGCACCCGGCAAGCCCACCCTATGGAATTTCAAACTGATCGGAAAACGCGTACCGGATTACCGGGGCGGGCTTTCGACGGCGGAGATCGCTGGGCTTCTCGCGCGAGTGGATGCTTACACTGCAGGCGCTCGTGCGCACGGCGCGAGCGCCGAGCCCCCCGCGATTGGGGCGACAAGCCTCGCCGCGGCACCTCCCATCCTCACACCCGCCCCGCGTCGGCCTGACTTCGGCATCAACGGGATGGCGGTCTCTGCGGCGCCCGACATGCCGCAACGAGCGGGCCTGCTCGTCGTCGGCGTGACGAGCGGCTCGCCCGCACAGAAGGCCGGCATCATCGTCGGCGACATCATATTCAAGGTCGATGAGCGCGCCATTCAGTCACTTGCCGATCTCGAGGCAGCGGTCGCCGCAAACGCGGGGAGCCCCGCCGCCGTCATCAAGGTCTACCGAGGAACCGACGCGATCGCGCTGACCGCACGATTTTAGCGGCGGCCGCCCGTCACCGGACCCTACGCCCGCTTCAGCTCTTCGCCGAGCGCTCGTCCATCCTCGTCGGCGAGTGCTGCAGCGTGCAGTCGCGCGAATCTCTCCGCTCCGTCCGGCCGCATCTCGAGTGCCTTGAGCCGGCTCGTCAGCAGCTCGAAGTTCCTCAACCCGCGCTCGTGCGTGTCCCCGTAGCCTTTGATGAGGCGCTGCGCCTTCGCAAGTTCGACGGCGAGCGCATAGTTTCTCGGCCCGAGGCGTTCGATCTCTGCGAGCCACTGCTCGATTCGCGCATTCTCCTCGACGTAGCGCAAGGTTCGGCGCCGCCAGCGCTTCGCGCCTGCCAGGGCATACAGCATCAGAAAGCCGCCGATCGTACTGGTGCGCAGCTGCCGCCCCTCGGTGAAGCGCTCCACGCGGCGGCGAACTCGCGGGGAATCGAGCAGCCAGCGTCCCCATCGAGCCGGCATCGTCCCGGCGATCTCGACGACGCGCGGCTTCACGAAGTCCGTGATGCCCAGAACTTGCGCGCCGTTGACACCGACCTCGGCTCGCACCCGCGAGAAGCGAGCCGCACGCGTCTTGAGATCCGCGACCCGGATCGTATCCTCGAAGCTCATCCAGAGGGCGAGCGCGCGAGCCGTGGCCTGCGCGAGGGATAGGGAACCGTCGCCCTGTTGCCGATCCACCGCGATGATGCGCTCGATGCGCTCGAGGAAGAGGTCCGCATAGTTCGGATCCTGAAAATCGATCGAGCGCCGCACTCCGGTGAGCAGCAGTCCACGCAAGCTCTCGGGCGCGCGACGCACGCGCTCCAGGAGCGGTTGAAGCGATGGCGAGGCCGCCCGCTCCGGGATCTCGGTATCCGCCTCAGCGGAAGCTGCGGGCTTCACCTGTGCGGGCCCCGCCCCCTCCCGCTGTGCCGATCGATAGGCGTCCTCGAAGGCAGCAAGATTCGTGTCGACCGCGATGCCGCTCGCCTTGATCGCCGCTTCGAACGCGGACTTCGGAAACGCCAGCACACCGCTCCCCGCGAACGCTCCCAGGAGCACCGCGCTGATGACGCTTCCATTACGCGTGGCGACCGCGTCCATGTCGAAGGCGATCAAGCGCTTGGCGTGCTCGCGCGCGAGCTCGAGGAGCGCCTCGGAATCGGCGATACCGCGCCCCATCGCGCTCTTTTCGGAAATCGCGTACGAGCGGTGCGTCGAGCAGAGGAGCGTCGTGCGCTCGGGCGTCACGAGCCCTCGCTGGATGGCGCGTCCGGCTTCGGCGAGCTCGGATGCCGCCACGCAATCGACGTCGCCGGGCACGGGCATGAGCGCCATGATGGGCTCGCGTCCCGCGGCCTCCGCCGCTGCACGCGGAAAGAACTCGAGGTAGTAAATCGTCGCGCCGGTGCGCTGTGCGACGCCGGGAACGGAGGTCGATTGCGCGAGGTAGCCTTGCGCTTCGGCAATCGAGACGAGCCAGTCACAGAGCACGGCTCCGCCCTGCCCGCCGAGTGCCGCCACGGTCAATTTGAACGGCCGCAAGGCGGCGGCTTCTCGTCCGCCCGGCAGTGCGGCCTCTCCGCCGCCCGAGGGTCGCACCCGGTCAAGAGTCTCGGCGCTCATAAGGCATGGCGCAGGCGCAGTCGCTCGGCACGCCGTTGAAGCGCTCCAATGAGGGCGGCGCGCACGCGCGCGAGCGTGCGGTCCCAGAACGTGGGGTTATGCACGAGCTCCGTCCGGTAGAACGAGGGGCAGAGCACCGCCGCATGCGCCACCTCACCGCACACCCCGCAACCGACGCAGCTATTGTCGACGTAAGCGACCGGATCGGTACGCAGCGGATCGGGATTTTCCTTGACCGTGAGCGACGGGCAGCCCGAGAGGCGAATGCACGAGTGATCGCCGGTGCAGGTATCGGCATCGACGCCGAAACGCTCGCTCACGACTCGCTTGCCGTCCTGGATCGCCTGGCGGGTGAGCGGCCGGACCCTGCGCTGCCGGTTCAACTGGCACTCTCCTTCGGCGACGATCACCTTCGGCCCGGGGTAAGTCGTGGTCATTGCCTCGCGCAGCGCGGCGAGCGTATTCCTCATGTCGTAGGTGCGAACCTGGCGCACCCATTTGACGCCGACCCCAATCACGGCCTTGGCGATCGAGTTGTTTCCCGTCCGATGCGAGTCGGCCGCGCGCGAGGAGGGAATGTCCTGACCTCCGGTCGCCGCCGAGTAACCGTTGTCGATGATGACGGTGAGATTGTCGTGCTGATTGAACACGGCGTTGCCGATACCGCTCGTCAAGCCGTTGTGCCAGAACCCGCCGTCACCCATGATCGACACCGTTCGCCGGCCGCCGTTGGTCGCCAGGCCCGACGCCCCGGCGGCTCCGAGCCCGTAGCCCATGATGCTGTTGCCCATGTTGAACGGCGGGAGCGTGGCGAACGAATGGCAGCCGATATCGGCGCTCACGTGCAGCGGCCCGATCTCGCGCTGCAAGAGCTTCATCGAGGCGAAGAACGGGCGCTCGGGGCAACCGGTGCAAAGGCCCGACGGCCGCGGTGGAACGAGGGAGGCGAGCCTACCGACCGGAAGCAGGGGTGCTTCCGTCGGCACGCGGTCTTCGCGCGGGCTCAACAGCTCGGGCGCGTATCTCTCGAGGAAGCCGCGCAGCCCCTTGCGCAGCGCATCGACCGTGTACTCCCCGTGTGCCGGAAGGTGTTCCTTGCCCAAGAGCTCGCACGAGGCACCGTGCTTGCGCAGGATCGTGCTGCCGGCCTGCTCGATGAAATCAGGCTGGCCCTCTTCCACGACGAGCACGGCGCGCTTGTCGCGGCAGAAACTCAGCCATTCGTCCGCAACGAGCGGATAGGTCACGTTCAGTACATAGAGCGGCAGCCGGCTCGAGCCGAAGGTATCGGCACAGCCCAAGAGCTCGAGTGCGCGCAGCACGTGGTTGTACAGCCCCCCCTGTAGCACGAGCCCGATCTGTCCGGCCTCGGCATCGACGAACTCGTTCAGGCGCCGCTCCGCGATGAAGCGAACGGCGGCCGGCAGGCGCTGCTCGAGCTTCTCCCGCTCCTGCGCGTAAGTGGACGGGGGCAGGATGATCCGGCTGTAATCGCGCGAGGGCGCGGCGAGTGCTTGCGCCGCGCTGAATGCCGGCCGGCGGTTGCGCTGCGCGATAAATCGCCCGTAGACGTGGCAGGCGCGAATCCTGAGCATCAACATCACCGGCGTGTTGCTCGCTTCAGACAATTCGAAGCCCTGCTCCACCGCGCGAACGATCTCGGGCAAATGCGGGCGCGGATCCAAGAGCCAGATTTGCGACTTCATGGCGAACGCGTGCGTGCGCTCCTGCATGATGCTCGCACCCTCGCCGTAATCCTCGCCGAGAACGATCAACGCCCCGCCCCTGACTCCCGCCGAGGCGAGATTCGCGAGCGCATCGGAAGCGACGTTGGTGCCGACGGTGGACTTCCAGGTCACGGCGCCGCGCAACGGATAGTTGATCGAGGCCGCGAGCATCGCCGCGGCGGTCGCCTCGGAGGCGCTCGACTCGAAATGCACGCCGAGCTCGTCGAGGATCTCGCGCGCATCGCAGAGCACGTCCATTAGATGCGATATCGGTGCGCCTTGGTAGCCTCCCACGTAGGCAACCCCGGATTGCAGCAGCGCCTTGGTGACTGCAAGAATGCCCTCACCTCGGAATTCCTCGCCGTCGCCGAGGCGCAGCGACTTCACTTCCTTGGCGAACGAGCGCTCTGCCATGGACTTCCTAGCCGGGCACGAGCGCCAGCACGCGCAGCGGACTCCCCGAGCCGTTCACGATCTTGAGCGGCGGCGCGACCACCACCGCGCCCGTCGGCGGCAGCTGATCGAGATTGGTGAGGCTCGCGAGTCCGAAGCGGTTGGCGCCGTGCATGATCGTGTGGCAGGGGAACATCGGGTTGAAAGTGGCCGCCTGACCGGCGTCGGTGCCGACGGTTTCGACGCCGACCCCCAGGATATCGCGCTCGCGCGCCAGGAACGGTACACACTCCGGATGAAAGCCCGGCGTGTGCGAGCCGTCCGCGCGAATGTTGAGGAATCCTTCGCCTGTGCGCTTTGACCAGTCGGTGCGTACGAGCACCCAGGCGTGGCTCGGGATGCGGCCGTGCCGCTTCTCCCAGTCCTCGACCACGCTCTGCGTCAAGAGGAAGTCCGCGCTCGCGCGCGCCTGCCCCGAGACGTCGATGACGCAGGCGGGACCGATGAAGCGGTCGACCGGGATGTTGTGGGTCGCGTTCTCGGGATAGTCCTTGCCGGTCACCCAATGCACGGGCGCATCGAAGTGCGTGCCGGTATGCTCGCCGCAGCTCAAGTTGTTCCAGTACCAGGCCGGTCCGCGCGAGTCGTAGCGCGAGATCTCTTCCAGCGAAAACGGCTTGGAGGGAGCGAACTGCGGCGGCAGCTTGATGGTTTGCGTCGATGCGTCCAGCGGCATGGTGAGATCGACCACGCGGATGCCGCCGCGGACGATGCCATCGATGAGCGTCGAGAGTGCCTGTGTATGGGTGGTCATGATGGACTCTAATATTTTATGATTAAAACAATTTTCCCGCAACCCGCAACCCGCGCCCGCGCCCGCGGCCCGACGAGGCGGCGAGTCGGCTAAACGCTAGTAATTAATGGATGGATTATCGCCCGGATAAATGACTCCGACCACATCAAACCCGCCGGGCGTTGTGCATTGCACGGAGTGCAGCTCCTTGCGAGGCAGAAACAGTACATCCCCTGCGCTCACCGCCGTCCTGCGCTGCTCGGTCCACACCACCCCGGTGCCGTTCAAGAAGATGAGCGCCTCCTCGTACAGATGGCGGTGCGGCTCGGCCTTGCCGAGCGGGATGTTGCCGATGAACTGTGTGACCACCGTCGAGCCGTGCTCGCGCGCGATGAGGAGCTGATAGTAGCGCTCAGCCATCTTGTGACGCTGCGATAGTTCAATCGATGCCGTCCGATGCGGAAACTCGGCATCGAAGTTTGCCGGCATTTCGGGCAGCCACTCGAGATCGGTGCTCCCGGGGCCGTTCGAGATGAACACCTTGAGCGCTGC
Source organism: Steroidobacteraceae bacterium (assembly GCA_035319505.1). Lineage (GTDB taxonomy): Bacteria > Pseudomonadota > Gammaproteobacteria > Steroidobacterales > Steroidobacteraceae > Bog-1198. Next base: position 3,033 of record DATHCO010000138.1, on the reverse strand, counting down.
CTCGGCGCCGTTCTCGATGCGGTAGCCCTCGGTCGGCCGGATGTAGATGCCCGTGCGCGGCTCGATGGCGACACGCCGCCCGCTGATCACGATCTCGCCCGCGCCTTCGCTCACGAAGAGCACGGTATGGCGACCGCCCGCCGCGATGACGGGCGATGAGCCGCGGGCGAATTCGGCGTAGAACTGCGACTGAAACAGCGCGCCGAGCGAGGGATTCACCACCGGCGAGTAGCGCATCGCGCCGCGCTCCATGAGCGCGGCGCGCGCCGTGGAAAAGACGTAGCAGGAGCCGTCTAGCCGAACGATCGGCCCGGCTCCCGCCTCGACCCACGTGACCCGGCGATTCGCAGGACTTTCCGGATCATCGGTCTGATACCCACCCGGCAGGTTGTTATGGGTGCCGTCGCAGAAGGGGGGGGTACTCGTGTGCTTGCAGCCGCAGAAGATGACATCCTCGTTGCGCCCGGCCTTGAAGGCGACGGGCAGCAGGCCGCTCCCCACGTGAGAGCCGTCGCAAAATGGCTGCGATTTCGAGCGCCCGCAGCGGCACCAGAGGTAGCGCTCGCCCGCCTGGACCTCAAAATAAAATCCTTTCCGATGGGCGATGATCGGAGCGTGCGCGGGAGTGCTCATCGGGAGCCCGGGGCGTTCATCGCATCTCCCGCAGCACCCCATCGGGGCCGCGTCGCAAGGGATGCGCATGCGTCGGGAGCGGTGCGCCCGCCGCCTCATCGATGGTCAGGCCGTGGGACCAGCTCGCCGGTGCAATCGCCACATAGCGCGCGAATCCGCCGGTGCCCCCGTCGAACTTGGCGAAGCCGATCGCAATCAGCGCGCCCGCCTCGGGAACCTGGTCCAGGTTGGCGACGCCCTCCGCTTGCGCGAAGTTGTGCTTGAGGAGCCAGGTCTCGCCGAGGAATTCCGGAGCGGTGTTGTCGGTATCCAAGGGTTCGTGTCCGTGCATCAGGATGTGCCGTTCGAGGTGCAGATACTTGAGCGCCGCCAGGGTGATGCCGGGGAACGGCTGCGTCGTGAAGCGCTTGGGATCGTTCCACTTTTTCGACCAGTCCGATCGAATCATCACCACCGACCCCGCCGGGATCACACCGTGGCGCCGCTCCCACGCCTTTATATCAGCTACGGTGGCCTGATAGCCAGGATCGGCGGCGACCTTGGACGCCACGTTGATCACCACCAGCGGACGCAGTGTCACCGTGGGCGGGACGTCGCTGATCGTCGCCCCGGTCTCGTTCAAGTGAGCCGGCGGCCCGAACTGCGTGCCGATGTGGTCCATCGGGAGCTCATAGGCGGTGATCGCGACTCCTTGTTTCTCGTAGCTGAAAGGTTCGCCCTGCTCGATGAGTCCGGGGATCGCGACACCGGCTTTGGCCGGTCCCACCTTGAAATCGACGAATCCTTCTCCGATCGGCCCGCCCGGAGCGAGGGCGTGCGTGAGGTCGATGTACTTTGCGGATCTGAAGGCCGACTCGTAGAGGTCCCAAAGGGACCTGTCTTGACCGCCGGCGCCGGATGCAACTGGCGCCTGCGCGGCCGCCGCGGCGCCGATCCCGAGCGAAAAGCTCGCGGCGAGCTCGAGTATCGCGCGCAGGAGGAGCGCCACGACCCGGCGCGTCCCGAGCCTCGCCCCCCGCCCGCTCCCGGGCTCCGCGAGGCGAACAGTCGAGGCCCTCACGCCGCCCCTCAGAACTTGCGCGTGAGCGTCGCGCCGATCGTCCGCGGCTGCACCGTCAGGAGCGCGTGCGGATCCTGCGAGGAGTTGATCGCCGAGACCTCGGCACGCTTGTTGGTGACATTGCGGGCGAACGCGATGATGCTCCAGGGACCCTGGATCAGACCCGCGCGCAGGTTCCACAGCGTGTAGGGGGCGAGCGGAACGTTGAAGGCATTGGAGGAGAAATAAGAATCCTCCCCGTCACGATATGTGACATCCGTCCCCACCGTGCCATCCCAGCCGGTCGCGATCGGCCGTCGATAGTTGAGCCCGAGGCTCGCCTGGTACTTGGGCACATCCGGAATGGAATTGCCGGTGAGGCCGAGCGTCGGGTTGTAGGCGTACTGGAAGGCATTTGCGCCCTGCGCGAGATAGGCATCCGTGTAGGCCCCGGCGAAGCTTGCGGTGAGGCCCGCAATGGGCTGCGCGGTGAACTCGAATTCGACGCCCTTGACCTTGGCCTCGCCGGCATTGCCCTGGTAGACGAACGCCCCATCGGCCGTCGTCTCCTGCACCTGGATGTCGGTCCAGCGAATGAAGTACACATCGGCCTGATAGTCGAACAGCCCGCCCGCGAGCCGCCCCTTCGCGCCCACCTCGAAGTTGATGAGTGAGTCCGGTGCAAAGGCGGCCGGCTCCTTCTCGAAGGGCTCGCTCACCGCGTTCAGGCCGCCGCTGCGAAAGCCGGTCGAGACGGTTCCATAGCCCAGGAGACCCTCGCTCACCTTGTAGCTCACGTTGGCCTTCCACGTGACCTTGTTGAAGGTCTCGTTCGGATCCGGCAGCGGCACCAGCGTGGGCCCCGGCGGGAAGCCGCCGAAGGGATGCGTTTGCACTTGTACGCCCTGCAGCGACTCGGTGTAGTAGCGTACCCCGGCGACCGCCGTCCAGGCGTCGGTGATCTTCCAGGTCGCCTCGCCGAAGGCGGCATAGGAGGTGATGAACCGCTCGTCGGTGCGCCCGAAGAACGTGGTGCCCGAGCCGGGGTAGGTCAGCGCATCGCAGCCGTTATTCGTGCAGAAGGGACCCGTGGGCAAGCCGAAGCCGTTCGTGGTGATGACGTCCACCGTGAGGAACTGATGGTCGTGCTCGCGGTAGACGCCCGCCACGAAGTTGACGGGCGAATCGAAGGCGCTCGCATAGCGGAGCTCGCTCGAGGTGACCTCGCGCGATCGAGGCTCGAAGGTCTCGGCGGGCACCGGCACGTCGAACGACACCAGGATGGGGGTCGAATCGAAAGAGAACCCGGTCTTGCGGTTGTACTCATTCGCGGTCCCGGTGACGGTACCGGCGCCCGTGTT
>DATHCO010000137.1:0-11844 GCA_035319505.1 Steroidobacteraceae bacterium | reverse complement strand
CCCGTTCGTGGTATGCAGCGCGCGCACGGCCGGATCGCCCCGCAAGGCTTTGAGCACCTCGTCGGTCCGATTCCCTTCGACCGCCACGGTCATCAGCGCGCGTACCGGCTGATCCTCGCCCGCGAGCTTCAGCCGTACCGTGTAGCCCAGGATGATGCCGTCGCCCTCCAGGCGCGCGAGCCGGTTCTGCACCGTTCCCCGCGATACGCCGAGGGCCTTCGCCATCGCGGCGACCGACATCCTCGCGTTCTCGCGCAACCGTGAGATCAGCTGGCGATCAGTGGTGTCCATGAGATGAGAATCTACAAATCGCCAAAAAACGCTGGCGATGTGTTCAATTATATCGACTCTTTGTGCAATTGTCTGGCTATTAATTAGCCCCCCCCGACCCCCACACTGCCGCCTCGAGACACCGATCCAACGGCGAGGCCCATCATGGTGAGCTACATCGGCACTTCAAGGGTTCGACAATTGCTGTCCCGCTTGGGACCCGCGCGATTCATCGAATCGCTCGCGCTGGAGATCGAAGCGGACTATCGGCGCTGGAGTGAGTTCGACAAGTCCGCCCGTCATGCCATCCATTCCCCGGGCGGTGTGATCGAGCTCATGCCGATCAGCGATGGACGGCTGTATTCGTTCAAGTATGTGAACGGTCACCCTCAAAACACCGCCGCGGGCCTCCTGACCGTGACCGCCTTCGGCGTGCTCTCGGACGTCGCGACGGGCTATCCGCTGCTCGTTTCCGAGATGACATTCGTCACCGCGCTGCGCACGGCGGCGATCTCCGCGTTGGCGGCGCGACACATGGCGCGCGCGGGGAGTCGAACGATGGCGCTCATCGGCAACGGCGCCCAGAGCGAGTTTCAGGCGATCGCATTTCATCGGATGCTCGGAATACGCCGATTGCGGCTGTTCGACACGGACCCGGATGCCACCGCGAAGCTCGCGCGCAATCTCGAGCAGCTGAATCTCGACGGCCTCGACTTTCGAGCGTGCGCGAGCGCCGCCGAAGCCGCACGAGGAGCCGATATCGTCACCACTGCGACGGCCGACAAGCGAAATGCCCTTATATTGACTCCCGACATGATCGAGCCCGGGATGCACTTGAATGCGGTGGGCGGCGACTGCCCGGGCAAGACCGAGCTGCACCCGGATATCCTCAAGAGCCCACGCGCGCGCATCGTGGTCGAGTTCGAGCCGCAGGCGCGCATCGAGGGCGAGATCCAGCAGCTCGGCGGCTCGACTTCGGTGATCGAGCTCGCGGACGTCCTCTGCGCCAACTCCCCGGGACGGCTCGATGCGCACGAGGTCACCCTATTCGACTCGGTCGGTTTTGCCCTGAACGATTTCTCGGCGCTTCGTTATCTGCATCGGTTGGATCTCGAGCTCGCCGGGGCGCGAAAGATCGATCTCGTGCCCGAGCTCGACGATCCGAAGAATCTGTATGGCGCGCTTCAGCCCGTCGCTCGAGCGGCCGCGGCCCCGGCGGCGTCCGCGCCCGCCCGGGCCGGCATCTCTGTGGCGGTCCACGAGGAGAGCCCGGCATGAGCGCACCCCTCGTTAAAGCGAGCCTGATCGGCGCGCCCACCGATGTGGGTGCCAGCGATCGCGGATCCTCCATGGGCCCGGAGGCGCTGCGCGTTGCGGGAATTCACGCAGCGCTCCAGGCGCGCGGTCTCGATGTTCGGGATTGCGGCAATGTGAGCGGGCCGGCGAACCGCGGCCTGCCGGCCGTCGACGGTTACCGCAATCTCGAGCAGGTCGCCTCGTGGAGCCGCGAGGTGTACGGCGCCGTGCGCAGGGAGCTGTCGGACGGGCGGTTGCCGATCCTTCTCGGCGGAGACCACAGTCTCTCGATCGGCTCCATCGCCGCCGTGGCGCGGCACTGTCGCGAGATGCGCCGGCCGCTCAGGGTGGTCTGGCTCGATGCTCACGCCGACTTCAACACGCGCGAGCTCTCTCCGAGCGGCGCACTGCACGGGATGCCCCTCGCGTGCCTGTGCGGGTTCGGTCCTCGCGAGCTCGCAATGGACGAGGCCATGCCGCCGATCCGGCCGCAATGGGTTCGCCAGATAGGGATCCGCAGCGTCGACTCCGGCGAGCGGCGCTTCGTGCATGATCAAGAGCTCGCGGTGTTCGACATGCGCTACATCGACGAGATGGGTGTGAGGAAGGCCATGCACCTCGCGCTCGAGGGTTTGCACCCGGACACGCACTTGCATGTGAGTTTCGATGTGGATTTTCTCGATCCCGAGATAGCCCCCGGCGTCGGTACGACGGTCGCCGGTGGTATGTCTTACCGCGAAGCGCAATTGTGCATGGAGATGATTGCCGACACCGCTCGCATCGGCTCGCTCGATATCGTGGAGCTCAATCCCGCGCTGGACGTGCGCAACAAGACGGCGGTGCTGGCGGTCGACCTGGTCGAATCGCTCTTCGGCAAGAGCACGTTGATGTGCCGCCCGACCTGCGCCTTCGGGGAGGCACGGCCGACGCACTCGCCCGCGGCGGCGCGCGCGCTTCGATTGAGTTAGGATCGCACCATGGCCGTCAGCATGAACGAGCGTCCCGTCTCGGCGGATTCGGCGCGCTCGGCCGCACGCGAGCATGCCCTGTGGCCCGAGGATCGTGCGGTCAATCGCTTGCTCGAGCGATTGGAGCTCACCGGGGGCGCGCGCCACCGTGCCGTGGCACTCGGGGTGGCGCTCGTCGAAGGCGCGCGCTCAAGGCGCGATGAGCGACCCTTCCTGGATGCGTTTCTCCAGGAGTTCGGCCTCTCCAATCAGGAGGGCATCGCCCTCATGTGCATCGCCGAGGCACTCTTGCGGATTCCCGACGATGCGACGGCGGACCGGCTGATCGCGGAGCAGCTCGCGAGCGGCGACTGGTCCGCGCACTCCGGGAAGTCCGAGTCGCTATTCGTCAATGCATCCACCTGGGGCCTCATGTTGACCGGTGGAATTCTCGAGCTCGATCCGTCCATCAAGACCGATGCCGCGGGCTGGATGCACAAGCTCACGCGCAAGGCGGGCGAGCCCTTGGTGCGCCTCGCCGTGCGCCAGGCGATGCGCATCATCGGCGGCGAATTCGTCGTCGGGCGCAGCATCGAGGAAGCGCTCGCGCGCAGTGCCCGCGAGCCGGATCTCGCGCTGTGCTCCTTCGACATGCTGGGCGAAGGCGCTCGCACCCTCGCGGATGCCGAGCGCTATCTGCGCTCCTACGAGCATGCGATCGACGCGATCAGCGCGGTCGGGAGCGGCGCCCCTGTGCACGAGCGCTCGAGCATTTCGATCAAGCTGTCGGCGCTCGAGCCGCGCTACACCCCGCTGCACCGGTCACGTGTGATGGAGCGCCTCGTCCCCAAGGCGCTCGTCCTCGCGCAGCGCGCGGCCGCCGCCGGCATCCAGCTCACCATCGACGCCGAGGAGGCCGATCGGCTGGATCTTTCTCTGGACGTGATCGAGGCGCTCGCCCACGACAGGACCACCCGCGATTGGCCGGGCCTCGGGCTCGCGGTGCAGGCGTATTCGAAGCGCTCGCTCGATGTCATCGAATGGGTCGCAGCCACGGCGCGCGCGAGCGGCCGGCCGATGACCGTGCGGCTGGTGAAGGGCGCCTACTGGGACAGCGAGATCAAGCGCGGCCAGGAGCGCGGCCTCGCCGGATACCCCGTGTTCACGCGCAAGGTGACCACCGACGTGTCCTACCTCGCCTGCGCCAGCCAGCTCTTCAAGCAAGGCGACGTCATCTTTGCGCAGTTCGCGACCCACAACGCCCACAGCATCGCATCGATCCTGCAGCTCGCGCCCCCCGGCGCCCGCTACGAGTTTCAACGCCTGCACGGCATGGGCGGGCTCCTCTATGCGGAGGCGGCGCGCCAGGTCGACAATTTTCCGAAAGTGCGCGTGTACGCTCCCGTGGGCGAGCACAAGGATCTGCTCGCCTATCTGGTCCGCCGGCTCCTGGAGAACGGCGCGAACACCTCGTTCGTGAACCGCTTCATGGACGAGGAGGTACCGGTCGTCGATATCGTGCGCGATCCGATCACCGAGCTCGAGCGGCTCGACGCCTATGCGCATCCGAGGCTTCCGAATCCGATCGCGCTCTATCCCGATCGGCGTAACTCCGCGGGCATCGACATCGGCGACCCCATGGCTCTCGAGGCCGTACGCGCCGGCGTCGCCGGCCCGAGGCGCCGTTCCGCGGAGCACGTGGCGGGTCCCATCATCGACGGCGCGTTGGCGCCGGGGCTCCCGCAGGCGATCACCAATCCCGCCGATCGGCGCGAGCGCGTCGGAAGCTCGCGGGATGCGACGCCGGCGGAGATCGCCGAGGCGTTCGATGTGAGTCGGCGCGCGCAGCCTGGCTGGGACGCTCTGGGCGGTGCCGTGCGGGCGGATTGCCTCGACCGTGCGGCGGCCCTCCTCGAGAGATCGCACCTCGATTTTTACGAATTGCTGGTGCGCGAGGCCGGTAAGACGCTGCCCGACGCGATTGCCGAAGTGCGCGAGGCCGTGGATTTCTGCCGATACTATGCGGTGCGCGCGCGTGTAGAGTTCGCGCACGCGACCCGGCTCGACGGACCGACGGGTGAATTGAACGAGCTGTCGCTGCACGGACGCGGGGTGTTCGCCTGCATCAGCCCGTGGAATTTTCCATTGGCGATCTTCGCCGGGCAGGTGACCGCGGCCCTCGCCGCCGGTAACAGCGTCGTCGCCAAGCCGGCGGAGCCGACGCCGCTCATTGCGGCACGTTTCGTGAGGTTGCTCCACGAGGCCGGCGTGACGCCCGGCGCGCTGCAGCTCATTCCGGCGCCTGGACGAGTCTTTGGCGAGGTTGCCTTCGCCCACCGCGCACTCGCCGGGGTCGCCATGACCGGCTCCACGGCGACCGCGCTCACCATCCAGCGCACGCTCGCGGCACGGGACAGCGCCATCGTGCCGCTGATTGCGGAAACAGGCGGCATGAATGCCATGCTCGTCGATTCGACCGCGCTGCCCGAGCAAGTGGTCGACGACGTCCTCACGTCCGCCTTCATGAGCGCCGGGCAACGCTGCTCGGCGCTGCGCTTGCTGTTCCTGCAGGAGGAGATCGCCGAGACGGTGCTCGAGATGACCGCAGGCGCCATGGACGAGCTCGTGATCGGGGATCCCGCCAATCTCGACACCGACGTAGGGCCGGTCATCACGGCGGCCGCTCAAGAGGGCCTGAACCGCCACGTCGAGCGCATGCGTCGCGAGGCTCGCATCATCAAGGCCTGCCGGCTCGACGAGTCGCACGCTCGCGGCAGCTTCGTGGCGCCGCACTTGATCGAGCTCGAGCGCGCGGACCAGCTCACACGTGAGGAGTTCGGGCCGCTCCTGCACGTGGTGAGATATCGTGCGAGCGACATCGAGCGGGTGCTGGCGGCCATTCGCGCCACCGACTACGGCCTCACCCTCGGGGTGCAGACGCGCTTGGAATCGTTTTGGCGCCGGGTATTCGAGGGCACGACCGTCGGAAACACCTACGTTAACCGGAACATGATCGGCGCCGTGGTCGGGGTACAGCCCTTCGGCGGCAGTGGACTCTCGGGCACGGGCCCCAAGGCCGGCGGACCGCATTACCTCACGCGTTTCGCAAGCGAGCGGACGCTGACGGTGAACACCACCGCGACCGGGGGCAACACGGCGCTACTGAATCTGGGAAGTTAGCCGCTCGGTCGACTCACGCGCAGCCGCTGCCCAGGCTCGCTGCAAAGATCACCCAACCATGATTTTGCTCGTAGACCTGTCGCTCCGTCCCACAGCCGATCGCGCGAGTGTCCGACAGCATGGCGCACTGCGGGGTGGTGATGCTGTGGCTGTCCGCTACTCCGTTACGTGGTTACCCACTCTTGCACGAGAGCCCGATGGCGCGCAAATATAGCAGGGCGAGGGGCCGCAAGGCCGTGAGAGCCATGCATGGAAAAAAGACCGGGAGGCTGCGCAGCGGCAGATCCGCACCATGAGCGGGAGCATGGACAATTCTTACTCGGGACCCTTGGGGCGGTCCGGTTCGCTGCTTCACGACCTTGGCGGCGACAGGCGCGAAGCGGCTTGCGCTGCGGTGGCCGCGTATCGAGGTGAAGAGCTCGCGACGAGTCTCTTGGTGAAGATCTTTCGGCGCCTGCCGATGACCTTTGGCGTGCGCCTTTGGAGCGGCCCGACCTTCTGCGTGGGCGGGGGCCGCGACGCCTTCCTCGAGGATGGGAGCGTGCCTGCGCAAGCGAGCGCGAGCCCGCCCCGGCCGCGCTTCATGCTGTGCTTCCGCCACCCGCGGGCGGTGTACGGCTTGGTGCTGGGCCGGGATCCTTTGGGGCTGGCGGAAGCTTATTTTTGCAACGACCTCGACATCGAGGGAGACCTGTTCGCGGCGCTCTGCCTCAAGGACCACCTGAAGGCGATGCAGCTGCCTTTGCGCGAGCGCTGGAGCGCCGCGATCGCGGCGCTCCAATTGCGCGCGCTCAACGAGCGGGAGGCGTGGCGGCGAGACGCGCGTTCAGCCCACGGGGGGAGGGTCAGGGCGCACTCCAGGGACGAGAACCGCGAGGCGATCGAATTCCATTACGACCTGTCGAACGATTTTTACCGCTTGTGGCTCGACCGAGCCATGGTCTACTCGTGCGCGTACTTCGAGCGTGCGGATGTCAGCCTGGACGATGCGCAGCAGGCGAAGCTCGAGCACCTATGTCGCAAGCTCTCGCTGCGTCCCGGAGAGCGGCTTTTGGATATCGGCTGCGGCTGGGGCGCGCTGGTGATTCACGCCGCGCAGCGCTATGGCGTCTACGCACACGGGGTTACCCTCAGCCAGAGACAGCTGAGTGTCGCGCGCCAGCGCATTGCAGAGGCCGGGCTCGAGAATCGTGTCACCGTCGAGCTCAAGGATTATCGTGACCTCGAGGGACAGGCGGTCTACGACAAGATCGTGAGCGTCGGAATGTTCGAGCATGTCGGCCTCAAGAATCTCCCGTTGTACTTCTCCACCGTCCATCGCCTGTTGAAGCCGAGCGGTCTGTTCTTGAACCACGGCATCACGCACGTGCGCGCCGGATGGCACAAGAGCGATCCGTCGACCCTATTCATCAATCGCTACGTGTTTCCCGACGGGCAACTCGACAGCATCGCCAATATCCAAAGATACATGGAAGATGCCGAATTCGAGATCGCCGACGTCGAGGCGCTGCGCCCGCACTATGCGTTGACACTGCGGGCGTGGGTGAGTCGGCTGGAGCGTCGCCACGCTCGTGCGCTCGAGTACGTGAGCGAATCGACCTACCGCGTGTGGCGGTCGTACATGGCGGCCTCCGCTCTGGAGTTCGAGTCCGGACAGATCGGCGTCTATCAGGTGCTCGCCTCCAAGCGGGGTCCCGACCAGCCGAGGCTGCCGCTCACCCGCCGGTACCTGTATGAAGAGCGGGCCGGTTCACCGCGAGCCGGCTCGCCATAACACGCCCTCGGCGGGACACCCAAACCGCCGTCAGCTGGCGCAAAGGTCCGCGATGAGCGAGTCGGTGGCGCTCGCCTCGAACGGATCTTTCTCGAATTCGTCGAGCGCTTGCTCCGCCGTCGAAAGTGCGACGAGCTCGCGTTGATGCTGCGCGAGCAGCTCCGCGGTTAGCTCCCGCACGAGAGGGTTAACCTCGACATACAGAATGCGCAACCGCATTTCGAGGCTTATCCGGCGAATCTCGCCCACTCGAGGCGCGCATCTCGACGTAAGCCTAATCCTACGCCGCCGCTCCCGGCGGCTCGGCCCAAGATCAGCGCCGGTGCGCGGGCACGGCATCGAGCAGCAGCGGTAGGGCGCGGTTCAAGTCCGCGCTGCCGATTTCCTCGCCCTTGAAGTGTCCGAGCCGCACGACGACCAGATCATGCGATGGAATGATGATCGTGTACTGTCCGCCGGCGCCCGCCATGTAGTAGCTCTCCTTGGGGGCCGCCAGCGCGCCGTCGCCATTGATCCAGAAAAAGCCGCCATAGATCGGCCGGCCGTCGCTGAGCCACGCAGGAGCCGGCGTGCTTACGAAGCGCACGAACCCTTCGGGAAGAACTCGCTCGCCCTGCCAGCGGCCGTCCTGAAGATACAGATTGCCGAGGCGCGCCCAGTCGCGTGCGCAGGCGAGATCGTACCCTTGAGTGAGCAAGTCGCCGAAGGGATCGGTTTCGATCACCATCGTGCGAATTCCGATCTTGTCGAACAAGGCTCGTTGCGGAAAGGCGAGGTAGTCCTCGCCGCGCCGCTCGACGGCGAGACGGATCAGGTAGTTCACCAATACGGGGTCGGTATTGCGGTAGCGGCCGACCGTGTTCGGCGGCCACTGCAGGGGCCGCGTCGCCGCGTAGTGGAACGAATTGACGCCGCCGGTGTAAAGATACAAGTGATCGGGATAGGGGCCGGAGGGGTCGTAGTCCGGGTCGTAGGGCGCCCGGATCCGCAGTCCGCTCGACATGTGCAGGAGATCCGCGATGCGGATCTTGGCGCGCGGATCGCCCGGCGATTGCCACTCCGGAATCGGTGCCGCTTGCCACAGCTCGTAGTCGCCCCGCCGGATGAGCACCCCGATGAGCGAGGCGGTGACGCTCTTTCCCATGGACCAACTCTCGAGCGCCGTATGCACGGCGATGCCGGGTGCGTAGCGCTCGCCGATGATCCGTCCGCGCCAGGTCACGACGAAGGCCGCGGTCATTCCTCGGGGGTCGGCGAATGCCTGCGCCACGGCGTGATCGACCTTCGCTCGGTCCCACCCCGGCGTGGAAGCCCATGCGGCCTTGTCACCCATCGGCCACGCCTGTTCCTCGGGGTCGGGCAAATGGGGCTTGACCGGCTGTGGCTGGTAATCGAGCGAGGTCTTGCCCAGGGCGTAGGTGACGCAGCCTTGATCGCCCAGGTAGCGCGCCACGCGCGCCGTGCCGCCCGGGACTGCGACGGTCACTGTCTTTGCGGCTCTATCGACCACCGGCGTGCCGAGTCGCTTGCGCTCCTCGTAAGGCGCCGTGAAGTAGCCGACATTCTCCGCTGCAAAAGTCGGATCGAGACCCGTGATGAACACAGCAGAGCACATGACCTGCGCAAACCCCGCGGCGTGGTGCTCGAGCGGCTCGCCCGGCGGAGGAACATAAGCTGTCGGGAGCTCGAGCGTGCGGTCGCGGGCCAAAAAGTCGCCGGCTGTCTCGGCGGCCCCCACGGCCTGCATCGCAATCAATCCATACAGGAGGCCGCAAGGGGATGCGAATCGCATATCAATCCTTCGAGTGCTGAGCGGGCCTCGCTGCGTTCATCGATCGCGCATGACGCGGTCCGTCGACTCTCAATATACTACCGCCTCTGGATATCCGCCGGTGCCGAGAGCACGCGCATGTTTCAGGAGGCGAAGTCCGCCTCCTCTGCCGTTCGTGCGCAATGCGCCGACGCGACTGGACCCCGACCGCCCGCCGCATCTCAACAAGGTCACGGAGACGCTCTGATCAGGGGTCTCGAGCGAGGGTTTTGCGAGCGCTACATGCGCTCTCCCGTGAGTCTCGCAGTCCCGAAAATCCCCATTTTTACCTTGCCGGCCAATTTGTCCCCCTCGATTTGCACCTCATACTTCAGGGTGAGCGGTACCGGTTTGGTCACTCTGAGGTCCCACTTGAGCATGTTGCCGGCGACGGTACCGGTAAAGTCCTGCTGATCCATCTGGCCGTAGAGCGTGCCGGTGAGGACGTCGTCATGGGTGGCGAAGCGCCCGGTAAAATGCTGTGGCCCCATCGGCGTGGCCAAGACCATCTTCCACATCCCGTCGGCGGCTGCGCCGGAGTTTTCCGTTACCGGTGTCCTCGGATCGCTCGCGGGGGCGACTGCGCTCGATGGCGGGATATCGCTTGCGAGCGGGACGGAGCGAAGGCCCGCCGCGAGGGAGGCCTGCGTGCGCTCGCCGGATGCCTTCTGCGACATCGTTCGTCCCTCGATCCGCTCGAGTATCTTGGACGGGGTCAGCGGCAGTTCGAGGCGAAGCTCGCCGAAGGGAGAGAGTGCGTCGGCGATGGCGTTGATGAGGGTCGGGGGTCCGATGATGCAGCCGCCTTCGCCCACGCCTCGGAACCCGCCCTCCGCCTGTGAGGGAGTGGAGGCATGGACGTATTCGAAATCCGGCACGTCCGAGATGGCCGGCAGCAGGTAGTCCTTGTACGTGGCCGATGTGGGATTGCCGCGCGCGTCGATGCAGACTTCCTCGAGCAGCACGCTGCCGATTGCCTGGGTGAGCCCGCCTGCAATTTGCCCCTCGACCACCGCGGGATTGATCATCACGCCGCAATCCTCGCTCGAGATCCAGCGCTTGATCTTGACGAAGCCGGTCTCGGCGTCGACGTCGACGATGCAGGCGTGCGCCGCACTGGTGAAGGTGATCGGCGGCGGCCGGTAGCGATACTGCGCTTCGAGCCCCGGCTCGGTCCCCGGCGGCAGACGGTCCGGCTCTCCATACGCCACCTCGGCGATCTCGCGCAGGCTGCGGGTCTTCTCGCTCGCCCCGGAAACATGGACCATGCCCCCCTGAATATGAATCTCGTCGGGCTTCGCGTTGAGCAGGTGAGCGGCGACACGCTTGACCTTCTCGACCAGGAGATCAGCCGCCCTGATCGACGCACCGCCTCCGGCGACGGCCTGACGGCTGCCGGAGGCACCGGCGCCGAATCCGCCGCGCGAGCTGTCGTCCTCGTACACTGCGACATCCTCGAAGCTAACGCCGAGCCGATCGGCGATCACCTGCGCCATGGTGGTTTGCGTGCCGTGCCCCTGCGAGTGCGTGCTGAGCACGGCACTCACCTTGCCGGTCGGCTCGATCCGGATCTGCGCCACATCGCTTGCCAGCACGCTGATGCCGGCGCTGCCCGCCGTGGGCTCGATATAGGTCGCGATGCCGAGCCCAAGATAACGACCCGCGGCGCGCGCCGCCGACTGCTCGGCGCGGAATCGAGCCACGTCGATCGTTTGCAGCAGCGCATCGAGACACTGCGCGGGAGTGATGTCTTCCACACGAATGCCGAGCGGTGTGGTGAAGGGCTGATCGGCTTGGGTGACGAGATTGCGGCGCCTGAGCTCGATGGGATCGATCCCTATCTTGCGCGCGGCGATGTCGAGGAGGGTCTCGCGCGCGAGCGACTCCATCGCCCAGGGGCCTCGATAGGCGGCGAGACCGGCGGTATTCGTATACCACCCGCGGGCGCTGAAGCCGAACCTCGGCATCTTGTGGGCCGCCCAGAGGAACATCATCAAGGCAATGTTGCTGTCCGGGACATACGGATAAGCGCCGTTGTTGAGGCTGTAATCGGCATGCGAGGCGAGGAGTCTGCCGTTCGCGTCGAATGCGACTCGAAGCGTCATTTCCTGCTCGCGCGCCGGGTTCGCCGAGGTCAGATTCTCGAGCCGATCCTCGATCCACTTGACCGGTCGGCCGAGGATCATGCCGGCCGCGATCACCGCGATCTCCTCACGCCAGGGCTGCACCTTGAGGCCGAACGAGCCGCCGACATCCTTGGAGATGACCCGGATGCTGGTCTGTGGGATCCCGAACGCCAGCGAGAGGTAGCGCGCCGCCATCTGCGGACTCTGGCACGCGATGTACACGGTGAGCTCGCCCTCGCCGTGACTGGCAACGACGAGCCCGCGAGTCTCCAGCGGAGACTGCGCGATTCGCTGATGCTTGATGGTGTGGGTGAGGGTGTGAGGCGCGCTCGCGAGCAGCGCCTCGAGCTCCTCGTCCTCTTCCTCGGAACCCGAGGCCGCGGCGACATTGGAGTCGGTCGAGGGATGCACGGGCGGTCCGCGCTTGGCCTCCTCGATCGT
>DATHCO010000136.1:0-7109 GCA_035319505.1 Steroidobacteraceae bacterium | reverse complement strand
AGGCGATCCTCGCTCGAGAGGCTCGGCCGCTTGAGCGCGGCGCGCATCGCCTCGATCTCGCCCGCCGAGAAACGAAAGGTCTTGAGATTGGCGAGACTCCAATACGCTTCGCCGAGCGTCGGCTCCATCTCGATCGCACGGCGGTACGCACGAATCGAGTCCTCGGACCGCCCGGCGGTCTTCAGCGCGTGACCCAGGCTCATCCAGACCTTGGGCTGTCGCGGATACTCCCGGAGCACCCGCTCGTAGACCTCGATCGCACCCCCGTAGTCGCCCTGATTGGCGAGAACGGCGGCTTTGAGATTGAGATAGCCCGGGTTCCTGGGCTCCCTGGCAAGCAGCCACTCCACGTGAGGAAGAGCCGCCGCGGGTTTCATATGGCGATTGAGCACCACGGCATAGTTGTGGCGTGCGCCCTCGAAGCTCGGAGCGAGCTTGAGGCAGCGCTCGAGGAGCTGCTCCGCGTCCGAGTACCGTCGCAGCCGCCCGGCAACCTCGGCGAGCATGCGCAGTGCCGCGACGTCGGTGGGGTGGGCGTCCAAGTGCGCCCGCAATCGCGCATCCGCGAGCGGCAGATGATTGTCGACCAACGCCGCGGCAGCCTCCCGCAGGCGCGGATCATGGCTCGCCGCCTTGAGATAGCGCGCCCTCGCCTCATCGGCTCCGGCGGAGTCGCCTCCCACATCGAGGGCATCGGCAAGCAGGCGCCATCCGTCCGCCGATGCCGGCTGCAACTGAACGGCGCGCTTGAGCGCTGCGATCGCCTCGGGGCCGCGCCCCGCTTCGGCTCGGGCGACACCGAGCTCGAGATACACCGGGACGGCGTTCGGTTGTTCCCGCGCGAGGGGCTCGAGCACCTCCAAGGCCAGGTCCAGCCGCCCACCCCGGCGATAGGCGGCGCCCAGAATGAGCCGGGCGATCGGATGGCCGGGACTTGCGTTCAATATTTCGCGTGCCTGCTCGAGAGCTAGCTCGGCATTGCGCTCGAGCAGTCGCTTCGCATGGGCGAGCGCCGCATCGATCGACCCCAGTTCGGCCGATCCGGGGGGCTGTGACACAGTGTTCAATCGCGCACCCGGAGCATCCCCTCTTTGCTTATCGGCCTATAAGAAACGCCTTCCGTCGCTTTGTCAATGCTCGGCTGTTGCGCGAAAGACGCGCATTTTGCGAATGCTCCTAGCTACGCGCGAAGGTGCGGATCGACTCGCCTAGCCTCGCCGCGCTATGCTATGAGTACTCTTCGAGAAGGGCGAGGATGGATCACATGCTCAAGTTTTTGGGAGCGGTCGTTGCGACGTTGATGTTGGCGAACGTCGTTCTTGCGGATCCCCCGCATCACGCGCATCACCACAAGCATCATCATCATCACCATCACCGCACACATCACCCGGTCAATCACTAAAGGCCGGGTAGCGCGGGCTCGCGTGCAGCGCTCTGAGGACTAGCGCAAGGGAGCCGTTGTTGCCTTTACGCAACAATCTAGCGGCGTATTTTTCTGCCCCACGCCGCGGTATCGCCGCCTCGCGTGGATGCCGGCCGAGGATGCAAGGGCCTCCTAGAGTGCGTGATGCGCGTCAGCAAACGCCCACAAGGCTCCGCGGCGTTGGGCTGACAGGAACGGGGGGTGGGTTTGTCGCAGACTGTGGTGGCTGCATCGAGTTCCTAGGGCCCGCAGGCTAGTGGCGCGATCCCCAACAGTCGTCCTGCTCCCGGGCGAACTACCCATCACTATCCCCGGCCTCTCCTCGATGCAGCGCCTTTTTCTCTGCCCTTCCCTTTGAACGACCCTCACGAGCTCGAGCGTTTCATCGAGGCGCAGCGACCGGTCTTCGAGGAGGTCGTGGCGGAGCTTCGCGCCGGACGCAAGTCGAGCCATTGGATATGGTTCATTTTCCCGCAGATCCAGGGCTTGGGACGAAGCGCCATGGCCGAGAGGTTTGCGATTCGCTCGCTCGCCGAGGCGCAGGCCTATCTGAGCCACCCGATCCTCGGGCCGCGACTCGTGACCTGCACGCGCTTGGTGCTCGCCGTCGAAGGCCGCTCGATTCGGCAGATCCTCGGCACACCCGACGATCTCAAGTTTCGTTCCTCGATGACGCTCTTTGCGCGAGCCTCGGCCGGCGATCCGGCCTTCACGGAAGCGCTCGAGAAGTATTTTGCCGGTGAGCACGACCCGCTGACCTTGGCGCGCCTGGCCCCGAAGGCCTGAGGAACGGGTGGCCCTCAAGGTCGGATCTGGGCGATGCGCCCCTGGGTCGGAAAGCGTTGAAACTGCAGCGCATCGTGGCCCGGAATCACCCGGTCCGCGGATCCCGCGAGCTCGATCATGCGCTGCTGATTCTTCAGATTGGCCGGATAGTCCGCCTCACTGAACGTGGCGCTCGGCTTATGCTCGGTGAGGTTGCGATACAAGTAGACATTGTCGGAGGCCAGTACGTAGGGTGGCTGCCCATCGACGCGAATGTACTGCGAGGCATAGGTATGCCGCCCCCCCGTGTAGGCGCGTATTCCGGGGAAAATCTCGATGTCATCGCCGTTCACGAGGTGTAGACGCCCCTCGGTGTTCAGCTTCACCAGCTCCTGCACGTCCTCGGGATCGATTCCGTCGTGATCGCCTCCCGGCTGCCAGGCGGGACCAGTGTAATACGCGAACTCCTCCCGCTGAATCCAGACGGCGGCCTTCGCAAACAGGTCGATTCCACCCAAGTGGTCCCAGTGAGCGTGACTCACCACGATATCGGTCACCTCCTCGGGCCTCACGCCCGCCAAGCGCACTGCATCATCCGGCGACAGATAGTCCTCGATGGTCCACTCCTTGAACGAGCGGGCACGATGAAAGCCGCTGTCGAAGAGGATAATGTGCCCCCCGCCACGGATCAGCCAGAGCACATAGACGCTGTCGACCCGCTCGTCCTTTGGAGCGCCGATGACCATCTCTGCCACCGGGTCCTGCGGGGAGTTGGCGTAGCGAATGGCCTCAATGGAGTAGTGCGGCGCCGGCGTAGCCGCCTCGACCCGCCCGCCCCCGAGCAACGCCGCAGCGAACGCCATGAGGACTAAGATCCTGCGACGATAGACAACGCCAATGTGGTCGATAGAGAGCGCCAATTTGACTTGACTCGGCCCCGCGGTAGGCTAGCTGGACGGAGTCTAGTTGGGTTTCCGAATTTATCAATCGGAAGGAGAGTGAGTCGTGAATCTCAAGGGCAGTAAGACGGAGAAGAATTTGAAGGACGCGTTTGCAGGTGAATCGCAGGCAAATCGCCGCTATTTGTACTTCGCGTCCAAGGCGGACGTGGAAGGCTATAACGACGTGTCGGCGGTGTTTCGTTCCACGGCCGAAGGCGAGACCGGCCACGCTCACGGACACCTCGAGTATCTGGAAGCGGTGGGTGATCCGGCCACCGGATTGCCGATCGGCGCTACCGCCCAGAATCTCAAGGCCGCCATCGCGGGGGAAACGCACGAATATACCGACATGTACCCCGGCATGGCGAAGGTCGCCAGAGACGAGGGGTTCGGCGAAATTGCCGATTGGTTCGAGACGCTGGCGAAAGCAGAGCGCTCGCACGCCAATCGCTTTCAGAAGGCGCTGGACAACCTGTAATCCTCTTCGCCCGCTGGGCGCGGGCACTTCGAGCGGGCTCCGCCAGCGGAGCCCGCTTTGAGTCCGGAGATCGCTGTGTCCGACGGACCGTTGCAGTCAGGGCGCGAGGGAAGTCTCGAGGCGCCGACGCGCCACGCCCTCGGCTGGCGCGAGCCGAGCTTCTATGATCCTCAAGCGCTCGAGAAAGAGCTCGAGCGGGTATTCGAGATCTGTCACGGCTGCCGGCGCTGCTTCAACCTGTGCAACGCGTTTCCGACGCTGTTCGATCTGGTCGACGAGTCGAAGACCGGTGAAGTCGACGGGGTCGACAAGCGAGCTTTTTCGCAGGTCGTCGACCATTGCTATCTCTGCGACATGTGCTACATGACCAAATGTCCGTACGTGCCGCCGCATCCCTGGAACGTCGACTTTCCTCATCTCATGCTGCGCGCGAAAGCCGTGAAGAATCGTCGCGGCGAAATACGCTGGCGCGATAAGGTATTGAGCGCCACGGATCTCGTCGGAAAAATCGCGGGCATTCCCGTCGTTGCCGAGGCGGTCAATGCCGCCAATCGAAGCTCCCTGGGGCGCAAGCTCCTGGACGCCGCGCTGGGTGTTCATCCGGACGCGCCGGTGCCCGCTTTTCGCTCGCAAACGTTGCGTAAGCAGCTTCGTGAGCGCAGCGCGCGGCCCGGTGCGGTCGCCGCTCCGGCCGGCGCACAGGCCGCGGGAGACACTCGCGGCAAGGTGGCGCTATTCACCACCTGCTACGTCAACCGCAACGAGCCTGACATCGGGCTCGATCTCGTCAAGGTATTCGAGCACAACGGCATCGAGATCACGCTGGCGGAGCGCGAGAGCTGCTGCGGCATGCCCAAATTCGAGCTGGGCGACCTCGAGGCCGTCGCGCAGTTGAAGGCGAAGAACGTGCCGCAACTCGTTGCGATGATCGAGCGCGGCTACGACATCGTCGCGCCGATCCCCTCCTGCGTGCTCATGTTCAAGCAGGAGCTGCCGCTCATGTTTGCCGATGACGCGCAAGTGGCGAGGATCAAGGAGCACATCTTCGATCCGTTCGAATACCTCTTGCTCAGGCACAAGGCGGGCTTGCTGCGCACCGACTTCACGCGTCCGCTCGGCAAGGTCGCCTACCACGTCGCCTGTCATTTGCGCGTGCAGAACATCGGACTCAAGACGCGGGACATGCTGCAACTGATTCCGGGCACGACGGTCGAGCCGATCGAGCGCTGTTCGGGGCACGACGGGACCTACGGTATCAAGCGAAGATTTCGCGACACGTCGATGAAAATTGGCAGGCCCGTCATGCAGCGCATCGAGGCGAGCGGCGCGGACTTCTACGCGAGCGACTGCCCGATGGCGGGCCATCAAATCGAGAGCGGCTTGTCGAGCAAACGACCGCCGACGCACCCGTTGACGCTACTGCGAATGGCATACGGATTGTGAGATGCGCCGCGCATCGAGGTGACACGGCAAAGATGCAGAAGTTGGCACGACAGGATTTGATGAGCCTCGAGCAATACGCGATCGAGCGTCCGCGCGTGCGTGCCGAGATCATGGCTCACAAGCAGCACCGCACCGTGCAGGTCGGCCCCCACACGACCTGGTGCTTCGAGGATCGGGCCACCATCCGCTATCAGGTGCTCGAGATGCTGCGCGCGGAACGCATCTTCGAGAGTGAGGGCATCCAAGACGAGCTCGATGCTTATAATCCGTTGATCCCCGGCGGGAGCGACTGGAGGGTGACGCTCCTCATCGAATTTCCGGATCCCGAGGTGCGACGTGCGGCGCTACCCGAGCTGATCGGCATCGAGGATCGATGCTGGGTGCGGGTGGGTGAGATGGAGCGGGTTTACGCGATCGCCGATGAAGATATGCCGAGGGAGAACGCGGAGAAGACATCCGCCGTGCATTTTCTGCGTTTCGAGCTCACCCCCTCGATGGTCGCCGCGATGAAGAGCGGCGCGCCTCTCGGCCTGGGCGTCGATCACGACAACTACCGGCACACGCTGGCTCGCGTTTCGGTCGAAGTCCGCGACGCCCTGAGCCACGATCTCGATTAGCATCGATGCGTCTGCCGCAGCGCTTCTATCGGCTGCCGGTTCGCTTCGACGTCGATCGGCTGCGCTCCGAGGTCGCGTCGCTCCCCGCGCAGGCCTGGTCGCCGCACCCGGCCGGCGACGCCGGCAATGACGCCGTGCGCCTCATCAGCGTCGAAGGCGGCGAGAACGAGGAAGTCAACGGCGTCATGCGCATGACCCCCTACCTCGAGCGCTCGCCGTATCTGCGGCAGGTGCTGGCGAGCTTCGGCGTGGTCTGGAGCCGCTCACGGCTGCTGCGCCTCGCGCCGGGCGCAAAGGTCCACGTGCATGCCGACGTCCATCACCACTGGTTTTACCGCGTACGCATGCACATCCCCGTCGTGACTCGACCCGAGGTGCAGTTCACCTGCGACGGCGAGCGAGTGCACATGGCAGCCGGCGAGGCTTGGTTGTTCGACAATTGGCGCCTGCACCAGGTCGACAATCCGACCGACTCCGAGCGCATCCACCTCGTCGGCGACACCTCCGGCAGCGCCTCGTTCTGGGAGCTCGCAGCACAAAGCGACAAGACGGCCGTCAGCTATCGGCCGTACGATCCGTCGAGAGCGGCGACCCCGCTCACCGAGCGGGCACTTCCTCGCCCGGTGATGCCGCCGGCCGAGCTCGACCTTTTGATCGTGGATCTGCGCTCCGAATTGGCGCTCGAGCACGATGCTCCGAAAGAGCGGCCGCGACTCGGCCGCTATCACGCGCTGCTCCTCGGTTTCGGGCGCGACTGGCGGCGGCTCTACAGCCTGCACGGCGAGGAGCCGCAGGGCCACGCCGAGCTCGCGAGGCTCCGGGACGCCATGCGCGAGCAATCGCGCCTGCTCGGATCGGGTCTCGTGGCACGCAGCAACAAGGTCGCGGCGCATCGGGTGCTCGAGGCCCGAATACTGCGCATGTGCCTCTGGTCCCCGGCGGAGCGATACGCCGCACCGTGAAGCCGGTTGGGAAGCGGAGCTAGCGCCGCAACAGGCGTGAGACAATGCCGACACGGTGCCCTGCGGGGAGCGGTAGCTCATCGAGCGCTTCGGCGGCACGATCGAGGAATTGCTCGCATGTCCAACGAGAGAGCGATACGCCGCGAAGTCGGCACCATCGCATTGATGTTCACCGGGCTCGGGTCGATTATCGGATCGGGCTGGCTCTTCGGCGCCTGGCGGGCAGCCCAGCTGGCGGGTCCGGGCGCTGTGTATGCGTGGGTCATCGGCGCGGTGATCATCATGTTCGTCGCCGTGACCTACGCGGAGCTCGGCGCCATGTTTCCCGAATCCGGAGGTGCGGTGCGCTACGGGTACTATTCGCACGGCTCGCTGGTCGGATTCATGGCCGGCTGGTCGGCGTGGCTCGCGATCGCGTCGGTGATCCCGGTCGAGGCGGAAGCGTCGGTGCAATACATGAGCTCCTGGCCGTGGCAGTGG
>DATHCO010000135.1:0-7747 GCA_035319505.1 Steroidobacteraceae bacterium | reverse complement strand
ACACGGGGTGGATCATGGTCGATTCCCTCCAGTTCGGGGTCGCCCGCAACCTCAATAACCCGCTGGGACACGCCACATCGCGCGAGGCGGGCCAGCCCAACGTGAGCGAGATTCACTGCACCAAGTCGATGGACAATGCCTCCATCGAGCTGTTCGGCTGGTCGGTTGCGGAATTCCTCACGAAAAAGCTCCAGATCGACGTGACGTCCACCGGCCGTACTGACAAGCCATTCGCTTCATACACTCTGACGAACTGCGTGATCTCGGGATACTCCGTATCGTGCGCCGGCACGAATGCCCAGCCAACCGAGTCGCTCTCGTTCAACTTCACCCAGCTCGAGATGAAGTACGTGACGTACGGTGCGGACAACGTTACGCCCACGAGCACGGTGGTCAAGGGCTACGATCTGGCGCTCGGTCAACCGACGTCCTAGACCATCGAGCCGGCGCGGGGGCTGCGAACCACTCTCGCGCCGCGGACGAGAACCGTAAAAGAGCAGCGCCAACTCCGGCGAGCGGGAGCTTTTGGGTCGCTGCAAGGTGTATGAGCTTCATTGGCTGACCTCGAAGATATCGGCTTAGATCAGACCCAGCGGCTCGTGGCGGTCGATCGCAGCCCCGTCGGCAACAAGAAGATACTGATCACCGCCGTCGACGGCACGGAAGAGCTGTCGGTGCTCACACGCCTCACGCTCGAGGTGATGACGCTCGGGAGGCCCTTGCACCCGAGCGAGATGCTCGGCCAAAAGCTCGGCATCGCGCTGCAGATCCGCGGATTCGTGCGCAAGTTCAACGGCATCGTGGCCGGGATGCAGATCATGCAGAGCACGGTCCGCGATCACTTCCTGCATCTGGTCGAGCTCGTCCCGCCGGTGTGGGTGCTCACGCTCAACCAGCGCTGCCAGCTGTTCCACGACGAGAAGGCTACCGACATCGTCGCCGAGGTCCTGCAGGATGCGGGCCTGTCCTCGCAATTGAAATCCGCGGGATCGTCGCGCGAGTATACGGTTCAGTATTGCGAGAGCGACTTCAATTTCATCAGCCGCCTGCTCGAGGAAGAAGGGCTCTTCTATCGCTTCGGCTACGACGACGCCAACTGCCCGATCATCACCGGCGATGCGGCCTCGGACATCATCAAGCTCGATCCCTACGAGCTCGACTTCTCGCGGGACATCGACCGATGGCAGCCTCAATACCAGGTGGTCGCGTCCACCTTCAAGCACACCGCGTGGGACTTCAAGGCGGTCGAGGTCATCGAGGGCAGTGCCAATAGTCTCCCGAAGGCTCAGCCGTCGGGCCTGCCCGCGCGTGCCTTCTACGAGTACTCGGACCGTTTCGCGACTGCCGACGAGGGCAAGCAGCTCGCCCGCTCCCGCATGGAGGAGCAAGAAGCCAAGGTCGTCGCCATCTCCGGCAATTGCACTTGCGTCGCGATGCAGGCCGGGGCGAAGTTCAAGATCAAGAACCATAACGTCGATCTGCCGGCCGCAAACCAGACCTCGGACAGCTATGTGCTGCTCCGCATCGACCATCGCTTGCGCGACTACAACGGCGTCCCGTTCGAGGGCGAATCGGACTACTCGAACGATTTCGTCTGCATTCCCTCCGATTTTGCCTTCCGTCCGGCGCGCGTGACCCGAAAGCCCGAGATCCGCGGCCCGCAAACGGCCACGGTCACCGACGGGCCGGACGACATGGGACGCATGCGCGCGAAATTTCCCTGGTACCCCGACGATCAGTCCTGCTGGATGCGAGTCGCCCAACCCTGGGCGTACAACAAGATGGGGATGCAGTACCTACCCCGCATCGGGAGCGAGGTCGTCGTCGAGTACCTCGACGGGGACCCCGATCGGCCGATGATCGTCGGCATGGTCTACAATGGCAAGAATCAATTGCCCTACACCTTGCCCGCCAACAAGACTCAGAGCGGCATCCGCGGCGCCAACTGGGGCGATGCCGGCGTCGCCGACACGAGCAACGAGATGCGCTTCGAGGACTCTGCAGGGTCGGAGGAGATCTACCTGCATGCGCAAAAGGATTTCCGCCGGGTCGTGACGAACGATGACACCCTGACCGTCCAGCAGGGCAATCGCACGCTCGACATCCAGCAGGGCAACGTCAGCGAAACGCTCGATCAAGGCAACTACTCGCTCACGCTCACGCAGGGCGATTTCAATGAGAAGCTCGACCAGGGGAACCACTCGACCGAGCTGTCGGCGGGAAATCATTCCATCAAGGCCGACGCAGGAACCAGCTCGATTCAGGCCATGCAATCCATCACGCTCACCGTCGGGCAGAACAGCGTCACGATCGACCAGACGGGCGTCACCATCAAGGGGATGATGGTGAGCGTTCAGGGTCAAATGCAAACCGAAGTGAAGGGCATGATGACGACGGTGGACGGCGACGGCATGCTGCAGCTCTCGGGCGGCATGACGATGATCAACAGCTGATCCCGGCATGGGCGTGAAGGTCGAATCGCTCAAGAAGATCACCGCCGCGAGCGCCCAGGAGATCTGCGCGCTCGCGACGGCGGGCGGATTCAAGCTCGGCGCACGCGAGAGCGCATCGCCCGTGGATTACCTGAACGAGCTCCTCGCAGCCGGGAGCTTGAACGAAGCCGTGCAGTTCCTCGCCTTCGCCCTCCCGCCGCGCGAGGCCGTTTGGTGGGCCTGCCAGTGCGCCCGCGACGAATGGCACGAACCGGCGCCACCCGTCCTGCAGGCCGCCGTCGACGCCGCCGAGCGTTGGGTCCGCCAGCCTACCGAGGAGCATCGACGCGCGGCGATGTCCTGTGCCCAGGCGACCGACCTCAAATCGCCGGCGGCGTGGGCGGCGGTCGCCGCCTTCTGGAGCGGCGGAAGCCTCGCACCGGAGAATCAGCCGGAAGTCCCCCCGGCCCCGCACTTGCTCGGCAGCGCCGTCGCGGGAGCCGTGATGCTCGCGGCCGTGCAGTCGAAGCCGCAACTCGCCGACCCAAGGCGCGAGCGCTATCTCGCCTCGGCGATCGATATCGCGAACGGCGGCACCGGCCGCATCAACCCGGGCTGAGATCGACATGTCCTCGTGGGGGAGCGGCTACGTCACCGATATCGAGTACACCGAGGGCTTCTACCCCGGCCAGACGCCCGCCTACATGTCGCTCGCGGCCACCTTGGCGGGCTTCGAGGCACCGCCGTTCGACGGTCATTTTACCTATTGCGAGCTCGGCTGTGGACGTGGCCGCACGAGCCTCGTGCTCGCTGCAGTCAACCCGGAGGCCGTGTTTCACGCGATCGACTTCAATCCCTCGCACATCGCCCGTGCCCGCGAGGAGGCGAGCCGCGCGCGCCTCGGCAACATCGCGTTCCACGAGCTCGGTTTCGAGGAATTGACGGGTCCGCGCGGCGCGGAGCTGCCGATGTTCGATGTGGTCACGATGCACGGCGTGTGGACCTGGATCGCGCCCGAACTACAGCAAGCGATCGTCGCCTTTCTCAACGCTCGCTTGCGCCCGGGCGGCCTCGCGTACCTGAGCTACAACGCCTTGCCGGGATGCTTGCAGGTGGCGCCGCTCCAGCGCCTCCTGTGGGAGCTTGCCGCGGTGCTGCCGCAGCGCAGTGACCTGGTCGTGCCTCGGGCGCTGGAGCAGATCCAGCGCTTCTCCAAGGTGAACATCCTCCCGGAGCGGCTGCGCGTAGCCCTCGAGCACTTCGGGGGCCGCGGGGAGAGCCTGGCGTACCTCGCGCACGAGTATCTGATCGAGCACTGGCGGCCGGTTTATTTTTCCGATGTGGCACGCGCCCTCGCCCCCGCCAAACTGACCCACGTCGCATGCTCCGAGCTCATCAAGAATTTCTACAATCTCGCCTTCACCGAGGAGCAGCGCAAGGTCATTGCGGAGATCCCTTTGCCGGAGCTCAAGGAAACGCTCAAGGACTTCTGCGCCGACAATTCGTTTCGGCGGGACGTATTCGTGCGCGGCACGCGGCACCTTACCGAGCAGCGCCTCTCTCGGTTGCTCGCAGGACTGACCCTTGCGTTGATTCGGCCCGCGCCGGAAGAATTCGAGATCGGCCTACCCGGCGAGTCCCGATGGCGGCCCGATCCGCGAGTCTACAGCGTGATCTTCAAAGCACTCGGCGAGCGCCCGCGCTCGGTGGCCGAGATGCTGAGCCTTGCGGGATTACCGCGCGAGCATCAGGTGGGACCGGTGGAACTCGTCGGCCTGCTTGTGGGAGCGAACATCGCCGGTCTTTACCAAAAGCCCACGCCGGCGCAAAGCGCCTGCGCCGATCGCTTGAACGCGCTGCTCGAGGCGGAGCCGGAAATCCCGCTCGATCGGGGAGCCGTCATCGCTACACCGGCGGCCCGCACCGGCATCACGCTGTCGGCGGCGGCCTACGCGCTCTACCGGGCTTTACGGCACGGCGAAGCGCCAGACGCGAACGAGCTCGCGCGGCAATTCATCAAGCGCTGCCGTGATGGCGGGACACATCCGGTCGTGGACGGCAAGGCGATCCCGGATGCCGCCGAAGCCGAGCGCGCGGTGACACGCGACTACGAGATCAAGATAGAGCGCACCGTTCCCATCTGGCGCGCGCTCGGCATGGTTTGACGCGCGCTGGCGCAAGTACTGCGCCATGCTCAGGAACTTCCCTGCACTCCGATCACCACCGGATACTCGGGATTGCCGTTCTCGAACATGACCCACACCGGCTGGCCCGCTCGATAATTTCCGCGCACATCGGGCGGCAAGCAAGTGGCCGCCCACCTCGCCGATCCCGACGGAAGGGAGGGGATCATGACCTGGACCCTTCCGCCTAGCGGATCCGCCACACCCGAAACGATGCCGCGAAAGATTCCCCCGTACATGCACACCCTCAGCTTGCCCGTTCCAGTATAGAAAGGTCCCGAAACGCGTTCAATCCTAGGGGCACGACTCGAGCGGACAGCGCTCGAGCCCGCGCCTCGGCACTCGATTCCCGTGATGGTGCTCGCGCCCCCTTAGAATCAGGACTGGAACGCGGCGCCCGGTCCACATAAAATTCTGCGGCGTAGACCGCGATCGCGCGCGGCGGGGTCGCAGTACCCGGGGACAGGGTGGGTGCATGAAGTCTCGAGGGCTCGTAGTACCGTTTTTGGGCGCGATCATCGCGATGTCATCGAGGGGAGGCGAGACGAGCGCCACCGTGGGCGCATCGAGCGCCCCGGAAGACCAGTTCAGCTTCTCCTCACAGGCCGCCAAGGACGAGCAAGAGAAGGCGGCGGCCGCAACGCAGCGCGCGGAGGCGATCCGCAGCCTCGTGGCGGTTCCCTGTCAGGAGCGAATCAAGAACCAAAAAATCGTGGTGCTGATCGGCGAGCACACCTCCGATCAATGGGACACGAGCCAGGATCGCTATGGTCCACTCTTTCGCATCATCGACGGGCGGCTGCGTGCGCTCGGCCTCAAGACCTACACGCAGGGGGAGATCAAGGCGAGCATCGCGCAGGCCGAGGTAGCGGCCTACTTCAATAACGATCCGGACGGCGCGCTCTCGGCATCCAAGCGCTTGGGCGCCAACTACGTCCTGCGCGGCAGCATCAGCGGCCGATCCGGTGTGAACCCTGTGGTCCAAGTGAACGAGGTGGCAGTCAACATCACCTTGACTCTCGAGGGAATCGACGGACGGCTCTTGTCCGAGGTGCATGCGCATGCGGACTCCTACTCCGGGAGCGATACGCTTGCGACGGCGCTGACGTTGGTCAGGGAGCAGGCCGACCCGCTGGTCGCGCAGCTTTACAACGATTTCTGCCGCGCGGCGGCGAGTCAGGAGTGAGCCCTGTGCTGCGATCGCCGCACCCTGTCATGAATCCAACACGCAAGGGGAACGTTATGTCTGGTAAGGCCATGGCGCAGATCGGGATTGCGATTCTCGCGCTTTGCATCGATTCGGTCTCCTGGTCGCAATCACCACCCACCTGGGGAGCGGGCTCGAGCCCCTCCCCGACCGCCGGCGGCAGCGCATCTCAGGACGCCAACGCCGCGGCGGACCGGGGAATGTACACCGATGTCACCTACACCAACGCCGCGAAGCCGGGGCCACAGCTCGTCGTGCTGCCGGGCGAGATCAAGAGCGACAACGCAGGCTTCATCCAGAAGTTCGGCCCGAACAACATCGCCGATTACGCCGAGCTCGAGCTATCCAAGGCCAACTTCAAGGTGCTCGAGCGCGCCGACCTGGGTCCCTTGCTCAACGAGATTCAGCTCGCCTACGGGGCGGGCGATCCGGACGAGGCGCGCAAGGTCATGCAAAAGGGCAAGCTCAAGACCACCAAGTGGATCGTGAAGTTCGACATCTTGAAGGCCGAGCAGGTCGCCGCAGCGAAGAAGGGCTTCAACGGCGGTGTGGCCAGCTCCTTGATCGGAATCTTCGGCAACGGCAGCCAAGCCTCGAACGCCGCCGGGGCGGTGGCCGGATCGGTCGACACCGCCTCCTCGGCCGGTGTGTGGGTGATCGGCATGCGCTACAAGCTCCTCGATGCGACCACGACCGAACAGGTGGCGCAGGGCTACACCGAAGAGAAGATGGAAGTCGGGGCCAAGGCGACGTCCGTCGCGGGCATCTCGGCCGGTGCCAAGGGAGGAGTGTCGCTCGACACGATGGTGCAGAGACTCGTGCAGAAGAGCGTCTGGGATATCGACAACAAGTACAAGTAGCCGCAGACCCCCATGAGCTCCCGACCGCTACCCCAACGGCTCGGCAAGTACGAGGTCCGCCGCGAGGTGGGCCGCGGTGGCATGGGCGTCGTCTACGAGGGATTCGACCCGGTGATCGGTCGCCGGGTGGCTCTCAAGACCTTCATCACCGATCACTTCGACGGGACTCGAGCCGATAATCTGCTGACACGGTTGCGGCGCGAAGCGCAGGCCGCCGGTCGCTTGAGCCATCCGAACATCATTGCGGTGTACGACTACGGCGAGGAGGTCGTGAAGGACGCCTCCGGCGCCGAGACCATCACCGCATTCATAGCGATGGAGTTCATCGAGGGCCGCTCGCTCGAGAGCTATTTCGAAGCGAACGAACGGTTCCCCATGAGCGAGATCGATCGGATCTTGTCGGAGCTGCTCGATGCGCTCGGCTATTCCCACGAGCATGGCGTCGTTCATCGCGACATCAAGCCCGCGAACATCATCCTGCTTGCCGACGGCACCGTGAAGGTGGCGGATTTCGGCGTCGCTCGCCTCGAATCGTCGACGTTGACGCAGGTCGGCACGGTGCTCGGGTCCCCCAGCTACATGTCGCCCGAGCAATTCATGGGGCAAACGGTGGACGGCCGCTCGGACCTGTATTCGGCCGGCGTGGTGCTCTATCAGCTGTTGACCGCCGAGATACCCTTCGCGGGCGCCTATACGACCATCATGCACCGAGTGCTCAACGAGTATCCGCCACCGCCCTCGGCGTTGAATGTGCAGGTTCCCAGAGGCTTCGATGCGGTACTGCGCCGAGCCTTGGCCAAGCGGCCCGACGAGCGCTATCAAACCGCGGCCGAGTTTGCCAAGGACCTCGCCCAGGTGAGTGCCGGCGCTGCACCATCGCCGACGCCCCTCGCCGATCCGGCCGGCGGGCAGACGCTGGTGAGAGCCCCGCAGAGCACGGCTGCGGCAGATGCGGCGAAGCCCGCGCTGCGGCCTGCCATGCTCGCAACGCTGCTCGCCGTAGCGGCGGTGGGGGTCGCCGCCGCCTACCTCGGTTGGCGGCCGCATGCCACTTCTCCGCCGGCT
>DATHCO010000134.1:0-3379 GCA_035319505.1 Steroidobacteraceae bacterium | reverse complement strand
GACCGATGGACAGCTGCACGATCCCGCCGGGCGAAGTGCGCGAGATCAGAAACACGGGAAACGAGGTGGTCACGATGCTGGTGGTCATGCCTTATCCGGAGGCGAGCCAATGAGCGAGTGGGCGCGCGATCCGTTGAGCCTGTTCAGCGTGCGCGGAAAAGTCGCGGTCGTGACGGGCGCATCGGGCGCCTTCGGAGCCCTCGCCGCGCGGGTGCTCGCGGCGGCGGGAGCGAAGCTCGTGCTGGCGGCGGGCAAGGCCGCCGAGCTCGAGCACGCTGCGAGCCAATGTCGCGAGCTCGGAGCGCAGGTCGTGGCGCTCGCTCGCCGCCCCAACACGGAAGCCGACTGCGAGGCGATCATGCAGGCCGCGCTCGATGCGTTCGGCGAGCTCGACATCCTCGTGGTCGCCTCGGGCTTGAACGATGTGTCACCCATCGTAGAGATGTCCCCGGAGCGCTTCGATCAGGTGATGCACGGCAATGTCACGGGCGCATGGCTCGCCTGTCGCTCCTTCGGAAAGCGCGTCATCCCCCGAGGGCGTGGCGGCAAGGTGATCCTGGTCTCCTCCGCGCGCGGCAAGCTCGGCCACCCGGCAGGCTACAGCGCGTACTGCGCCTCCAAGGCCGCCACCGATGGCCTCACCAAGGCCTTGGGGTGCGAGTGGGGCAAGTACGGAATCACCGTCAACGCGATCGCCCCCACGGTTTTCCGCTCCCCGCTCACCGCGTGGATGTTCGAGGACAACGAGAAGGCGCGCACGACGCGCACCGGGATGCTCGCACGAATTCCCTTGGGCAGGCTCGGCGAGCCCGAGGATCTGGCAGGACCGCTCCTCTTCCTCGCCTCCGCGGCTTCGGGCTTTTATACCGGTCACGTCCTGTACGCGGACGGTGGGTACACCGCCGGCTGAGCCATGGGAGCGCGCGCGCGCATCGCCGTCATCGGGGCGGGTCTCATGGGCCACGGCATTGCGCAGGTGTTCGCGCAGCACGGCCACAGCGTGCGGGTGTTCGACCCTGCCCCCGCCATGCTCGACACCCTCCTCGAGCGCATCCGCGCGAACTTGCGCGATCTCGATCAGGACGCCGCCGCGGTGAAGCGCGTGATCCCGACGGCCGCATTGGCGGAGGCGGTTCGAGATGCCGATCTCGTCGTCGAGGCGGGTCCCGAGAATCTCCCGACGAAGCAACAGCTCTTCAAAGACATCGAGGCCGCGGCGCCACGGGACGCGATTCTTGCGAGCAACACCTCGGTGATTCCCATCACTCGGATCATGGCGAAGCTCGAGCACAAGTCTCGAGGACTCGGCACGCACTGGTGGAATCCCCCTTACCTCGTGCCCTTGGTCGAGGTGATCCGTACCGAATGGACCGACCCCGCGGTGATCGATCGCACCTCGGAGCTCCTCGGCGGGGCGGGCAAGACGCCCGTGACCGTGCACAAGGATGTGGCCGGCTTCGTCGGCAATCGTCTGCAGCATGCGCTCTGGCGTGAGGCGATTGCGCTGGTGCAGAACGGGGTATGCGATGCGGCGACGGTCGACACCGTGGTCAAGGCGAGCTTCGGCCGCCGACTCGCGGTGCTCGGGCCCTTGGAGAACGCCGACCTCGTTGGCACCGATCTCACACTCGCGATTCACGAGACCGTGCTGCCCGACATCGATGCGACCCGCGGCCCGCTGCCCTACCTCCGCCAGTTGGTCGAGAGCGGACGCCTCGGCATGAAGTCGGGCGAGGGCTTCCGGCGCTGGACGCCGGAGGCGCAGCAGGCACTGCGCCGGCGAGTGCTCGAGCACCTTCGCGCGCTCATCGAGCAGGGTATTTGAACTCGAAGGAGGGAAACTCGCATGGCGCAGGAACCGAAATCAGACACCGCCGTCAAGCCGGGACGCAAGGTGATCATCACCTGCGCGGTGACCGGTGCCATCCACACCCCGACGCTCTCGCCGGCCCTACCCTACAAGCCCGTGGATATCGCCGAGCAGGGCATCGCCGCTGCCCGGGCCGGCGCGGCAATCCTGCACCTGCATGCCCGCAACCCGCGCGACGGCTCGCCCACCGGCGATCCCAACGTCTTCGCCGAGTTTCTGCCGCAGATCCATGCCGCCACCGACGCCGTCATCAACCTGACCACCGGCGGAAGCCCGGAGATGACGGTCGAGCAGCGACTCGCCGCATCCTTGAGGTTCCGTCCCGAGATGTGCTCGCTCAACATGGGATCGATGAACTTCTCGTTCCACCTGATGGGCGGCAGAGTCAAGGAGTGGAGATTTCCCTGGGAGAAGAAATACATCGAGGATAGCGCGAGCTTCATCTTCCGCAACACCTTCACCGACGTGACGCGCGTCTACGAGATGATGTCGGACTTCGGCACCCGCTACGAGCACGAGTGCTACGACATCGGGCATCTATACAACCTCGCCTACTTCCTCGACCGCAAGCTCGCAAAGCCGCCGCTCTTCATTCAAAGCGTTTTTGGTATCCTCGGTGGGATCGGTGCCGATGCGGATAATGTCGTATTCATGCGACGCACGGCGGATCGGCTGTTCGGAGACGACTACGTCTGGTCGGCGCTCGCCGCCGGCCGCCACCAGATGCCGATCATCACCCAGGCGGCCATGCTCGGCGGCAACGTGCGCGTCGGCCTCGAGGATTCGCTCTTCATCGGCCGCGGCCGGCTCGCGGCGAGCAATGCCGAGCAGGTGTCGAAGATCCGCCGGCTCTTAGAGGAGCTCGGATTCGAGATCGCAACGCCTGCCGATGCGCGGGCCATGCTCGCGCTCAAGGGTAAGGATAAGGTCAGGATCTGAAAGAGCTCGGCGGCACTCTGCGATGCGGTCCTTGCGCGCCAACAGAGTCGGTCATGAGCAGTGAGGGGCTCGTGGTCGGCGTGCGGCCCGTGACGTCCCAGGAGCTGCGCGGCGTTCTGATCCTCTCGCTCGGCTTCGGACTCGTGGGCATCGATCGGTTCTTGATCTCCACGATGTATCCGACCATCGCGCACGAGCTGCACTTGGGTTACGGCGACATCGGCAAGATCACCGGTGCGCTCGCCTTCGCCTGGGGACTCGCGGCACTCTTCATGGGAAATACGGCGGACCGAGTCGGGCAGCAGCGCGTGCTGGTCGCCTCGCTCATCGCCTTCTCGCTCCTGATCGGATTGAGCGGGCTCGCCAACGGACTAGCCGGCCTGATCGCGGTGCGGCTGATGATGGGCTTCGCCGATGGGGCCTTCACGCCCGCGAGCATCGCGGCGACGATCAAGCTCTCACCCGCCGAGCGCCACGGACGCAACGTCGGATTTCAGCAAACGATGCTGGTGCTCTTCGGTCTGGGATTGTCGCCCCTCCTGGTCGGGGCGCTCCTGGGGCGAGGGGTCG
>DATHCO010000133.1:0-4630 GCA_035319505.1 Steroidobacteraceae bacterium | reverse complement strand
AGTCGGCTTTGGAAGGGAATTTTCCGGGGCGTGAAACACACGGGCGCGACGCATGCGTCGCGCGGGTGGCCATGGATGGCCACCCAGGGCTTGCGCGCAGCAGGGACTGCGCAGCGCAATGTTTTTCCCGCAGCCTCCAGGAAGGGATTGACGGCGGCCCGGAAAATTCCTTCCAAAGCCGGCGCCGTCGGATAAAGCAACTGCCCTTCATGAATAAGCCGGGCTAGGCGTCGTCAGGCGACAATGCACCGCTCATGAGACCGCCGTTTCGCGCCGACCACGTTGGAAGTCTGCTGCGGCCGCCGGAGCTCGTGGCAGCCCGCGTGCAATTCGCTCGCGGCGACCTCGCGGCAGAGGAACTGCGGCGCATCGAGGATGCTTCGATCCGCGCCGTCGTGGCTCGGCAGGAATCCATCGGGCTGCGCTCGATCACGGATGGGGAGCTGCGCCGCGATTACTGGCATCTCGATTTTCTGCGGCAGCTCGATGGCGTCAGCCTCTCGGCAATGCCGAATCAGAGCCGCTTCGGCGGAAGCGAGGAGCAGCCGCCGATCGCGACCGTGAGCGGACGGATCGGCTGTAGCCGCCCGATCATGACCGGGGCGTTCGGCTTCCTCAAGGCGATCGCGACGCAAACCGCCAAGCTCACCGTTCCATCCCCTTCGATGCTTTACCTGCGCGGCGGGCGCGCTGCAGTTTCGCGAGAGACCTATCCGGACATCGAGGAATTCTGGAGCGATGTCGCGGGCGCGTACCGGCAGGCCATTCGCTACCTGGCGGATTGCGGCTGCACCTACCTGCAGTTCGACGATGTCTCGTTCGCGTATCTATGCGATGAGAAGTTCCGGGAAGGATGCAGGCGCAACGGCGACGACCCGGGCCTCTTGCCGAGCACCTTCGCTACCGCCATCAATCGGGCGCTCTCGGATCGGCCGACGGGAATGGCGGTCACGATGCACACGTGCCGGGGCAATTTCCGCAGCTCCTGGGTCGCCGAAGGCGGCTACGAGAGCGTCGCGCAGGCCATGTTCTCAACGGACGTCGACGGATTCTTCATGGAGTTCGATTCGGCGCGCGCCGGTTCCTTCGAGCCGCTGCGCCATCTGCCGCCCGGCAAACAGGTCGTGCTCGGACTGGTGACGACCAAGGTGGGCACCTTGGAGAGGGACGAGGACATCAAGCGGCGCATCGATGAGGCGGCCGCCTATGTGCCGCATGAGCGGCTGTGTCTCTCGCCGCAATGCGGGTTCTCGAGCACCCATCACGGCAACGCTTTGTCCGAGGACGAGCAATGGCGAAAGCTCGAGCTGGTGGTGCGTGTGGCGCGGGACGTATGGGGTGAGAGCTGAATGCTTCCTGTGCCGCGCAGCCGAGAGGCGCCCGAACGCCGGTGAATTTCTGATTCAGGACACTGGGCAGCTTCGTTACCGGGGCCATTCCTGGTAGAGTGCTCGCGAAAATCCCCCGTGAGCCCGCGCGATCGCGCGCTGCGACAGGGGGCCGCGCATGACCCTGCGAAATCGTCTTCAACTCGTGGAGAAGTGACCATGAACGCCAGCGTTGCCATCGCCCCGCAACCCAGTCCCTCGGCCGCCGTGAGCAAGTTCCTGAGCATGAAGCCGCGCCTTTTCATCAACAATGAATGGGTCGGGGCTCGATCGGGCAAGACCGTCAAGGTATTCGACCCCGCCACGGGGCGCGAGATCGTCCAGGTGGCCGATGCGGGCGCCGAGGACGTCAACCGGGCCGTCGCGGCTGCGCGGGCAGCGCTCGAGGGCGGACCGTGGGCGAGCATGCTGCCCTCCCAACGCGAGGCCTTGATCTGGAAGCTCGCCGAGCTCATCGACTCAAACGCCGCCGAGCTTGCCGAGATCGAGAGCATCGACAACGGCAAGACGCGATTCATGGCGAGCGTCGTCGATCTCCCGATGACACGCGATTACTTTCGCTACATGGCGGGGTGGGCGACGAAGATCGAGGGCACGACGATGCAGACCTCGATCGGCGTGCCGCCCGGCGCGAAGTATCACACCTACGTGACGCGCGAGCCGGTCGGCGTCGTCGCGCAAATCGTGCCGTGGAACTTTCCGCTCGCCATGGCGTCGTGGAAGCTGGGGCCTGCATTGGCGGCCGGCTGCACCTGCATTCTGAAGCCGGCGGAGCAGACACCGCTCTCGGCGCTGCGTCTCGCCGAGCTGATCCGCGAGGCGGGCTTCCCGCCCGGCGTGGTGAACATCCTCACTGGCGAGGGCGAGAGCACCGGCGCGGCGCTCGTGTCGCACCCGGGCATCGACAAGATCGCCTTCACGGGCTCCACGGAGGTCGGCAAATTGATTCAGAGAAATGCCGCCGACACGTTGAAGCGGGTGTCGCTTGAGCTGGGCGGCAAGTCTCCGGTGATCGTGCTTGCGGACGCGGACCCGCAAGCGGTGGTAGGCGGGAGCGCGGGCGCGATCTTCTTCAACGCTGGTCAGGTATGCACCGCCGGCTCGCGCCTCTATGTGCACCGCTCGATCTTCGACAAGGTGGTCGAGGGCGTGAGCGGCGCGGCCTCGGCTATTCGCTTGGGACCGGGCCTGGATCAGGCCACCGAGATGGGTCCCCTGGTGTCGAAGGAGCAGCAGGACCGGGTGCTCGGCTACATCGAGGCCGGCCGCAAGCAGGGCGCGTCGGTGGCGGTGGGCGGCGAGGCGCCCGCGCACCCCGGCTATTTCGTGAAGCCCACGGTGCTCGTCAACGTGCGCGAGGACATGCGTGTGGTTCGCGAGGAGATCTTCGGACCCGTGCTCGTGGCGCAGCGTTTCGATGAGATCGACGAGGTGGTCAAGGCCGCGAACGACACTCCGTACGGTCTGGGTGCGAGCGTCTGGTCGAACAATCTCTCGGCCGTCCAGCGGCTGGTGCCGCGCATCAAGGCCGGAACGGTATGGGTCAATTGCCACAACATGGTCGACCCCAACATGCCGTTCGGCGGCTTCAAGCAGTCCGGCATCGGGCGCGAGCATGGCCGGATGGCCATGGACCTGTACACCGAAGTCAAGTCGGTGTGCATGATGATTTAGTGCTCCGCGGGGCGAGAGCCCGGCACGACCAGGAGCAAATTTGCCGCCGTCAGTGCGCGCCCTCGTAGTTATGAATGTGCGCGGCGCAGACCACGAACCGAATGCGCGACTTGCGCGCGACCGAGTCCAGATAGCGGGCGAGTGAGCGCTCATTCGATCGCACGAGCAGAAGGCCGTCATCGGCGACGGGGGGATGGTGCAGCGCGATGAGGAGGAAGCGCACGTCGCTCGGAGTGCTCGCAATCTGATGCGCCCTCGCTCGCGGCCGCGGCCTCACTCGCGCGGCCCTTTGCCGCCGATCTCGAGCGCCGCACGCTTGAGAATCTCGGCGACCCGCTCTTGCTCCTCGGATGAGCTATCCCATTTGTCGGCGAGCGCGGACTTGAGCGCGCGGCGCGCGCGCCGCAGCGCTTTGGATCCTTGATGCTCCTCGTCGGCAGCGTTCTCCCGCGCTTCCTCGGAGCGCATCGCACGGCGCAGGTGCGCCATGCGCTCTGCGACCCGGCTGAACTGAGCGAGCAAGGCATCGGTTGCGGCTCGGTGCTCGGCCAAGTACTCGCGACCGGAATCGGTGATGTGATAGCGCTTGCGCGGACCATCCGTCTCGACGGTCGCATGCCCGATCTCCTCCAGATACGTGAGCGCGGGGTAGACCATGCCCGGACTCGGCGCATAGAAGCCGTTGGACCGCTCCTCCAGGGCTTTGATGATCTCGTACCCGTGGTGCGGCTTGTCGGCGAGCAATCGCAGGATCAACAGCTGCAAATCGGCGGACGAGAGCTTGCGTCCCATCGCGAAGCCGCGTCCGCCGAGCTCACCGCCCCCCATGAACCAGCCCCCGAATCGGTGAAATCCTCTCCCGCCGTGCGCTTTGCCGAAGAAACGGGGGAACGGGCGATACACTGAAGGTCTCCTTCTGGTCTAGGGTCCGGGCGGTCTGCGGGTCGATCGGAGGTCTATATCGTAAGACTTATCTTACGATAGAAAAATAGCGCTTATCGTACGATAGTGTCAAGGATTCCTTCCGGCGGGCTCTGCGTGAGCCCGCCGGAGCCTTCCGCATCGTCGTTGACAGCCAAGCGCCTGCGCCGCAAAATACGCGGCTCATTTTGAGGAGGGGTACCCAAGCGGCCAACGGGGGCAGACTGTAAATCTGCTGGCTCATGCCTTCGTAGGTTCGAATCCTACCCCCTCCACCAGCTGGTTGAGGGTAACGGTGCCATTGGCGTTCGGCGGGTGAGTGCGGGTGTAGTTCAATGGTAGAACGTCAGCCTTCCAAGCTGATCACGTGGGTTCGATTCCCATCACCCGCTCCAAATGGATGCGGCCCACGTAGCTCAGTTGGTAGAGCACGTCCTTGGTAAGGACGAGGTCAGCGGTTCAATCCCGCTCGTGGGCTCCAGTTTTTTTAATCATTTAAGAGGTACTTGCCGTGTCGAAGGGGAAGTTTGAGCGAACCAAGCCGCACGTGAACGTGGGGACGATAGGGCATGTGGATCATGGCAAGACGACTTTGACGGCGGCGCTGACGAAGGTGATGGCGGAGAAGTTTGGCGGGGAGTTCAAGG
>DATHCO010000132.1:0-8596 GCA_035319505.1 Steroidobacteraceae bacterium | reverse complement strand
GATCGCACGGCGATGATCGTGGCGAGCACCTGGACCAAGGGACTCGACCTGCCGTACCGACAGATGTTGTTCCTCAACGGGGATTTCTCGACTCGCGTCGAGGATGGGCGCGCGCGCAATCTGGTGAGCGACTTCGCCGCGAAGTACTACTGGCGATGGCGCGACGACTGGCTGTTCTACGCCGCCCTGTCGGGCACCGTCACTGACGCGCTCGAT
This sequence comes from Steroidobacteraceae bacterium, assembly GCA_035319505.1. Taxonomy (GTDB): domain Bacteria; phylum Pseudomonadota; class Gammaproteobacteria; order Steroidobacterales; family Steroidobacteraceae; genus Bog-1198. The sequence continues at coordinate 8,380 of DATHCO010000132.1, read as the reverse complement.
CCCGACATGCAGATCCTCTTGGGCGGCGACAATGGCTTGCGGGGCTATCCGCTGCGCTACGAGTCCGGCACCTCGAGGGGCCTGGTGACGGTGGAGCAACGGGTGTTCACGGATTGGTTCCCGTTTCGGCTGGTGCGTCTCGGAGCGGCCGTCTTTGCCGACGCCGGAAGAACCTGGGGAAGCGGCTCGGTCGGCAACAGCGATCCGGGCCTGTTGAGCGATGTGGGCGTGGGACTACGCATCGGCAACACACGCTCGGGGCTCGGCAATGTGCTGCACGTCGATTTCGCCTTTCCCTTGAAGCACATCGCCGGCATTCAAAGTTTCCAATTCCTGGTGCAGACCTCGCAGAGCTTTTGACTCTGCGGCAACCGAGCCGCACGGCACGCGAACGCGCAACGGGCGCTCAATCCGGCTCCTGCGCCTTGCGCCGGCGGCTCCAAAGCATGAGAAATCCGATGCATACCGCGAAATTGAGCAACCACCAGCCGAGCTGACGCGACCCACCCTTACCCTCGTCAGGCCGCTCGCCGCCCGCGACCTCGAGCCTTCCGTCGAGATCTACACGCACCGCGCCGAGGGTCACCTGGAACAGCACTTGGGCGGTGCCGGTAAGGCGCAGGTCCGGTGATTGAAATGAATAGCCGCCGTCCGCATCGGCGGTGGTCGAATGGGTCGTGCCACGCAGCACCACGGCCACCATGGCGTTGCGCACGGGCGCATTGTCGAGGGTCCGGCTCAGGTGGATGGTCATGCGATCGCCCTGCACGGTGCCGACCGCGAGAAGATCCGCCGACCGCGCCTCGACGCGCGCAGTCGAGGGCGGCGCCGTTGCGGGCTGCTCCGATGCGAGCGCGGTCGGATCGGTGTCCTCGAGGCCGGTCGCGACGACGAGGCCGAGGAGCGCCGCCACGAGGACCCCCCTCATCAGAGCAGCCACCCCCAGATGCCCATCGCGACGCCGCCCGCCGCCGAGAGCACGCCGATGACCGGGAAGAATCCGTTACGCGCGAGGAAGAATAGTGAGCAGAGCACCAGGCCGAGCTCGAGCAGGCCCTCACCGATGTCGAAGCGCAGCGCGCGCCTCTCTTCGGTCTCGGTCCTGTTCTCGGAGGCCTCGGCCTTCGCCTTGAGCTCATCGGTCTGGCCGAGCTCCTTGTCGCGTACGGCCTCGAGCTTGTGCGCCGCTTCGGCAACCTTCGCAGGATCGGACGCCAGGCTCTCGAGCACGGTGAGCGCGACCTCGTTGGTGCTCGCACGGATCTTCCTCGCCTGGTAGAAGGCCCAATCATCGTTCGCTTCCGTGCGGGTGATGACTGCCTGGGTGTGCGCTCGATGCGAGGCAATGGTCACCACGGAGAGAAGAATGCCTACGACGGCCACGAGCACCCCCACGCGGCGAGTGCTCGGATCGGTGGTGTGGTGGTGCGGCGAGACTTCGATTTCGGCCATGGACTCAAGATCCTCCACTCGTGATCGCTGCGGCGCGGCCCGCTCTCGCGCGCGGCTCCGCTACGCAAGAAAGCGCCTTCACCTGACGGCGTGCAACCGCGGATTCGCTCGGGAAATGCCGAGGACACCGCTGCGCACGACCTCCACGATCTCGCCGAAGGTAGCGACATCGGCCATGAGCTGGGCGATCTCATCTTCGGTGCTCGCGAGCTCCACGATGTAGCTCGCGGGGTTCGATGAGAGAACCGTCCCGCCCGCGCGGCGCACCAGCGCATTCACCGCCTCGACATCGGCGGCCGCGATCTGCAGCTTGATCAACATGAGCTCGCGCGCCAGATGGTCACCGCTGGTCATGTCCTCGACCGCCACCACGTCCACGAGCTTCTGCAATTGGGCGTTGATCTGCGCGATGACCTGATCCGACCCGGTCGTCACCAGCGTGACGCGCGACACCGTCGGGTCCTGCGTGGGGGCGACCGACAGCGACTCGATGTTGTAGCCGCGCGTGGAAATGAGGCCGGTGACGCGGGTGAGCGCGCCGGCCTCATTCTGCAGAAGGAGCGCAATGAGATGCCGCATGGCCCGACAGGATACGGGAGGGCGGTACTTGGGCGCCAGGGCGATAACTGCTACGCTGCGGCCGTGAAGGATCGCAACGACATGTTCATTCAGGGTGCGCACCCGCTCGCGGGCGCCAGCATGAGCGGTGCCGACATGCTCGTCCAGGTACTCGCGGACGAGGGCGTGGACACGATTTTCGGTTACAGCGGCGGGGCGATCCTGCCGACTTACGATGCGATATTCCGTTATAACCAGGACCATGCCTCCGCCATGCCGCTCGTTGTCCCCGCCAACGAGCAGGGCGCTGCCTTCATGGCTGCGGGCTACGCGCGCGCCAGCGGGCGAGTGGGCGTGGCCCTGGTCACCTCGGGCCCGGGGGCGACCAACACGGTGACCCCGGTGCGCGATTGCCAGGCCGATTCGATTCCCATCGTGGTGATCTGCGGACAGGTATCGACCACGGCGATCGGCACCGACGCATTCCAGGAAGCGCCCGTGCCGAGCATCATGGGAGCGGTGGCGAAGCATGTGTTCCTGGTGACCGATCCGACCAAGTTGGAGGCGACGGTGCGTACCGCCTTCGAGATCGCGCGCACCGGCCGCCCCGGCCCGGTCGTGCTCGATGTGCCGAAGGACGTGCAGAACTGGAAAGGGGTGTTTCAGGGGTCGGGCCGGCTGCCGATTCCGGGCTACCGCCAGCGCATGAATCGGCTCAGCGCGAGCAAGCTGCCGGATGCGGCGTGCGCGGCGTTCTTCTCCGCGTTGAGCTCATCGCGTCGGCCTCTGATCTATGCCGGAGGCGGTGTGATCAATGCCGGCGCCGTGGAGAGTCTGCGCGAATTCGCGCAGGTGTTTCAGTTGCCCGTGGTCACGACCCTGATGGGCATCGGCGCGATGGACACGACGGACCACTTGTCCATGCGCATGCTCGGAATGCACGGGGCCGCGTTTGCGAACTATGCGGTCGAGGATTGCGATTTCCTCATGGCGGTGGGCGCGCGTTTCGACGATCGCGTGGCCGGCAATCCTCCCAAATTTGCCCCGCGGGCGAAGTTCATTGCGCATCTGGACATCGACGCGTCGGAGATCAACAAGGTCAAGAGGGTCGACTGGAGCCATGTCGGGCTGATGCCCGAGGCGCTCAGAACGCTGATCGACTACGGCAAGCGCGAGGGCGTCGTGCCTCGCTTCGCCGACTGGCATGCACACTGCGACCAGCTGCGCAGCAGCTACGCGATGAATTACGATCGCCAGAGCCCGCTCATTCAGCCCTACTACATCATCGAGGAGATCAATCGGCTCACCCGCGGCGAAGCCATCATCACCACCGGAGTGGGCCAGCATCAAATGTGGGCGGCGCAGTATTTCGATTTTCGCTCGCCGCGCTTGTGGCTCACCTCGGGCAGCATGGGCACGATGGGTTTCGGGCTGCCGGCGGCGGTCGGCGCGCAATTCGCTCAGCGCTCGCGTCTGGTGATCGACATCGACGGCGATGCGAGCATCCGCATGAATCTCGGCGAGCTCGAGACCGTGATCACGTACGATTTGCCGATCAAGGTCGTCGTGCTCAACAACTTCGGCGACGGCATGGTCAAGCAATGGCAGAAGCTGTTCTTCAAGGGCCGCCTCAGCGCGAGCGACAAGAGCCTGCACACCAAGGACTTCGTCAAGACCGCGCTCGCCGATGGCTTCAAGTTCGCGAGGCGGCTCGACAAGAAGGCCGATGTGCCGCGGGTCATCGAGGAGTTCATTCGTTTTAAAGGCGCCGCGTTTCTCGAGGTCATGATCGACCAGGATGCGGGCGTCTACCCGATGGTGGGTCCCGGCCAGGCGTATGCCGAGATGATCACGGGCGATTACATCCCCTCGCGCACCGACGTCGAGATCAAGGCGCCCGACGCCTCGAAGCTGTTCTAGTGTCCCGAATCAGAAATTCGCCAGCATTCGAACGCCGCGGCACCCCGCCCGCTGCGTTGCTCCTCCCTTGAATACGCTAAAGTATTCGCGGTCGTCGCGCCTTGCGGTCGGGCCGCGGCGGCGCTCTCGGTGCACGGCGAATTTCCGATTCAGGACAAGATTCGACCGAGAAACGGTTTTCTTGAGATACTTCGCCCCGGCACATGCGCCGACGGGCGCCGGGCTAGGGCGTAGGCGCGCGGGGGAGGGTGTGGCGGATGAGAATTTCGGGCGAGCTCGTGTCCGCCTATCGCGAGGAAGGAGTGGTCGTGCTGCGCGGTATCTTTCGCGATTGGGTCGATCGCCTCGCGGAGGGCGTCGCGGAGGTCATGAAGCACCCGAGCCCCTACGAGCGCACGGTTCGCCCGCAGGATGGCAGCGCGCCGTTCTTCCAAGACTACTGCAACTGGTCGCGAATTGCGGCGTTCCGCTCGTTCGTGTTCGAGTCGCCCGCAGCGCAGGCCGCGGCGCAGCTGATGAGCTCGACGGAGGCGAGATTCTTTCACGAGCACGTGCTCGTGAAAGAGCCTGGCGGCAGCACCGTGACACCCTGGCACCACGATGAGCCCTACTACTGCGTCAGAGCCGAGCAAAGCGTGAGCTTCTGGACGCCGCTCGACCCGGTCGCGCGCTCGGTGACGCTCGAATGCGTCGCCGGATCTCAGCGCTGGAGTAGCTCGGGCTTTCGTCCCACCCGATTCGACGGCACCCCGCTCTATGGGAACGAGGACTTTCCGGCCGTGCCGGACATCGACGCCCAGCGCGATCGCTTGACGATTCGCGCCTGGGAGCTGGAGCCCGGAGATGCGGTGGCATTTCACTTTCGCACGATTCACGGCGCGCCCGCCAACAGCTCGACCATCCGCCGGCGTGTCTTCTCCTCGCGCTGGGTCGGCGAAGATGCTCGATTCGTTCGCCGCAAGGGACGAACCTCGCCGCCCTTTCCCGAGCTCGCGCTCGAGGACGGAGCACTCCTCGATGCTCCGGAGTTTCCCCTCGTCTATCGTCGCTAGACCCCGCGCCAGGACAATTCTGCCCAATGGCAAGCACGGCCTAGGATCTTGCCGAGGAAGCGTCGTAATATCTCCCAGGATCGATGACGGGGGCCTCTTGCACGCAGTGAGCTACCGAAGCCGGGCGGTCACAGCGCTCCTCGCAGCTGCGCTCATCGGCTGGCTGACACCGGCCGATGCGAAGCGTCTCGCACTCATCATCGGAAACGACAACTATCAGGGCGCGATGCCGCTCCAGAATGCGCGCTCGGATGCAAGAGCGGTAGCGCAGTCGCTCGAGCGCGACGGCTTCACGGTGACGCTGAAAGAGGACCTCACACTCAAGGCGATGAAGGACGCTCTGCGGACCTTCAAGGAGCAGATTTCCGGCGGCGACGAAGCGGTCTTCTATTTCTCAGGGCACGGCGTGCAGTTCGAGGGCACCAACTACCTGATACCGACGGACCTCGTGCCGGAGAGCGAGGCGCAGGTCGTCGACGATTCGGTGCCGCTACAGCGCGTGCTCGATGACCTGCGGGACCAGAAGACGCGATTCGCGCTCGCCATCGTGGATGCCTGCCGCGACAATCCGTTCAAGGGCACTGGAAGAGCCATCGGGAGCCGCGGTCTCGCCCCCGTGACAGCGGCCACGGGGCAGATGGTCATGTACTCGGCCGGTGCCGGACAGGAAGCGCTCGATCGTCTCGGGCCGCATGATTCCAATCCGCACGGCGTGTTTACCCGCGTGCTGATTGAGGAGCTCAATAAGCCGGGGGTACCTGCGGATCAGATGCTGAAGGATGTGCGCAACGAGGTCGTGAGGCTCGCGCGCGGAGTTAATCATGAGCAGGTCCCGGCGCTCTACGATCAATCCATCGGCGATTTTTATTTCCTGCAGGGTCCCGCGGCGGGCCCCTCGCAACCGCAGAACGCCTCAAGCGCCGCAAGCGCAACGGAGTTCTTTGCGCTTCTCGCCGCCGCGACGTCCGCGCAGGAACGGCAGCAGGTCGAGCAGAATCTTTGGGAGCGCCTACGACGTTCCCTCCCCAAAGCGGTCTTGTTCGGCTTCCTCGATGCCAAGGAAGGGGCTCCTCGTCCGGTATGGGGATTCGAGGCCGGGGCCACTTCGAGCGACGGCCGCATCGCGACCGTGCGGGCAACGCTCGGCGAGCTCAAGTCCGGACGTCCCTCGTATGATGAGGCTCGCACCACGGATTACAGAGTGGATTGCGACCGCCGCGAGTTCGTGGTGGTCCGTCAGAGCGACCATGGAAGCGTCTATTATCCGGATGAGGCGGCGCGAAAGAGCGGAGCCTACGTCCCTACTCCGGGATCGGGCCAGGAGAGCCTCGAGCAGGCGCTCTGCGATGTCCCTCTGCGCATCACGCCACTATGGGGACTCGACGGCGTCGAATGGACCGACGTCGGACCCGGCTGGAAGGAAGCGCTCAAGATCACCTGGTCGGATCCGAAACGGCCGAACGAACGCTACGTGCTCACGCGGCACGATCTGCCCGAGCCGAGCTTCTACGGGGCGGCGGTCACCTACGGCTGGACAGGCGTTAACTGCGCGGGTCATGAGAGCCGCAACACCGGCTACTACGAGGCGACGGCGCAGGGCGAGATACTCAAGGTAACCGGGCGCTCGCCCGCGTGGGAAGAATTCTCTCCCACGTCGGTGTCCGCGAACGTCTACGTGCTCTTGTGCGAGCCCAAGTGAATGGGTTGAAGTCCCGACGTCCGATATCGGTCTTTCGCCCCGAACCCTACCGACCGTGCGAATTTACAATGACGATGCGGGAGGGACTTCGTATGGGGCACCGGCTCGATCGCCGCGGATTCTTATTGGCCACAGGGGCGAGCGTCGTGGCGATGCCATTGTCGGGACCGTATGCTGCTGTCGCACGGCAAGCAGCTCCGGGCGCTGACAGAATGAACGCTGCACTCAGCACGGTGAAGGCTTGCGTCTTCGATACATTCGGCACTGTTGTCGACTGGCGTAGCTCGGTGATTGCCGAGGCTACCCAGTGGGGCAGGGCCAAGGGCCTGGATATCGACTGGGTGGAATTCACCGACCGCTGGCGCATGGGATACAGGCCCGCGATGGACAAAGTTCGAAAGGGCGAGCTTCCGTGGACCACGCTTGACGACCTGCAGCGCATGATCTTGGAGGACTTGCTGAAGCACTACAGAATCGACGGGCTGAGCGAAGAAGAAAAAATCGAGTGGGCTCACGTCTGGCGACGGCTCAAGCCGTGGCCTGATACCGTCGAAGGGTTAACTCGGTTGAAAAATAAATACATCATCTCACCCATGTCGAATGGCAACGTTGCGCTGATGGTCTACCTAGCCAAATTTGCCGGCCTGCCGTGGGATGTAGTCTTGGGCTCCGATCTTGTCAGGCACTACAAACCGGATCGCGAAATGTACTTGTCGGCACCGCTTTACCTGGATCTGAAGCCGCAAGAAGTGATGATGTGCGCGGCCCACGTCGAGGACTTACAAGCGGCCCGTAGCTATGGTCTACGTACGGGATTCATCTACCGCCCCAACGAGTATGGCGGGGGTCCTGCGGGTGTACCTGACAAAGCGAAAGCGGGTGATTTTGACGTGGTCTCCGTGAGCCTCGTCGATTTGGCCCAACAACTGGGTTCGTGAGTAGTAGCGTTGCCTGCGAGACCGGCAGGACGGTGGCGACGGGGTACATAGTGTCCTGAATCAGAAGTTCGCCGGCATTCGAACGCCGCGGCGCCCCGCCCGCTGCGTTGCTCCTCCCTTGAATACGCTACAGTATTCGCGGTCGTCGCGCCTTGCGCTCGGGCCGCGGCGGCGCTCTCGGTACACGAGGAATTTCTGATTCAGGACACTTAGATGTAGCGTCTCGGCAGGAGCCCACGCTCGCGGGCGCCGCGCTCGAGCTCCTCTCGAAACTCCGGGTGGGCGAGGGAGATGATGGCCTTGGCCCGCTCCGGGACGCTTTTGCCCTTCAAGTTGACAATGCCGAACTCGGTGACGACGTACATCATGTCCGATCGCGGAGTGGTGACGATATTGCCCGGTGCGAGCTCGAGCACGATACGGCTCTTGCGCACGCCGTGACGCTCATAAGCCGAGGAGAGGCAGATGAAGGACTTGCCTCCGCTCGATGCGTACCCACCACGAACGAATTGCAGCTGCCCGCCCGTCCCGCTGATGTGCCGATGCCCCGAGGACTCCGAGGCGGCCTGGCCCTGGAGATCGATTTCGGTCGTGTTGTTGATCGACACGACGTTGGGATTCTGCATGACGATATGCGGCAGATTCGTGTACTCGACGGGACAGCAGAGAAAATCGGCATTACGATCGACCGCCCGATAGAGCTCTCGTGAGCCGAGCGCGAAGCTCAACACGATCTTGTCGGGATCCAGCGTCTTGGCGCT
>DATHCO010000131.1:0-6873 GCA_035319505.1 Steroidobacteraceae bacterium | reverse complement strand
AGGCCTTCACAGCCGTCCACATTGCCGTGCAGGAGTTGTTCTCCTAAGGCGAGGCGCCTGAACAGTCGCCGGCCAGTCATATCGCTGAGACCGGTCCTGGGCAGGTACCGATTCTATACGCGCACTGCCTTGGCCAAGTTCAGATGTCCAGCTTTGGGCTAAGTAGAAATGTCCGAACCAGGCGGACGGACATTTGAACTTAGCCAGAACCGGACATCTACTTAGCCTCTATACCCTTAGTTCGCATAATGTATATTATGTTAAATATTATCGGTCGCGACATCGCGACGATATGCCGTCGACCTCGAGTTTGAACTCCACGTCTACGCCCTGCCGTTTTGCAGGTATCCAAGGCGCGTTGCAAGTTCATGGTGCTATACGCCATAACAAGGTTCGTACAGAGCGCGAGGCAATGCGACTGTGCGGCGAGTTCCTCGTGACGTCGGCCGCGGGTGGAGCCTGACCCGGCGCGGCGAATCTGACGTTGCAGTTGATGGGTGCGCTCGTTGTGATTTAAATACCGGAGCTTCTCGCGCCGGTAATCGGGATCCGTGTAGGAACGCAAAGATCGTTCGTCCGCAAAAGTAGCCCATGTGCATGCCCTGCACGAAAGCTCGCATCAGCACCGCGCGTGGTATGTCCAGCCGATGCAGTAGGGCTCAGGCTGCATATCCGCGGGCTCACCGGCCTCGCCCGGCGCGGGATAACGCTGCTTGAAATTGAACGCCTCAGCGCTCGGTCCTCGACGGCGTAGTAGCTCAAGGCGCTCGAGCGCTTCCTGTGGAGTTGGTTTGTGGCCCGCGGGCACCCACCAGAGCACCTGGTAGGCTTCGATTGGCCGCTCGAACCATTCGCGCCGCCGCGCCATGATGGTCGTGTGCGCCGTGCGATAGACGAACTCGAACAGCGCCTCGATCGAGGACCACACCGACATATTGATGATGAATCTCGGATCCTCAGAGACTTTAATATCGGTCGCGTTGCCACTGTCGGATTTCAGACGCCAAACGAATCCCGGCGAGGCTTCGGCGAGCGCGTTGATGCGGTCGAGGTTCGCGACGAAATCTGCGAGCGCCGGGCTTTCGAGCGGCGCCACGGTGCGACCGACGTTAAGTTGAGCGATGTACCAATTCAGCATCACCGTCCCTTCGCACAGTGCCTATGCAAGTTTCCCCCACTACGGCCCGTTGAGCAAGGTGTGTAGCGGCGATCACGACCCGCGCGAAGGTGCTCGATGCTGAGGGGGGCGAAATGCGCGCGCTGCCGTTCCTTCCACCTGTGGATGGCCATCGTGTTCGCCCCGGCGATGTCGCTCACGAGCGCGGCATGAGAATGTCCTCGAGGCTTGCACCGGGCTTCGCGGCGCCGCTGACCTTCTCGAGGTGCGGATAGCGCAGTCCGCCGTGGTAGTCGAGCTCGAGCACGCGGAAGCGACCGTCGCGCCGTACGATGAGTTCAATCGGGGCGCTGACCTTGGCGGCGAGGGTGAGCGCCTGCTTCAAGCGCTCGGCGCTGTAGGGATCGCCATCCACTGCCACGATCCGCGTGCCCTCGGTGAGCCCAGCCTTGAAGGCGGGGCTGTTCCAGACGACGCGGGTGAGCGTGCCGGGATCGTCCTTCTCCTCGATCTCCAGGCCCGCCGAGTAGATGAGAAACGTGCGCTTGCGCACCTTCTCCCGGCTCTTCTCCTGTTCGTTCGGCTCGCTGCTCCAGACGAGCCGGTAGCCGCCGCGTGTGATCCCCTCAAGCGGCGCGGGCGGGCCGACGCCCTGGATGCGCTCCCTGAGGAACGCCGCCCAGTCGTAGGGCTCGATGGTGCTCAACGCCTTGACGATGTCCTCGAACGTGTACGTGAGCGGCGTCGTGCTGCCGTCGCGCACGCCGAAGAAGGCCGCGGCGAAGTCATCGAGCGAGTGGCGCCCCCCCGAGCGCTCGCGAATAAGCGTGTCGGCCTCGAGCCAGATGAGCGCCCCCTCCTCGTAGTAATCCTCGAAGCGCTGCCAGTCGCGCCACGACTGCGGCCGGCGCGGATTGATGATCTCGTCGTTCGTCGTGTCCTCGACTGAGCGCCACACTCGACCGGCTTGGCTCGAGTAGAAGGCGGCGAGCTCGGCCCATTGCTCGAGCGCCTGCGCCGTCGTCCATAGACCCGAGCGTGCCGTGAGCACGAGCCCCCAGTACTGTGTCTGGCCCTCGTAGACCCACAGCAGGCTGTTCTGCATCGGGATCTCGTAGCTCGGGGTCCACAGGTCCGCTGGTCTGCGGAACTTGCCGTTCCACGAGTGGGTGTATTCGTGTGGGAGCAGGTCTCGATCGTAGGGGGTACCGGCCCAGTCGTTGAAGTATTCCGCGGTGCTGCTGTCTGCGCTCGATTGATGGTGCTCGAGTCCGCTGAAGGGAATCGCCTCCGAGAGCGCCAGCAGAAAATCGTAGTGCTCGTAGTGGCGCGAACGGAATAGCCGGTAAGCCTGTGTCACGAGTGCACGATGCGCCGTGAGAACCTCGGGACTCGCCTCGAGGAGGTCCGGTCGGTCGGCGAACACGTCGAGACGCACGCGCGTCGCCGGATCGAGCTCAAACACCTTGAGATAGCGGCCGGCGTAGAGCGGACTGTCGATGAGCGTCTCGAGGGAGACGCGCCGATAGGTGCTGCGGGCGCCATCGGTCGACTCTCGCTCGAGCGCCGTCGCCTGCTGCCAGTCGACGGGCAGGTCTGCGCTCGCCGACACCGAGATCTGGCTTGCGTAATGACCCGCCGGGTAGAGCACGAGATCGTGCCACTCGAGCATCACGGTGTTCTCGCTCGTGCGCGCATCGCCGACTTTGTCGCTGGTGGGGTAGAGATAATCGAAGTGGACGTCGAGGGTCCGCGCCCCTGCCGGCATCTGTGGGCGAAATGCGTACACCTCGACCGGATCGCGTACCCAGGGCAGCGCGCGGCCATCGACGCTGAAGGTGATGCCCGCGAGGCGATCGATCGGACCCTCGGGCGCGTGCGTGCCGGGTATCCACTTCGGATAGAGAAGCACCGGACGGGGCGGAACACCGTTGAGCCTCTCATGTACGTGCACGATGCGATGCGCCACGTCGCGTGCATCGACTTCAAGTCGAATCTCGCCCGGATAGGGGATGTCCCGCGGCGGGGATATCGGCGCCGCGGATGCCGGCAAGACGGGCGCGGCCGCGGCCGACGCGAGCGCCGAAGCACCGGGTATGCAGAACCACGCCATCGTCATTAGCCAAGATCGCATTGCTCTTCTCCCTGTGGGGCTTTGCAGCGGGGCATCATAGCGTCATTTTCTATGAGCGTCCTGAACAGAAACACTACTTCGTCAGAGACTTGTATCATTCGTATGCTGCGCCCCTGCAAGTTACACTGAAAATGATGCGTTCGTCCTCTCCGGGAGTCTTGGCATTGGCGCTCGCCGTAACGCTTGCGGTGCTTTGCACTGCTGTTGGGTACGGCGAACCGGCGTCCTATCCCTGGGAAGACCGGCTACACGGCGATGCGGTCGTACTGCTCGGAGAAGTCCACGACAATTCCGTCCAGCAGCGCCTAAGGCTCGAGGTGTTGAGACGAGCGCTCGCCGCGGGTTGGCGTCCGGCCATCGCCATGGAGCAGTTCGATCGCGAGCATCAGGGCGACATCGAGCAGGCTCGCAGGGAGCGACCGCTCGATGCAAGCTACCTCGTTGAGCAGGCAGCGCCGGGACATGGCAAGCCGGGCGGATGGAACTGGGAGTACTACCGTCCGTACGTCGCCTTGGCACTGGAGTATCAGCTGCCCCTGCTCGCAGCGAATCTCTCCCGTAGCGATGCCAAGAAGATCGTCGAGCACGGCTATTCCGCTGTGTTTGACACTGCTTCGATGGATTCTCTGGATCTCGATCGCGAGCCGGGGCCGCTGCTCGCGGCTCAAGAGGAAGAGATCGACAACGGACACTGTCACACCATGCCCAAGGAGCAGCTGCCGGCGATGGCGCGAGCTCAACTCGCCCGCGACGCCGTCATGGCGGCAATACTGCGCGAGCACGCCGCACAGGGCGTGGTGCTGCTCGCCGGAAATGGGCATGCGCGCCGGGACCTCGGCGTGCCGATGTGGCTCGACCCGTCTCTGCTTGCGCGAGTGTTCGCCGTCGGATTTCTCGAGCGCGGCGACGAGGCCCCTCCGGGTTCGGCCTTCGATGCCGTGGTGATTACGGATCCAGAACCCCGTCCCGACCCGTGCAAAGCGCTGCAAGAGGGCGCGAGGAATCGAAAACCGTTGATGACTCGGTGAACTCTCGAGATTGGGCCCCGGTCGGCGTGATGGGATCGCTCTCGCGGCACCTCGGCGACCGCAATCGAGGCAAGTTCCGAGCGCGGTGAGTGGTGGGCATCCGCAAACGCGCGAAGTCAGGGGGCGAAGCCTTGGGGGGAGTCTTCGTGCGCATCTGCGCGCGTTGCGGTGCCCGAGAGCCAATATTAGCGCAGGCAACGCAGCAGTCTGCCATTAGTTGCTTCTAAGTCCATGTCGATTTGACATGTGAGCGGTCCGCGTTTTGCGGTGAGCTCGGCGCCCTTTTGTTGGCCCGTGGTGAATTCTCGCCTCCCGTTGGGTGTCACTCTTCGGCCGGTTGCCGCCGTGCGATCTCGATGATCCTGCTCTCGTTTTCCTGGTCGTAGCCCAGTGCGCACAGCTGCCGAAACATCCGAGCCGCGAGTAAACCGAAGGGGCCGCCCACTCCCAACCGCCTCGTGAGTCTCAAGGCGTAGTCGATGTCCTTCAAGCGCAACGCCGGCGTGAACATGGCGTCCTCATGGTACCCAGCGGCGATACGGCGCGTACTACGAACCACTTGTGGGCTTGCAGCCTGCCCTGATGCCAGAGCTTCCGCGACCATTTTCAGATCGAGCCCTGCCCGTTCCGCGATCGCCATGGTCTCGGCTGCCGAGGCGATCTGCACGGCGCCAAGCATGTTTACGATGAGCTTGTAGGTGGTACCGGCCCCCACGGGACCGAAATGGATGATGCGGCGTGCGAATGCGTCGAGTATGTCTCGCGCGGCCTCCAGGTCTCCCGGCTTAGCGCCAACCAGAAGTGTCAGCTCCCCCGCGGCAGCATTATCCGGAAGCCCGGTGACTGGCGCGTCGATGTAGCGGAAACCTCGAGCATGTGCCGCGGCACCGAGCTGTACCACCCAGTCGTATGAGAGTGTCGAGCACTCGACCATCACGGCTCCGGGCTGGGCATTGCCCGCGAGGACTCCGTTTTCCCCGAGCCAGACCGCCTGCGACGCAGAGTCGTCCGCCACCATGGACACCACCGCGTCGACGTGATCGCACGCCTCGCGTGGCGTGTCGAAGCGGCGGGCGCCTCGAGCGACCAGCATATCGGTGCGGGTCGGCGTGCGGTTGAACACACGCACCTCATGATCTGCCTGAAGCAGGCGAGCCGCCATCCCGGAGCCCATCCGCCCCAATCCGACAAAAGCTACACGGCCCATCTTTCACTCCGTCGAATGGAACACCGTCCTACACATTGCTCATTATCAGAGCTCCAGCGACAGCAGAACTGAGGCGGGGTCGGCTGAAGGATCAGGCGCCGTGCCCTTTCGCGGGAGTATCCGGCAAGGCTTGCTTGGTATCCGACTGAAAGCCACGATAGCGCAGCGAAAAATGAGCCTTCGTCGCCGGCACCTGATAGGCCACCTGAAATCGGGCCTGACCGTGGGCCGGTATGACGCTGCCTTCCTTCAGTCCATGCGGCAATGCCTCGAGCGCATCCGGGTCGACGGCAATCGCATCCGGCCCATCGAGCAGCAGCAACTGTTCGGCTGTCTGCAATTCGATGCCGTCATCGACCTTCGACAAGAGAAGGACGTCCAGAATCAGGTAATCCTTGCCGGCAGCGGCCGAGTGACTCCCGATCGACGACGCGCGGCTCAACCCGAGCACGCTCAGCGCGAGAGTGCCGGGATCCTCATAGCTGACCAAGGGCTTGCCGATGCGTGCCGCCGGGACGCCGGAGTTCGGTAGCGCAAGGCTGACCGCCTTGTATCCCGGCAGGTTGATCGCAAGCGTGAGCGCCGAGTGCGTTACGGGAACGAGATACGCCAGCGTACCGCGGGACGGAATCAGGGGGAGGAGCTGTGTCGCCGCGGTGAACTCATCATCGAGACCTTCCACGGGGATGACGTGGTAGCTGTACCCATCCGCGTCACCTAGCACCGAGTACATCGTGGGATCGAAACGCACCAGATTGCCCGGCGACAGGGCGCGCATCCGGATGTCGATCATCGCATAGGTCTGTCCCGCTGGAGCCTGCAGGCTGCCCACCGAAGCGACCTGTTGCAATCCCAAGATCGCGGTCTCGATCAGGCCGTTGCTCGTGGGACCTGCGATGGGGCGCTCTTCGGGAGGGGCGCGCCCGAACAGCGGGACGTGCATGTCTCCTTGATCGGTATCGATAAAATACAACTCGAGACTGGTTACCCCCCGATTGGGGATCTCGAACACCGCGTCCCCGGCAACGACGGCGCTTGTCGCCGGCACCAGCAACTGGTCGAGCGCCAACGGATGTGGAGCCGCGCGGTTCGCATCGCTCAAGACGGCCTGCCGATCGCCGTCGATCACCAGGAACAGGTGATCCGTAACCTGCGGCACGAGGTACTTGACCGAGCCGATATTGCGCCACTCGGTGCTCACGGTGAGATAGGCCCGGTGGGCAGGCGCTCGCTGCGCACCCAGGTTTGTCGAAACGCGAAAGCGCGGGACCGTCAATTTTGCCTGCCGGTTGGTGGCCGACGCGCCGGCCCCCGCCTCGGCCGTGCTGTAGTCGCCGAGAGTCAGCCCCGCCGGCGGCGCGGCCGGTGCCGATCCGGCAATCGCGAG
>DATHCO010000130.1:0-62528 GCA_035319505.1 Steroidobacteraceae bacterium | reverse complement strand
CGCGCTCGGCGCTCGAGCGCTACTTGTGGAGCGGCGACAACAGGCTCGGCCGGATCACGTTGAAGGTGACGGACTCGGCGCTCTTCGTTTCGCCCGTGGTTGGATCCGTCACGGTCGCATCCAGCGTGTAGGTGCCGCGCGCCAAGTCCGTGAGCGTGAAATTGGTCGCGTCGGGCGCTTGATTGACGGGCGTGCCATTCAAGATCCAGCTCACCGTCTGGCCCGGTTTGAGCTCGGGCTCGATCGAGAGGCGCACACCGACCGGCTGATCGCCCGTGAAGGTCTGATCGTGCGTGGGCGAGGTGATGGCCACCTGAGTCTGCGCGAGGGCTGAGGGTGGCTTCGACTTCTCCGGGGACCCGGCCCGCGGAGCCGGTTGGCTCAGAATGCCGCGCGAAGTGCCCGCAGCGGTGGTGACCTTCTCCGCACCGGGTACCGGCTGATCGGAGAAATGCACCACCCCATCCGCATCGGTCCACTTGTAAACGACCGCTCCGTGGCCGGTCATGGGGAGTGCGGCCACGGCGAGCAGGGCAAGCAGCGTCCTTGACCGGTGGGGAAGCATGATCGCAGAGCATAGTCCTATCGCCTCGCGGCCTCAAAACAGCGTGGCGGCGGCGTGACCCCCGTCACTGTCTCACCGCCGCGTCGTCTGGTCCGCCTCACAAGCTGTAGTACATCTCCACTTCGATAGGATGCGTGGTCATGCGTACCCGGGTGACCTCCTTCATCTTGAGCTCGATGTAGGCGTCGATCAGATCGTCGGTGAACACGCCGCCCGCCTTCAAGAACCCCCGGTCCCGGTCCAGATAGTCGAGGGCCATGTCGAGCGAGTGGCACACCGTGGGGATCTTCTTGTCCTCCTCGGGCTCCAGGTCATAGAGGTCCTTGTCGGCGGGATCGCCCGGGTGGATCTTGTTCTGAATGCCATCGAGCCCTGCGAGCATCATGGCGGAGAATGCGAAGTACGGGTTCGCGGTGGCGTCCGGGAAGCGCACCTCGATACGCCGTGCCTTGGGATTCGGGACCCACGGAATGCGAATCGAAGCCGAGCGGTTGCGCGCCGAGTAAGCGAGCTTCACCGGCGCTTCGAAGCCCGGGACGAGGCGCTTGTAGCTGTTCGTGCTCGCGTTGGTGAAGGCATTGAGGGCGCGGGCATGCTTGATGATACCGCCAATATAATAGAGAGCGAGCTCTGAGAGGCCGCCGTACTTATCGCCGGCGAACAACGCCTTGCCCTCCTTTTGCAGCGACTGGTGCACGTGCATGCCATTGCCGTTGTCGCCGACCAGCGGTTTCGGCATGAACGTGAGGGTTTTGCCGTATCCCTGCGCGACATTCTGCAACGCATATTTCAGGATCTGAACCTCGTCGGCCTTTCTCACCAGCGTGTTGGCGGCGACGTTGATCTCGCCCTGCCCCGCGGTCGCGACCTCATGGTGGTGCACCTCGAATTTCAGCCCCATCTCCTCGCAGGCGAGCGACATGGCGGTGCGGATGTCCTGGAGCGAATCGACGGGCGGAACAGGGAAATAGCCTCCTTTGATGCCCGGTCGATGACCCTTGTTGGCATCCTCATAGGTTTTGCCCGAGTTCCAGGCGCCCTCGTACGAGTCAACCTGATAGGCGCAGCCGTTCATGCTCGAGCTGACGGTCACACTGTCGAAGATGAAGAACTCGTTCTCGGGCCCGAAGAGCGCCGAGTCGGCGACGCCCGTCGATTTCAGATAGGCCTCCGCACGCTTCGCGAGCGAGCGCGGATCACGGCCATAACCCTGCATGGTCATGGGCTCGATCACGTCGCAACGCAGATTGACGGTAGTCTCTTCGAAAAACGGGTCGATGACCGCACTCGATGGATCAGGCATCAAGATCATGTCCGACTCGTTGATCCCCTTCCAGCCCGCGATCGAGGAGCCGTCGAACATCTTGCCGTCGGTGAAAAACCCGGCGTCGACGAGACGGGTCGGGACAGTGACATGCTGCTCCTTGCCCAAAGTATCCGTAAAGCGAAGATCGGCGAATTTGGCCTCTTTTTCGGCGATTAATTTGAGAACATCGGCGGGAGTCATGTGTATCCTCGGAAAGTGAATGACCTCTATCCGGCGCGTCGCCGGGTCCCCGTGCATTGCAGTAACCATGCCAGTTCTCGCCCCATCGGCAGATCAAGAACTTGCATCTTGAGCGACATGCGTCGCGCACCATCATAAGGCATAGCACTCGGATCTGCGTCTCAGAATGGTGCGACGAGGGGTCTATGCTGGGTCATTTCTCGATGTGGTGGGGTTCGACTGATCGAAATCGGTGCAGTGCCATCAGGCGCGGCACCGCTGCCCCGACGCGAAAGGCTAGGGAGGTATCCGTGGCGTCGCTATACTCGCGCCTCTTTACCCCTCGAGCACCCGATGGCCAGATCCCGCGCCTCTCCGCCCCGCACATTTCAGGACCTGATTTTTGCGCTGCAAACCTACTGGGCCTCCTTGGGCTGCCTCATCCTGCAGCCCTATGACATGGAGATGGGCGCGGGCACGTTTCACACCGCGACCTTTCTTCGGGCGGTGGGCCCGGAGCCCTGGAGCGCCGCCTATGTGCAACCCTCGCGCCGACCGACCGATGGCCGCTACGGCAACAATCCGTTTCGCCTGCAGCACTATTATCAATTTCAAGTGAGCATCAAGCCCTCGCCCGAGGACTTTCAGGAGATGTACCTCGGGTCGTTGCGCGCGCTCGGCTTTGATCCCTTGACTCACGACATCCGGTTCGTCGAGGACAACTGGGAATCCCCCACATTGGGTGCCTGGGGCTTGGGATGGGAGGTATGGCTCAACGGAATGGAGGTATCGCAGTTCACCTACTTTCAACAAGTGGGCGGACTCGATTGCCATCCGGTCATGGGCGAGATCACCTACGGTCTCGAGCGCCTCGGCATGTACATCCAGGGCAAGGAGAGCATCTTCGACATCGTCTGGACTGCGGGTCCCTCCGGCACCGTCACTTACGGAGACGTCTTCCGACAAAACGAGGTGGAGCAATCGATCTACAATTTCGAGAAGGCCGACACCCACGCGCTGCTGAGGCAGTTCGAAACCTGCGAAATCGCCTGCCGGAGCCTTCTCGCCGACCAATTGGTGCTGCCTGCTTACGAGCAGATGGTTCGCGCATCGCATTCCTTCAATCTCCTGGACGCGCGCCGCGCCATCTCGGTCACGGAGCGACAGCGCTTCATCCTGAGAGTGCGCACGCTCGCCCGGGGCGTCGCCGAGGCGTACCTGGCGAGCCGCGAGGCACTGGGCTTTCCGCTGCTCAAAGCCCCGCGAGTCGCCTGATGAGCACGCGCCACTTGCTGGTCGAGCTGGGCACCGAGGAGCTGCCCCCGCGCACGCTCCAGGAGCTCTCGAATGCGCTCACCGAGGGCATCGTCAAGGGCTTGGATGCCGCTGGCATTGCTCACCGCGCGGCGCGTGGCTACGCCACACCGCGCCGCCTGGCGGTGCTCGTCTCCTCGTGCGCGGAATTTGCGGCGGATCGTCGCGTCGAGCGGCGTGGGCCACCGGTGGCGAGCGCCTTCGATGCCGCGGGTGCGCCCACTCAGGCGGCCTTCGCCTTCGCGCGCAACTGCGGCGTTCTCGTGGACGATCTCGAGCGGCTGACCAACGAGAAGGGCGCTTGGCTTCTCTATCGGGGCGTCGAGCGCGGAGCGGCGACCACGGTCCTGCTGGGCGAAGTGGTGAATGAGGCAATCGGCGCACTGCCGATCGCGCGACGCATGCGATGGGGCTCGCGCACGGCCGAATTCGTGAGGCCCGTTCATAGCCTCGTGCTCATGCTGGGGGAGGAGGTGGTGCCGGCGGAGGTCTTGGGCCTTGCGGCGGGCCGTACCACGCGAGGTCACCGCTTTCACGCACCGCGTCCGATCAGGCTGAAATCGGCGAAGTCCTATGCGCGGCGGCTCCTCGGCGCCAAGGTGATGGCCGATTTCGAGGCCCGGCGCGAGCGGATCCGCTCGGGCGTCATCGCTGCGGCGCAAGAGGCCGGCGGCAAAGCGCTGATCGAGCCCGAGCTCCTCGATGAGGTGACCGCCCTGGTCGAGTGGCCCGTGCCCCTCGTGGGTCGCTTCGACCCGCGCTTCCTCGAGCTCCCTCGCGAGGTGGTGATCGCCACCATTTCCGATCATCAACGCTACTTCGCGATCGAGGGCGCGGATGGGCGACTGACCGGCGGCTTCATCGCGGTGAGCAACATCGAGAGCCGCGATCCCGCCAAAGTGCGGGAAGGCAACGAGCGGGTGGTGCGGCCACGGCTCGGCGATGCGGCGTTCTTCTGGGAGCAGGATCGCAAAGTGCCGCTCGCAGAGCGCGCTCGGGAGCTCTCCGGAGTCACGTTTCAGGCCAAGCTCGGGAGCTACGCGGAGAAGACCGCGCGGCTCAAATCCTTGGCCGTCGCCATCGGTGAGAAGATGGCCGCTGGAGCTCACGTTGCGCGCGCCGCCGAGCTCGCCAAGGCAGACCTCATGACGGCGATGGTAGGGGAGTTTCCGGAGCTCGAGGGCATCATGGGTCGCTACTACGCCCAAGCCGAGGGTTACCCCGAGGAGCTCGCGCGCGCGATCGAGGAGCACTATCGGCCACGATTTGCGGGCGATGAGCTGCCCGCCACGAAGACCGGCCAAGCCTTGGCGCTCGCCGATAAGCTCGACACATTGAGCGGCATCTTCGCCATCGGAGAACGGCCGACGGGAACCAAGGATCCCTTTGGGCTGCGCCGCGCCGCGCTCGGCGTGTTGCGCATCCTGCTCGAGTGTCGCCTGGACCTCGACCTCACCGCGCTCCTCGGCGCATCCGCCGCCGCGCAGCCGGTGCAACGCGCGGGCGTCGCGACCGAGGTTTATGATTTCATCGCCGAGCGGCTGCGCGGCTTGCTACTCGAGCGCGCGGACGGAACGACGCCGGAGATGATCGACGCCATTCTCGCCAACCGACCGCCCTCGCCGCTCGATGCGGATGCACGCTTGCAAGCCCTCAAGGAATTTCTGACATTACCCGACTCGAGCGTGCTCACGGCCATCAACAAGCGCATCGGCAACATCCTGCGCAAGGCGGGGCCTGAGGGTGAACTCGGCGTTCGGCCGGCTGCGTTCACCGAAGCAGCCGAGCGCGAGCTTCATCGCTCCGTCGAGGAGCTCGCCGGCGAGGTGGGCCGCGCGACTGTGCAGCGCCGTTACGTCGACAGCCTGCGGCTCCTCCCGCGGCTGCGAGGTCCGGTCGATGTCTTCTTTGAGCGGGTCATGGTGATGGACGATGATCGCGATCGGCGCAGCAACCGACTCGCGTTGTTACGTGAGGTTCAGCGCTTGCTCGGAAGCGTGGCCGACTTGTCGCGCTTGCCGGGATAGCCATGCAGCTCGCGCGCTCCTTGGTGTTCACCACCTACATGATGCTCTCGGCCTGCCTGTGGGGCACGCTCATGGGCCTTTGCTTCTTTCTGCCGTATCGAGTGCAGTTCGGCCTCGCGCGGGCGTGGGCGCGCTCGGTGCTCTGGTCGCTTGAGCGCTTGTGCGGCCTCACGTACACCGTGGTAGGGCGCGAGCACATCCCTGCCGGCAATCACATCGTCATGAGCAAGCACACATCCGCGTGGGAGACGGTAGCCCTCTTCGTGATCTTTCCGCCGCACGCGTGGGTGCTGAAGCGCGAGCTCCTGTGGATTCCGTTCGTCGGGTGGGGACTCAAGTTCCTCCGGCCCATTGCAATCAACCGCGGCGCCGGTCACCGCGCGGTCAACCAGGTGATCGAGCAGGGGACCGCACGACTCGCGGACGGCCTGTGGATCGTGATCTTCCCGGAGGGAACCCGCGTGGCGGTAGGAGAAACCCGTAAATATGGCGTGAGCGGCGCGTTGCTGGCAGCGGCAACCGGCAAGCAAGTGGTGCCGCTCTCACACAACGCGGGAGTATTCTGGCCGCGCCGCGGAATCTTGAAAAAGCCGGGCACGGTTCAGGTGATCATCGGCGAGCCCATTGCGAGCTCGGGCAAGGACCCCCGCGTTCTCAATGAGGAGATCCGCCGTGCCATCGAATCGGGTGTCGAGCAGATCGAGCCGAGCGGCGCTTGCGCCCGCCAGATCGAGGCCCCGCCGGCAAATGCACGCGACCCTCGTCACAAAAGCGTGGGGACCGGGGTCGCAAATCCTCCGGCCCCCTAGCCCAGGGTCTGCTCGGACCTCAAGGAATCCCCCTAGCGGCCGCTACGGGTCAGATGTCTCTCATGACAGGTAAGGCCCGTGCTCGAGCCCCTCAAGAACAAACTTAAACTGGCCTGTAACTTTCCGAGCCCTCCCGCCATCGCACTGCAGATCGTGACTCTCGCCGGCGATCCCGACATCGACGTCGGCAGAGTCGCCGTCACGATCGGCAAGGACCCCGGATTGTCCGCCAAAGTACTGCGTGTCGCGAACTCCCCGTTGTATTCGAAACGGCGCAAGAGCGACAACTTGCGCCAGGCGCTCATCGCTCTGGGACTCAACGCCGCAACCACGCTCGCGCTCAGCTTTTCGCTCGTCTCCACCTACAAGACGGGAACCGGGGCCGGAATCGACTACACGCGCTACTGGCGGCGGGCGATTCTGGGAGCCTCCGCTGCGCGCACCTTCGGCGCGCTCAAAGGCGCGCGAGCGCCGGACGACATTTTTCTCGCCGCGCTTCTTCAGGACATCGCCGTCCTTGCCATCGATCGAGTGCAACAGGATTTCTACCGGCCGTTGCCGCCCGAGGCCACGCATGCCCAGCTCCTCGCCCACGAGCGGCAATTGCTCGGCACCGACCATGCCGCCTTGGGCGCTTGGCTCCTGCGGCAGTGGAAGTTGCCGGAGGCGCTCTGCGCCACGGTCGAGGCGAGCCATGATCCCTCGACCACCGCAGAGGGCACGCCCATCGGCCTCGCCGCACGCTGCGTCGCGCTCGGCAGTGAGTGCGTCGAATTGCTGCTCGCGGCGCGCCCATCCGATCTGTCGGCCCTCGCCGAGCACGCCCAAGCCTGGCTCGGCATCGGCGCGGATTCGCTCGCGACCGCGATGACCACGATCATTGCGGAGATTCCCGAAATCGAGCGGCTCTTCGACACCGCGCTCCTCGAAGCGGAGGTGGCGACCTCGATTCTTGAGCAAGCGCGTGAGCTCTTGACGATCCGCAATCTCCAGGCCTTCGATCAGGTCGCCACGCTCCTGCATACGACCGAGCAGCTCGAGGCGCGGACCTCGGTGCTCGAGGACAAGCAGCGCCGTGACGGCCTCACGGGCATCTTCAACCGAGGCTATCTCGACGAGCTGCTGCGCAGAGAATTCGAGAACGCCGTGATGGGGAAGTGGCCGCTCTCCGTCGTGTTTGCGGATTTGGATCGATTCAAGCAGGTGAACGACACCTACGGCCATCCGGCCGGCGATTCCGTATTGATCCAAACCGCACGATTGCTCCTCGGCGTCGTGCGTGACAGCGACACCGTCGCGAGATACGGAGGCGAGGAGTTCGTGATCGTGCTGCCCGGCCTTGCGGCCGCAGAGGCGCAGATCGTTTGCGAGCGTCTCCTCGCGCGCCTGCGGAGCTCGCCACTCGCGATCCCCGGTGGGACGATCCGGGTGAGCGCCTCGCTGGGTCTCGCGACCCTCGATCCCGCCACGCCGTTTGCGAGCGCCTCGCAGCTCATCGATGCCGCCGATCAATGCGTGTATGCGGCGAAAAGAGCGGGTCGCGATCGGCTCGTTTGCTTCAATCCGATCACCTCGGCAGTCCCCGCCTCGAGACGCCGCTGACCGCCGCACGATAAGCGGGAGCGCGCACGATAAGCGCGAGCGGTGAGGCAATTCGCGCCCGTTTTACGCATTGAAGTGACGTACGGGCGATTTTCGTCGCGCGCCCCCGGCGCGAAAGCCTCACAACGCAGGAGGAACTCATCATGTCGAAGCTCTTGGCCGCGCTCCTTCCCCTCGCCCTGCTGTCTCTCGCGTCGGTTGCTGCGCAGGCCGCGGACGGGGTCGTGCTGATCGACCAAGCCACAGTTCTCGCGAGCGGCGGGTTTCCTTATGTGATCAACACTGCGGGGAGCTATCGCCTGGAGAGTAATTTGACGGCGACGGCCTCGGACGCGATTCATATCGTGACCGGCGATGTGACTCTGGACTTGAACGGCTTCACGATCACGGGCCCGGGCACTATCAGCGGTGCCACCGGCATATCGGACGCGGGCACCGCGCACAGCGGGGTGTCGATCCTGAACGGAAACCTCGCCCAGTGGTCGTTCGCCATTGCGCTCGAGAGCTGCTCGGGCTGCTCGGTCGAGCGGGTCCAGGCCACCCATATCGTCAACGGAATCAACATGGGCTTCGGCGCCTTGGTGAAAGAGAATCGGTTGACCGGCCCGGGCGGATTTCTGGAGCAAGGAAATTCGCCGCGCTTCGGCAACGGCATCGTCACCAACAACAACGCGCTCGTGACCGAGAACATCGTCTCGGGATTCGGCACCGGGATCTCGGTGGTCCTTTTCTCGACCATCAGCGGCAACACGGCCTCGAGCAATGTCATCGGCATCGAGGTCGGCTGTCCCTCCAATCTGGTCGGCAATACCGCCGTGTTCGAGACTTTGGGGGGCGTCCAGGAGAACGGGTCGGGCTGTACCCGCTACAACAACAACCTCTGAGGCCGCCGTCACGGGCCTCGGCAGGTCCTGCCATCAGCGGGCCTGGGTGATGATTCCCGCGTTCGACGAGAACAGATCCGCATCACGCCAGAACGAGTTGCGATCCGGATCCCAGCATCGTCCGGTATTGGGACACAAATGCGTGGCCGCAGCGCGGCGCTAGATGTCCAGGTTCGACACGTGCAGCGCGTTCTTCTCGATGAACTCCCGGCGCGGCTCGACCGCATCCCCCATCAGCGTCGTGAAGATGTCGTCCGCCGCGACCGCATCCTCGATGCGCACTTGCATCAAGCGCCGGGTTTCCGGGTTGATGGTCGTCTCCCACAGCTGACTCGGATTCATTTCGCCGAGGCCCTTGTAGCGCTGGATGCTCTGACCCTTCTTCGCCTGCTCGAACAGCCATGCCATCGCGGCCTTGAAGCTCGAGACCTCCTGTCGCTCCTCCCCGCGCTGGACATAAGCGCCCTCGCCGATGAAATCGGCGAGCGTTCGACCGAGCTCAGCGATGCGCAGGTATTCCGCCGAGTCGAAGAACTCGCGCGGAATGTGTCGCTCCGAGGACAGGCCGTGCTCGAGGCGTTGCAGATCGATGCGGTGACCGCCGGCCGCGACCGTTTGCACGACGATGCGGTAGCGGCGTGATACGTCGTCGAGCGTGTTGAGCCTTTGCTCCAGATTGCGGCACCAATCCTTGAGCTCATCGATCCGATCGAAGGACTCGGTGGAGAGCGCTGGGACGTACAGGAGCTGCTCGAGGAATCGCTCGTCGTAGCGCCGCGCCCAGCGGCGCACGATGGCTTGCACCTCGACGTACTTGCGCGCGAGCGACTCGAGCCCCGGACCGGAGAGCGGCGGCGCCTCTGCATTGACGAATAGCGCCGCTCCGTCGATCGCCGTTCCCAGGAGCAAGGAGTTGAGCTCGATGTCGTCCTTGACGTAATGCTCCTGCTTGCCCTTCTTCACCTTGTACAGGGGCGGCTGGGCGATGTAGACGTGCCCGCGCTCGATCAGAATCGGCATTTGCCGATAGAAGAACGTGAGCAGCAGTGTGCGTATGTGGCTCCCGTCGACGTCCGCGTCTGTCATGATAATGATGCGGTGATAGCGCAACTTATCGATGTTGAAATCGTCGCGCCCGATCCCGCAGCCGAGTGCAGTGATGAGCGTGCCCACTTCGACCGAGGCGAGCATCTTGTCGAAGCGCGCCTTCTCCACGTTGAGAATCTTTCCCTTCAGCGGCAGGATCGCCTGCGTGCGCCGATCGCGCCCCTGCTTCGCCGAGCCGCCGGCGGAATCGCCCTCGACCAGAAACATTTCCGAGAGCGCGGGATCCTTCTCCTGGCAGTCCGCGAGTTTTCCCGGTAATCCGGCGACATCGAGAGCTCCCTTGCGTCGAGTCATCTCGCGGGCTTTGCGTGCGGCCTCGCGCGCATAGGCGGCCTCGAGAATTTTGTTGACGATGGCGCGCGCTTCCTGGGGATGCTCGAGCAAGAATTCCTCCAGGCGCTGCGCAACGGCCGACTCGACCACGCCTTTCACTTCGGAGGATACGAGTTTGTCTTTCGTCTGCGAGGAGAACTTGGGATCGGGAAGCTTCACCGACAGGATCGCCGTGAGTCCCTCGCGCGCATCATCGCCCGTGGTGATCACTTTCTCTTTTTTCGCCGCGAGCTCCTTCTCGATGTACTTGTTGAGCGTGCGAGTGAGCGCCGCACGATAACCCGCGAGGTGTGTGCCACCGTCTTTTTGGGGAATGTTGTTGGTGTAGCAGTACATGCTCTCCTGGTACGAGTCGTTCCACTGCATCGCGACTTCGACTTGCGTGTTGCCGTCGCGCGTTTGGAACCAAAGCACCGTGGGATGCACCGGTGTCTTGCTGCGGTTCAAGTAGCTCACGAAAGCGGATAAGCCGCCTTCGTGCTGAAACACCTCGCTTTGCTCGTCACGCTCATCGACGAGCTCGATGCGGACGCCGGAATTCAAGAACGACAGCTCGCGCAATCGTTTCGCCAGAGTCTCGTAGTTGAAGGAGATGTTGGTGAAGATCTTCGAGCTCGGCTTGAAGCGCACGGTCGTGCCACGTTCAGTCGTATCGGCGATCGCCGCGAGCGGCGCCACGGGCACGCCCAGTCGATACTCCTGGCGATGGAGCTTGCCGTCGCGGCGGATGAGCAGTTCCAGGTAATCCGAGAGTGCGTTCACGACCGACACGCCCACACCGTGCAGGCCACCGGAGACCTTGTAGGAGCTATCGTCGAATTTCCCACCCGAGTGGAGCACGGTCATGATGACCTCCGCCGCCGACACGCCCTCCTCACTGTGGATATCGACCGGGATCCCGCGGCCGTTGTCGGTCACCGTGATGGACTCATCGGCGTGGATCGTGACCACGATACGGTCACAATAGCCCGCGAGTGCCTCGTCGATGGCGTTGTCCACGACCTCGAAAACCATGTGGTGCAGGCCGCTCCCGTCATCGGTGTCGCCGATGTACATGCCGGGGCGCTTGCGAACGGCATCGAGGCCCTTTAAGACCTTGATTTTACTCGAATCATAGACATCGTCATCGGCCATGGCGGATCCCTGAAAGCGACCCGTCATTCTAACAGTTATCGACCCCGATAACGAATCTAAATTCGTTATTTAATACTTAGAAATCAACTGCATACGCTGGTCGGTCGGATCAAAGCGAAGGCCGGGCGATAGTTGGCTTTTAGGGCGGCGACCTCGTCCCTTCGACCAGAGGGGGCCTCGCGGATAGGGCCAGATGAGAATTGATGAGAATTTTGTTGCTGCTGGGCGGCGGCGTCCTCGGCTGCCGCACCCGCGCATCGCGCGAGGTTGAGACTCATGGGCCTCCGCATTTCTCCACCCCCGCATTTCTCCATTGAGCATCGCGTGAGTTACGAGGCGAGCGGATAATCGCGCGCCTTGTTCCACGTGGAACGGAGGGAACCGCTGAAACGCGCGTTCCGGTTTCCGTGAGCGACCTTGGGTGATGAGCGCTGAGCACTTGATCCGGTTCCACGTGAAACGGAGCTGCCTGCGGATTCATTCTTCGCGAATGCTGCCGGCATCGAGCCGGTAACGCCGCCCAGGTGTCCCAAACGCCGAGAGTTCATCGAGCTCTTCATGCAACGTGGTGACCACCAGTTGCAGCGACTGAGCGCGAACTTCCCGGATCAGCGCTGCCAGTCGCCCAAGATCAAGCTCGGCTGCGGGATCATCCAGCAGGAGCATGGGACGAACGGCGCACTCCTCGGGAAAGAGATTGATCTGTGCAAGTAACAGAACGGCGGCGAGAAGCTTCTGTTGCCCGCGAGAGATTCGATCTCTCGCGGGCAGGCCATCCAGGCGAATGCTCAGATCGGCGCGCTGCGGTCCGACCTGAGTGGCACCCAGCTCCTGATCCTGCCGCCGACTCCGATCGAGAGCCTCCCTTAGGCTCAGATCTCGAGCCCAGCCCGATCGATAGGTGAGCGCGAGCTTCATGCCTAAGAGCTTTGACGCCAGGGAATCCGCCACGGGTGCCAGGCGCTCGACGTAGCGCATGCGTGCTTCCGTCAGCAGCTCGCCGTGACGGATCAGCTCGCCATCCCACGCGGACACCATCGATGAGGATTGCGCGGCTTTGAGTACGGCGTTGCGCTGCCGTAGGACGAGCGTGTACTTCTGCCAGGTCGCGACGAAACCCGGTTCCACGTGGAACACGCCCCAATCAAGGAAGCGCCGGCGTCGACTGGGGCCCTCTTCGATCAAGCGATGAATTTCCGGGTCGATGATTTGGACCGGAAGCGCTGCGGCGAGCTCTGCGAGCGAGCTGACTCGTTCCCCGCCGATCTTCGCGCGAAACCCCGATGCGGAACCTTCGATCCCAAGGCCAACCGAGCGGTGCGCCTTCTCGACTTCACCGAAGACGATCAATCGCTGCGCCCCTGCGCGAACGAGATGATCGATTCGCCGCGTGCGAAAGGAGCGACCGCGGCCCAGCACATAAATCGCCTCGAGCAGACTCGTCTTGCCAGAGGCATTCGGTCCGCTGATCAGCGTGAACTGAGGGTCAAGGTCAAGGTCAGCCTGGTGCAAGCAGCGGAAGTCCGTCACCTGCACCCGCCGCACGGTCATCGAGGTTCCTAGAGCCTCATTGGCATCACAACGTAGCGTGCGCTGGTGAGACCGGGCGAGCGGATCAGACAACTGCTGTTACTATCGGTGAGACCGAGCTCGACCTCTTGGCCATCGATTGCAGTCAACGCATCGAGCAAGTAATTCACATTGAAGCCCACCTCGAGATCTCCGCCCTCGTAGCGAACTTCAATCTCTTCCTCGGCTTCCTCCTGCTCCGGGTTATGCGCTTGAATGGTAAGGGCATTTTTTTTCACGCTGATGCGGATGCCGCGGTACTTCTCATTCGAGAGAATCGCCGTGCGCTGTAGCGCCTGCCGCAGCACATCACGATCCGCCCGGATGACCGCCGCCGGAGCCGAAGGAATGACTCGGGTATATTCCGGAAACCGGCCGTCTATTAGCTTTGAAGTGAAGCGAACGTCGCCGATCTGGGCGCGAATGTGATTGGTTCCTATCGCCACTCCGGCCGCGCCTTCGGGGGTCAATATGCGCTGCAGCTCCAACACGCCTTTGCGCGGCACGATCACTTGCTGCGAACTCCTTGCCTTGCTCTTGAGCGATGCCTCGCACAGTGCCAGCCGATGTCCATCGGTCGCGACCGCTCGCAGGGTCTGTCCGTCGATCTCGAGCAGCATCCCGTTTAAGTAATATCGAACATCCTGCTGTGCCATGGAAAAGTGGGTCTTATCGAGAATGCGGATAAGCTCCTCTCGGGAAATCTCGACCGTCTGCTGAGAATTGATGTCATCGACCACGGGGAATTCAGCCGCCGGGAGCGTCGAGAGGCTAAAGCGGCTGCGCCCGGCTCGGATCACCGCCTTCTCACCCTCGATGCTGATCGAGACGGCGACTTTCTCTGGCAGCGCTCGCAGGATGTCCAAGAACTTTCGGCCCGGAACGGTGACATCGCCCACCTGGTGGACAGCGGCCTCTCCTTGAGCGACGAGCTCGACCTCGAGATCGGTCGCAGTGATGGACATCCGATCTTGCGAGAGGCTCAAGAGCACATTTGCCAGAACCGGCATCGTCTGCCGGCGCTCGACCACGCCAATCACCGCCTGCAAGGGAACCAATAACTTTTCGCGCTCGGCCGTCAATTTCATGTGCGATCACCCTGAAGCTCATCTTAAGTCTTATTCTTGAAGGAGTTTATTGCTGTGATTATGAAGCCCCTCGATCCCGGTGGATAAGGCTTAAATTACGCCGGACATCAATGATTTATGTTCAACCCAGCCAGGCGCGAGAATTGTCGGTCGCATGTTTCCAAGCTGTATATCATCTGTGGATAAATTCTCCTCCACACATTATCCACAGATTCTTGTTCTCATCCCGCGAGGGTTCTCAACAGGTTCATGTAATCCTCGCCGATCCGCCGTTCCGATTCCCGCAGCTCCTTGACTCGGCGGCATGCGTGCAGCACCGTGGTGTGGTCGCGCCCGCCGAACGCGTCGCCGATCTCAGGCAAGCTGTAATTGGTCAGCTCTTTCGCGAGCGCCATGGCCACCTGGCGCGGTCGCGCGATGGAGCGGCTGCGCCGCTTCGACATCAAGTCCGCGATCCGGATTTTGTAGTATTCGGCGACGGTCTTTTGGATATTTTCCACGGTCACTAGCTTCTCTTGAAGCGCCAACAGGTCCTTGAGAGCCTCCTTGGCGAATTCCAGAGTGATCGGACGGCCGGTAAAATGGGACGTGGCCACGACCCGCTTCAGTGCGCCCTCCAGCTCGCGCACGTTCGAGCGAATGCGCTTGGCGATGAAGAACGCCACCTCTTCGGGCAGATCCACATTCGACATCGCCGCCTTGCTCATCAGGATCGCGACGCAGGTCTCGAGCTCCGGCGGCTCGATCGCGACCGTCAATCCCCATCCGAAGCGCGACTTGAGCCGCTCCTCGAGTCCGTCCACCTCCTTCGGATATCGATCGCAGGTGAGGATGACTTGTTGCTGACTCTCGAGCAACGCATTGAAGGTGTGAAAGAACTCCTCCTGGGAGCGATCCTTGCCGGCGAAGAACTGAATATCGTCGATCATCAGCGCATCGAGCGATCGATACGCGGTCTTGAAATCGTTGATGGTGTTGTGCTGCAGAGCCTTCACCATGTCGCTCACGAAGCGCTCGCTGTGCACATAAGCGAGCCGCGCCTCTTTGTTGCGCTCTTTGATTCGATTCGCGACCGCGTGCATCAGGTGCGTCTTGCCGAGACCCACGCCGCCGTAGATGAACAGCGGGTTGTACGCCTTGCCGGGATTGCCGGCCACTTGAATGGCCGCTGCCTTGGCCAGCTGATTGCTCTTTCCCTCGACGAAGCTCTCGAAAGTGAAATCCGGATTGAGCCGGCTGCCGAGCACCAGCGGGGAAGGTCGTCGCGCTTTTGGGGGTACCGACGCATCGGGTGCCCCGTTCGCTCCGGGCGGGCTCAGCGCGGGCGAGGCGCTAGCAGCTGGCGCGCTCGCACGCGTGCCCACGTCCAGCACCAGCTCGGGCGCCGCTCCCTCCTCGGCGAACTGGCGAATCAACTCCTTGATGCGCGAGAGCGAGTTGTCGCCCAGCCATTCGATCACATAACGATTGGGCGCGAGCAGCTTGAGCTCGCCGTTACGCTCGACGGCATGGAGCGGTCGCACCCAGGTGTTGAACTGCTGCATCGGGAGTTCGCTCTCGAGCACACGAAGACAACGGTTCCACAGCGACTCCGGCAAGAGCGCTCTCCTATAATCGGCGATGGAGCAACCACGAAAGGGGGAGCGAGTCTAGCGCCAACTCGGCGGTCCGTCTATTGACACATCAATGCTCGGTCAGTACCCTTGCGGCCTTTCGCAAATCGCCCAGTTCGTTGTTTTTGCTTGAGTTGCCGTATGAAACGCACCTTCAATCCGAGCAATCTACATCGTGTCCGTACCCACGGATTTCGTGCGCGGATGGCGACCAAGAGCGGTCGGGCGGTGCTGGCTCGGCGCCGTGCGAAGGGTCGCAAGCGCCTCTGCCCTTGACGGCGTAACGGCCCCTGACCAAGTTCAAGTTCGAGCCGCGCAAGCGATTGCACCAGCCGGCCGAATTTCGCGAGGTACGGCAGCGCGGCAAGCGATTCACCGACGCGTACTTTACATTGTCTGTACTCGCCAACCACGAAGATCATCCACGCCTCGGGCTCGCGATAGCGACGCGTGCCTGCGGCAGCGCGGTCGCGCGCAACTTCTTGAAGCGCCTCGCGCGCGAGTCCTTTCGCTTGAACCAACATAGCCTCCCGGCCGTCGATATCACGGTGGCGGTGCGCGACGGCGCGCGCCGCGCGCCGGCGCCCGATTTGCGCGCGAGCTTGCTGAGGCATTGGAAGAGCATCAGGCGGGAAATGTGAGCATGCGCCGCGCTCTGTTGGCGATGATTCGCATCTACCAGTGGACTTTGAGCCCGCTGCTCGGTCCGAGCTGCCGCTTCTATCCGAGCTGCTCATGCTATGCGCATACGGCGATCGAGCGGCACGGGGTGCTCGCCGGCTGTTATCTCGCGGCGAGACGTCTGCTTCGCTGCCACCCCTTTGCGAGCGGTGGCTACGACCCAGTGCCGGACAAGAGATTGATCGATGCCTAGCACTCGGGCACTGCTCTGGGTCGCGCTCGGCCTGATCCTCTTCATCAACTACGAAACGTGGATGCGCGACTACGGGTCGCTGGGACTGAGCGGCCCCGCAGCTCCCGCCGGTGTGAACGCACCCGCGCCGACGAATCCTCTGGGCGAGTCGCTTCCCAAGCCGCCGAGCCCACCCCCGGCCGCCGGCACGGAGACGAGCCCGCCCGCCGCGCCTACCCTGTCGGGCGCCGTCCCCTCGCCTCCGGGTGCGGCTGCCTCACCGCCCACCACACCCGGCGAAGCCGCGCCGACGGTCCACGTCGTCACGGACGTGCTCGATATCGAGATCAGCTTGAAGGGCGGCGAGATCGACCGCGCCGATCTCAGGCAGTACCCGCTTCACAAGGACACACCCGGCATTCCCGTGCGGCTCGAGAATCCCGAGAGCGGCTCACTCTATGAGTTGCAGACCGGTCTCGTCGGCGGGTCCGGCGAGGAGGCACCGACGCATCTGGCCACCTGGACATCACCCGCGAGCGCCTACGTGCTGCCGGCGGCCGCGAAGGAATTGCGGGTGCCGCTCGAGTGGAGCGACGGCCACGGGCTCTCGGTGACCAAGACCTTCGTGTTCACCCGCGGATGGTACGGAATCGATCTCGACTACCAGGTGCGCAACGACTCCGCCACCGCCCGCTCGCTCGCCTCCTATGGACAGATCCTGCGCCACTGGGAGCACGCCTCGCGCTCGTACTTCGATGTGGAGACCTACTCATTCAAGGGCCCGTCGGTGTTCGACGGAACAAAGACGCGCGATCTCAAGGTCGAAAGCTCCGCCGACAGCCATTTTGCGCAGATCGTCACCAACGGCTGGCTGGCATCGCTCCAGCATCACTTCGTTTCCGCGATCGTGCCGCCCGCCGATCAGCCCTACAACTACGCCCTGCAGGTGGACAGCCACGAGTACCTCTTGAGCGCAACCGGTCCGTTCAAGCAGATTGCGGCCGGTGCTGCCGCACAATTCCGTGAGAAGCTCTTCATCGGACCGAAGTTGCAGTCGCAGCTGGCGGTCATTGGTCCGCGACTCGAGCGAACCGCCGACTATGGGCTCCTCACCGTCATCGCTCAGCCGCTGTTCGCCGGCCTTCGGTGGGTGGACGGGATCACGGGTAACTGGGGCTGGGCCATCATCATCGTCACCGCGATCATCAAGCTCATCTTTTATCCGTTGAGCCAGGCGAGCGGCCGCTCCATGGCCAAGATGCGTGCCGTGGCGCCCCGCATGAAGCAGATCCAGGAGACCTTCAAGGACGACCGAGAGAAGCTCGGTCGCGCCATGATGGAGCTCTACAAGAAGGAGAAAATCAACCCCTTGGCCGGATGCCTGCCGATGATCGTGCAGATCCCGTTCTTCATCTCGTTCTACTGGGTGCTGCTCGAGAGCGTGGAGATGCGCCAAGCGCCCTTCCTGTTGTGGATCAACGACCTGTCCGCGCACGACCCCTACTTCGTCCTGCCTCTGCTGATGGGGGCCTCGATGTTTGCGCAGTTCAAGTTGAATCCCGCGCCGCCCGATCCCATGCAGGCCAAGATCATGCAGTTCATGCCGCTCGTGATGACGGGCATGATGGCGTGGTTCCCATCCGGCTTGGTGCTCTATTGGTTGACGAATACGGTGCTTTCCATCGCCCAGCAGTGGCGCATCAATCAGATCACTCAGGCCGAGGCGAGGCCGCGCTCCTGAAGGAGCCCGGGTGAGCACCGAGGAGACCATCGTCGCGATCGCCACTGCGGCCGGGCGGGCCGCTGTCGGCATCCTCAAGCTGTCCGGACCCGAGGTGCCGCGAATCGCCGGGGCGATGCTCGGGTGCTTGCCACCGCCGCGGCGTGTCTGCGTTGCGAGCTTTCTCGACGCCGAAGGGCTCGCGCTCGATCAGGGGCTCGCGCTGTACTTCCCCGCACCCGCCTCCTTCACCGGGGAACATGTGCTGGAGCTGCACGCGCACGGGGGCGCGGTGGTGATGGATCTCCTCCTCGAGCGCTCGCTCGAGCTCGGCTGTCGCATGGCGCGACCGGGAGAGTTCAGCGAGCGAGCATTTCTGAACGGCAAGATGGACATTGCGCAGGCGGAAGCCGTCGCGGACCTGATCGATGCGGGGACGGCGGCCGCTGCCCGGGCGGCGGTGCGCTCCATGCAGGGGGAGCTCTCCGCGCGCATTCATACGCTTCAGGCGCTGCTCACCGATTTGCGCGTCCATGTCGAGGCTGCCATCGATTTTCCGGACGAGGACATCGAGGTGCTGTCGACGCCCGCCATCACCCGACGGCTCGAGCAGCTGTTCGAGGCTTTCGAGGCAACCCTGGCTCAGGCGCGTCAGGGAGCGCTGCTGCGCGAGGGCTTGACGGTCGTGATCGCGGGGCAACCGAACGCGGGTAAGTCGAGCCTGCTCAATCGACTCGCGGGCGATGACGTTGCCATCGTCACGCCCGCACCGGGAACCACCCGGGACGTCCTGCGACAGCACATTCACCTCGATGGGTTGCCGCTCAACCTCGTCGATACCGCGGGTCTGCGCATCGCTCTCGATCCGGCCGAGGAGGAGGGCATTCGGCGTGCCAAAGCGGAGATGTGCCGCGCCGATCGGATCCTCTACGTCATCGACTCGAGTCTCGATCGATGCGAGCCACCTCGAGAGTCCCTGCCCCTCGAGGTCCCCGTCACCTGGGTGCTCAACAAGATCGACCTCTCCGGCATCGCCGCGCACGCAACCGAGGAGGATCCCCCGCGAGTGTTCGTGAGCGCGAAGACGGGCGCAGGGCTCGATCTGTTGCGCACCCACTTGAAGCGCAGCGCCGGTTACTTGGACACCGAAGCAGGTGCGCTCGCGGCGCGGCGCCGGCACCTGGAAGCCTTGAAGCGTGCTCGCTCGCTCGCACAAAGCGCGGCCGAGTCGCTCGAGGACGCCCGCGCGTTCGAGCTCTTCGCGGAGGACTTGAGGCTCGCGCAGCGCGCGCTCGGTGAGATCACCGGCGAGGTGACGAGCGAGGAGTTGCTCGGGGCGATTTTCGGGAGCTTCTGCATCGGAAAATAGCCCCGCATGCGGCAGCACTGCGCGCGACCGCCGAGCTGAAATTACCACTGGATTCCCCGGCTGAATCCGCCCCCGAGCGCGCAACGCCGAGCAAGTCGAGCGTGTCTATCCGGAGCTGTTGGGGAGGCGGATCGAGGAGGTGCGGTACGATGAGCTCGCGTCCATGCTGCTCAATGAGGTGCAGAACCAGCGCTGGCAGCTCGCCAACGCAGAGAGCTGCAAACACAGCAGTCAAAGCTGCGAGACCTCAAAGAGCACGTGGCGCAGATGAAGAAGCTCGATGAGATCGCGCAGGCGGCGATCGCGTAGCTGCGCTCGAGATCCCAGCTGCTCGCCGCAGGCGTTGAAATTGCTCCCGCTCGTCTTCGTAAGAACCGTCAACCGGGTCTGGGACCATCAGCGAATTCGCTGGATCCATCTAAAAAAGAGATGGCGCTGCGATCTTCGCTCTTTCAAATACCCTGTTCGCGACGATCCAGCTCGGAGCTCGAGTCCGTCTCGATCGATCGTGCGAGTCGCGCCGACACCCCGAGCGCTGCCAAAACCGCAATCGTGGCAATCGAGGTTTTGATCGGGTGGTGCCAGAACAGCCATACCATGCTGAGCGCAGAGAGCGCCAGAACGGCCAGAAACACGATATTGGCCCGCGTACGCGACGAGTGGGTCATCAGTCTACCCCTCCGCAATTGAGGTCCCCCAAGCCCGGGGACGCGATCCCATTACCCCGCTCGCTTTATACTCGTTCAGTAGCCAAACAGATAGACGGAAACACCCTAATTTGCTCCGTACTACCCTCGGCCGCCGCCGTTGCCGGAGCGGTCATCAGCCGAGCATCGTCTCGCGACGCCAGTGCCGCGCCGTCAGAACGAACAGGACCAGCGCCAGGATCAAGGAGGATCCCGCGGAGACCAGCACGTCGAGCGGAGCAATTCGCTCGTCCCTGAGCACGCTCGTCATCAGAAGGTGCTGACTCAAGGAGGGAATGAACATGAGCGAGCTCTTGGCTTTCAGCGAGTAGATGCTCGCAAACGCGATCGGAAGCGTGGGTACGAGGAGCACGCCGGTCAGGTACGTTTGCGCCTCACGATAGCTGCGGGTGAACGAGGCGACGAAGGTCATCAGCACGGCGCCCAAGGGCACGAACGGCAAGCACACCGCGAAGAACAGCAACGCCGTTCCTGCGCCCAAGTTCGCGCTCATGCCGAGCCGCTCGAGCGGCACGAAGCGGAACACCACGACGAAAGCCGCCAGAGAGAGCGCCATGGAGAGGCACATGTACGCGCAGGTCGCGAGGATCTTTCCGCCGGCGAGCGCGCTGCGTGGGACAGGCAGGCTGAGCAATGCCTCGAGCGAGCCGCGTTCACGCTCGCCGGCGGTCGAGTCGATCGCGAGGTATAGGCCCCCCATCAGCACCGAGAAGAGCACGAAGTAGGTCATGAAACCGAGCACCACGACCGCACGCCCGGTCGGTGTGGTGATGTCGACGTCGTTGACTGCGACGGGTGCGGCGAGAAGCGGATCGAGCCCTCGAATTTGCAATCTGCGCTGTGCGATGCCGCTCGCATAGCTCGCGAGCACGGCACGCAGCCGCTCGGCGCTGCGGCGCGTTTGCGAGTCCGCACTGTCCGCGACGACGAGGAGCGGTGCCGGAAGCGCCGCCTCGAATCTCGGCGCGAAATCGGGAGGCACGATCAGCACCACGGCCGCCGCACCGCTCTTCACGCTGGCTCGGGCCGCCTCCTCGGTCAGGGAGGCGGCCGTCATTTTGATGCCCTGGGATTCGAGATAGCGCGCGAGGTTCGGCGCGCGCTCGCCACCCGATATCGTGATCTTGAGGGGCTCGTCGGACTCGAGGACGCTCTGATTGACCATTCTCTCGACCATCACGCCGAACAGTATCGGCCCGAACAGCGGGCCGAATACGAGCGCCGACAGCAAGGTGCGCCGATCGCGCAAGTTCTCCAGGAATTCCTTGCCGAACACGCGCAAGACGGCGTGCATCAGCCGCGCCCCTGCGCCTCGCCGCGCCCCGGCGCGCCGGCCGGCGTCATTGCCTCGCGCTCGGCGTCGGCGAGTACCTTGAGAAATGCCTCCTCGAGGGAGGCCGTGCCGCTCGTCTCGCGTATCGCCTCGAGCGCGCCGCAGGCGAGTACGCGGCCCCGTCCGATGACGACCACTTGATCACAAAGTGCCGCGACCTCCTGCATGACGTGCGAGGAGAACAGAATGCAGCGCCCCTCGAGCTTCAACGCGCGCAGCATGTCGCGCAAGCTGCGGATCGCCATCACGTCGAGACCGTTGGTCGGCTCGTCCAGCACCAGATTCGCGGGCTCGTGCACGAGCGCGCGTGCGAGCGCCACTTTGATCCGCTGGCCTTGGGAGAATCCCTTGGCGCGCCGGTCGATGAAGCTCGCCATGTCGAGCAGCCGTGCAAGCTCGTCGACTCGAGCGCGAAGCTGCTTGCGCCCGATGCGCTGTAGCGAGCCGAAATACTCGATGTTTTCCCGGCCGGTGAGATTCCCGTAGAGTCCCGCCGCGTGTGGCAGCACGCCAAGGTGCGCGCGCGCGCTCGAGGTCTCGCCGCGGATGTCGATGCCGTCGATGCGCGCGCTCCCCGAATCGGGGCTCAGCACTCCGTACAGCATCCGCAGTGTCGTCGACTTGCCGGCGCCGTTGGGTCCCAAGAGACCCGTGATTTGCCCGTCGAGCGCGCGAAAGGACACCGCTTGCACCGCCTGGATGGGTCCAAACCGCTTCGAGAGCGCCTGCGCCTCGATCATGGCGGAGCGAGGGCCTCGATCACGGCGAGGGTCCCGTGAATCCGACGAAGAAGGGGACGGGACGATGGCGCTCGAGGCACGCGACATCGAGCGAGCGCGGGTCCGCGGAATCCAGGAACTCGGCCATGAGCTTGGGCACGCAGCCCGTGGCAACCTGGCCGTGCCCCTCCCCCGCCAGTACGAGGTGGCGATACCGTTCGAGGCCCCGGGCGAGCCGCTCCGCGTCCGCGGGGGGCGTCACCGGATCGGCCTCGCCCGACAGCAAGAGGCTCGGCACCGCGCTCACGAGCGCGCTGTGCAGATCGGCGTCGACGGGCCCTGCCGGCCAGAGCTTGCAGATCGCGGTGAGCGCATCGAGTTGCGCCGAACCCTGGTAGGTATTGGCTATCCGCTCGAGCGTCGCGGCGCTCACTTCGAAATAGGGCGCATCCTCGCTGCACACGACGCTCATCTGCATCCCGCTCGCGAGCTCACGGCTCACCTCGCGCGAGATCATCACGGCTTGCGCAGCGAGCGGCGCGAGCGAGCCGGAAGCCGCCTGATGGATCAGCGTCGGTAGAAGGGAGGCCTCGGAGGCGTTGTACGAGAGAAAGCGCAGCGCGGCAGAGAGCACGCCGTGATCGAATTCGACCTCGAGCGGCTCGGCGCTGGTGGGGTCGGCGAGCGTGAGGGCGGATTTCGCGGGGCCGAAGCGCACGCGCAGCGCGTTGAGCTCGCGCGCCAGATCGGGATAGGCTCTGGCGCAATCCGCGGCGGCTCGACAGCGCGCGAGCACGAGACTCAAGGCGTGCTCCCCATCGAGTGGGGTGTCGGGTCCGATAGCCTGCTCCGGATAGGTCACACCGTCGAGAATCACGGCATGGGTCGATTCGGGATGGCGCCGCATGTAGAGCTCCGCCACGCGGGTTCCGTAGGAGGAGGCGTAAAGATCGATCTGTCGATAACCGAGTGCCCGGCGCACTTCATCGAGATCGCGCACGGCGATGCTCGTCGTGTAAAAGCGCACGCGCTCCCCGTACTTCGCGAGGCAGGCGAGCGTTGCCCGGCGAAGTGCGGCCAGGTCCTCACCGTTCGCAGTCCAATCCTCGGGATAGTCGCAAAGCAGTGGGGCGGATCGACCGGTGCCGCGCTGATCGAGGAGCACGATATCGTGATTGCGGTTGATGCGTGCGAACGCGCCTGCGTAGCTCGCGTACAGACCGGTGGCCGCCTGGCCGGGACCGCCGGCGAGCAAGAACAAAGGCGCCGCCGCGGCACGGCGGTTGAGCGCAGGTACGACCGCGATGGCGAGCTCGATCGCGGTGCCGGACGGCGCCGCCGGGTTCTCTGCTACGGCGAGGCGTGCGCAGCGCGCGCCGATCGAGGCGAGCTTGAGCGGGTGCTCGATCCGACAATCGTGCAAGGCAAGCGTCGCCGCGAGAGAGCTCGTCCCCGCAAGGGCCGCAAGTGCAGTCGCCGTCAGCACCGTGAACATGCCTGAACCTATCGCGAATGACGGATCTCTGCAATTCCCGCCTCCACCGCGTACACTAAAGCCATGTCCGTCATTCGCGAAGACGATGTGATAGCGAGTGTCGCCGACGCTCTGCAGTACATCTCCTACTACCACTCGCCGGATTTCATCCGCGCGATGGGCCGCGCGTACGAGGTCGAGCGCAGCCCAGCGGCACGCGATGCCATCGCGCAGATTCTCACCAATTCGCGCCTCTGCGCGGAAGGCCATCGCCCGATTTGCCAGGACACGGGCATCGTGGTGGTGTTCGTGAAGGTTGGTATGGGGGTGCGCTGGGAGGCCTCGCGCGATCTCGAGTCCATGATCAACGAGGGTGTTCGGCGCGCTTACTTGGATCCGGACAACAAGCTACGCGCCTCGATCGTATCGGATCCGGCCTTTCGCCGCAGCAACACGCGCGACAACACGCCGGCGGTGATTCACACCGAGCTCGTCCCAGGGGACGCCGTGGAAATCACCCTCGCCGCCAAGGGGGGCGGCTCGGAAAACAAATCGATGTTTGCGATGCTGAACCCTTCCGATTCGATTGCCGATTGGGTCGTCGGCGTCGTGCCGCAGATGGGGGCGGGTTGGTGCCCGCCGGGGATGCTCGGGGTCGGGATCGGCGGCAGCGCCGAGAAGGCGATGCTGCTCGCGAAGAAGTCACTGATGGAGCCGATCGATATCGCCGAGCTTGCCGCACGCGGTCCCGCCACGCCGCTCGAGGAGCTCAGGCTCGAGCTCTACCGGCGCGTCAACGATCTCGGCATCGGCGCTCAGGGTCTCGGCGGGCTCACGACCGTGCTCGATGTGAAGGTGCTCGATTACCCGACGCACGCCGCCTCGCTCCCGGTTGCCGTCATTCCGAACTGCGCAGCCACGCGCCATGTTCACTTGGTGCTCGACGGGCGGGGACCGGCCGCCCTCGAGCCGCCGAATCTTGCCGACTGGCCGAGCGTGCGCTGGGCCCCGGATGCGCACGCGCGTCGGGTATCGCTCGACGGCCTCACCCGCGACGAGATCGCCACCTGGCGCGCGGGCGAGCGGCTCCTCCTCAGCGGAAAGCTTCTCACCGGCCGTGACGCCGCCCACAAGCGAATCTGCGCCTTGCTCGAGGCTGGCAAGCCCCTTCCCGACGGCCTCGACTTTCGCGACCGGGTCATCTATTACGTGGGACCGGTCGATCCGGTGGGCGCCGAGATCGTGGGACCCGCCGGGCCCACCACGGCGAATCGCATGGATCGCTTCACCGACACCATGCTCGAGAAGGCGGGCCTCTTGGCGATGGTGGGCAAGGCCGAGCGCGGCCCCGAGACGGTCGAGTCGATCAAGAAGCACGGGTCGGCTTATCTGATCGCGGTCGGCGGTGCAGCGTTCCTGGTGTCGCGGGCCATCCGCTCGAGCCGCGTGGTCGGGTTCGCCGAGCTCGGCATGGAAGCCGTGTACGAGTTCGAGGTGCGCGACATGCCGGTGACGGTCGCGGTGAGCTCGCAGGGCGAGTCCGTGCACGAGACCGGACCGAAGAGCTGGCAGGGAAAGTTCGCCGGCGGCTCAGTGGCGGTTTGCCGGGAGCGGGTTTAAAGTAGACGGCTCTTTGGGGAAAGTCCATGGATTCAAGGCGATGCGCTTCGAGGCGGAATTCGATGTGATCGTGATCGGCGGCGGCCACGCCGGCACGGAAGCCGCGCTCGCAGCGGCGCGCATGGGCAGCCGCACGCTCCTCCTCACGCAAAATATCGAGACCCTGGGGCAGATGAGTTGCAACCCGGCTATCGGCGGCATCGGCAAGGGGCACCTCGTCAAGGAGATCGATGCGCTCGGGGGGGGGATGGCGCGAGCCGCCGACCAGGCCGGTATCCAGTTCCGGACGCTGAATTCGAGCAAGGGCCCCGCGGTACGCGCCACGCGCGCGCAAGCCGATCGACAGCTCTACAAGCGCGCCATCCGCCTGGCGCTCGAGACCCAGCCGAACCTCGAGCTCTTCCAGCAGGAGGTGGCTGATCTCAAGCTGTGCGGCGAGCGCGTAGTCGGCTGCCTCACGCAGGGTGGCGTCGAATTCCTAGCGCCGAGCATCGTGCTCACCGTCGGAACGTTCTTGGGTGGGCGGATTCACGTGGGCCTCGAAAGCCATGCCGGCGGGCGCGCGGGCGACCCTGCGTCGACGCGGCTCGCGGCTCGCTTGCGCGAGCTGCCCTTGCGCGTGGGGCGCTTGAAGACCGGCACCCCGCCGCGCATCGATGGACGCAGCATCGATTACGGGGGACTGCGCGAGCAATGGAGCGATGATCCGCGCCCGGTCTTCTCTTACCTCGGCACGCGCGCGATGCACCCGCGGCAGCTTCCCTGCCACATCACGGCCACCAACGAGCGCACCCACGCCATCATCCGCGCGGCAACCGCGCGCTCGCCGATGTTCACCGGGCTGATCGAAGGCACGGGTCCGCGCTATTGCCCGTCGGTCGAGGACAAGGTCGTGCGCTTTGCCGACAAGCTCTCGCACCAGATCTTCATCGAGCCCGAAGGTCTTTTCACACACGAGGTGTATCCGAACGGCATCTCGACCAGCTTGCCGTTCGATGTCCAATATGAGTTCGTGCGCACCATCAAGGGCTTTGAGCGCGCCCACATCACCCGGCCCGGCTATGCCATCGAGTACGATTTTTTCGATCCGCGTGCTCTCAAGGCGAGCTTGGAGAGCAAGTTCATCGGCGGCCTGTTCTTCGCCGGCCAGGTCAACGGCACCACGGGCTACGAGGAGGCTGCAGCGCAAGGGCTGGTGGCGGGCGCTAACGCCGCGCTCGCCGCCGCCGCGCGTGAGCCGTGGCACCCGCGGCGCTCGGAAGCCTACATCGGCGTGCTGATCGACGATCTGATCACCCGCGGTGCGCCCGAGCCGTACCGCATGTTCACGAGTCGCGCCGAATATCGCCTCTCACTGCGGGAAGATAACGCGGACCTGCGCTTGACCGCGCGCGGCCGCGAGCTCGGGTTGGTCGACGATGTGCGCTTTGAGTTCTTCGTGCGCAAGCAGGAGGCGGTCGCCGCGGAGGTGGCTCGATTGTCGCAGGCCCTGATACGCCCCGAGGAGGTCGACGGCAAGCTCGCAGCGAAGCTCCGTCAGCCCATGCTGCGCGAGCTGCGTGCCTTCGAGCTCCTGCGCCGTCCCGAGCTCGGGTACGATGATTTGCCCCGCTCGCTCGCGTGCGACCCGGCGAGGCCCCGGGAGGCTTGGCGTGACGATGAGCGACTCTGCGAACAAGTCAAGCAACAGGTCGACGTGCAGGCGAAGTACTCGGGGTATTTGAAGCGCCAGAGCCAGGAGATCGAGCGCCAGCAGCGTCACGAGGATACACCGCTCCCTGCCGACATCGACTATGCAAGCGTCGCCGGATTGTCC
The DNA here is from genome assembly GCA_035319505.1 of Steroidobacteraceae bacterium. GTDB lineage: Bacteria > Pseudomonadota > Gammaproteobacteria > Steroidobacterales > Steroidobacteraceae > Bog-1198. Next base: position 35,386 of record DATHCO010000130.1, on the reverse strand, counting down.
AACGAGGCTCGCGAATGCCTGCGCGCGCTGCGGCCGCAAACCCTAGGTCAGGCGGCCCGCATCCCCGGGCTCACGCCGGCCGCCGTCTCGTTGTTGCTGGTGTATCTCAAGAAGCGCGATCGCGCCGCTTGAGGCGCCGGCCGCGGCTCAAAAAGCGGTCAAGAAACGCGCGAACGTCTGGTAGTAGGCGACGCGATTGGGCCACTTGGTGAACTCGTGCCCCTCGTCGGTGGCCTCGAGAAACCAGACCGTACCGCCGCGGCTGCGCATCCGGTTCGCCAACTGTTGCGACTCGCCGATCGGCACGAGCGCATCATTCTTGCCGTGCACGATGAGGAGCGGCCGGTTGATTCGATCGGCATTGGTCAGGGCCGAGATGCGTCTCAAGAACGCGCGCGTGTCGGGATCGCGCTCATCGCCGAGCTCTTCCCGTCCCTCGATCTGGCGCCCTGCCGTCAAACGGCCCAGATACCCGATGAAGTCGGTCATCCCGGCGAAGTCGACGCCGGCGCGCAGTCGGTCGCCGTAGTAGGCGAGCGCCGCCAAGGCCAAGTATCCGCCGTACGCATCTCCGCATACCGCGACGTGCTTCGTGTCCAACTCGCTCTGCCGGCCCAGCCACACGAGCAGCGCGCCCACATCCTTCACGGCGTCCTCGCGCTGCAAGCCCCGGCCGAGCGCTCGATAGCTCTTTCCGTAACCCGACGAGCCGCGCACGTTCGGTCCGAGCACGGCAAACCCGAGCTCGTTGACCAGATACTGGATCCAGGGATCGAAGCGCGGTCGAAATTGCGCGTTTGGGCCGTCCGAGAGCACGATCAACACGGGATGCGCGCCGGGCGTCGCCGGCGCATAGCTGTAAAACGGTATCTGGCGCGACTGCCCGTCCGTCCGATCGAACGTCGGAAACTGCGCCAAGTGAGGCACGGCGAGCTTCGTCCGATCGAGCGGCCCGGCCTCGCTCGAGGTCCACTCTTCCAGGCGGCTCGTGTCGATCTCGAGTGCGTAGGCATCGCGCGGCCGGTCGGGCGCCGCATAGCCGAAGAAGAGCCGCTTGCTCTCGGGATCGAAGGCGAGGGAATCGATGACCCCTGCGACGGGGAGCCGCGGGGGGATGAGGTCCTGATGCGAGCGCAAGTCCACGACGTTGAGCTTCGAGGCTCCAGCCTCATTGCTCGTGAAGGCGAGGTAATGGCCGTCCCTCGAGAGGGCGAGCTCCTCGACGTCCCATCCCAAGTGCGCGGAAAGCTCGGCCCTGTCGGCGGTGAAGAGATTCACGTAGCGCAGCCTTGCGAACTCGCTGTCGCGATCCGAAATCAGATACACACCCTGCCCGTCGCGCGAGAATTTCGCGCCCACGATGCGCCCTTTGGACGGCGAGGGATCCACCTCGCGCTTCTCACCGGTGCCCAAGTCGACCACGTACAGAGTGTCCTCGGCGAAGGACACATGCCTCTCGACCAGGAGCTTGCGGTCGTCCGGAGAGAAGTCCAGGGGATAGGAGAGTGCCTCGTCGCCGCTGAGCGCCAGATGCGGCAAAGCGCCGCTTTCGGGCTCCACGATGTCGATATCGTAGGAAACGCCGTCGCGCGCCGTGGTAAAAAAAGCGATCTCGCGTCCCGAATTGGACCACAGGGCCCGACCGTTCGACGATTTGCCGTCGGTGATCCGCCGCGCCTCGAGGTCGCCCATGTGTTGGTAGTAGAGCTGCGCGCGTCCCTCCCCATCCTCGTCCTTCAGGAAGAAGAATGCGTTTCGGAAGGGATCCGGGGAGAAGGCAGCGGACGTGATGGGCTCGCGCAGGAAGGTGATCTGACGGCGATCTGCGCCGGGATGGGAGACGAGGTGCAGCTGATCGACATCGCCGAAGCGAGTGGCAATCAGCAGCTCTCCCTTCGGCGTGAAACCGAGCGGCCGCGCCTCGCGCGCGCTCAAGTAGGCATCCAAGGAATCGGCCGAGCCCGCTGCGTCGTCGGGAATGCCGTCGAATATCAAATTTCCCCGCACTGTCGTGGCCGCAATCCCGAGGGAGGCGCAAAGGCCCGTCGATACGGCAAGTCCAACCGCGGCGAGGACGGCCGCCGGCTGCGGCAACGGCAAAATGCAACGCATTATTCCTATGTTCCCCAAGCCCGAGGATAATGGCCGCGAAGGATAATGGATAAAATGGCGAGCTTCGAGCACCTGCTGGCTTCCTGTGACGTGACCGACATGCTCGACGACATCGCGAGCGCCGAGCCACCGGCGTATCTGCGTCGCTGTTTCGCTGAAGGATGCTCGACACCCCGGCTGTCGTGGGCGCGCGTGCAGGAGCTCACCGTGTGCGCCATGGTGCTCGATGCCGTCATCGACGAGCGGGACTACGAGATCCTGGAGCCCGAGCTGATCGCCGATTGGCGTGTGCACTACGGCCATGCCTGCGCAAGGATCCGGGAGGTCGCGGTCGCGGCGTTGCATCGGGCGCAGGGCAGCTTGCAGCACGACCCCGATGCGGCGGCGGAGCTGTCCGAGCTCGTGCAGCGCTTGGCGAGCGCTTGAGAGCGGCCGCGCTTACAGGATGCGCGGCTGCGGTGTGTATTGCGCGCCGACGGACTCGACGCATGGCTCAAGCGCGTTGCGCGGTGAGCTCGGTCCCACATCTCATTGTGGTCTTGGCAGCCGCGCTGTTGAGCGCTTGCGTCTCGTACACACCCGGGGCCACCTCACTCGGCCCGGCGGCGGCCCCGCAAGATCGCGGCGCCTCGGGCCGCGCCCCCGAGGCGCCCGGCGCCTCCTACGACTGGCATGCCCTGATCGTGGTGCCCTTCGGTACCTTGCTGAAGGACATGCCGCTCGCGATCTCGGAGGTCATCGAGTTTCACGACGCCGAGCGAGGCCGCAGCGACGACGAGGACTGCTACACGCTCGAGGGCGCAGCGCCGCCTCGCTTCTTGGATGAGCGTCCCGAGGAGTATTTGCTCTGCTATCGCCACGATCGGCTGAATCACATCGAAGCCACGGTGCAAATTGACTCGCAGAGTTCCCGGCAACTCTTCGCCTCGGCCTGTGCCGCGTGGCTCGGGGCCGCGCCGGGGGCGCTCACCGACGCGTGCGAGGGGCGTGACGGGACGACCGAGTGGAGTGCGCGCCTCGTTCCGGGTGAGGCTGCGCGATCGCCGGCGAGCGTATCGATGCGCCTCACCGAGAGCCCTCCGTGAGACCACGTGGATAGAGGCGAGGAACGTGCGCTCATCGCCGCTGGGGCGGACGCCTTCGCCTTGGCGCTCGACGAATGGCAGGCCGAGACGCTCCTGCGCCTCATCGATGAGCTCGAGAGCGCCAATGAGGAGTTCAATCTCACGGCGATTCGGGACCGGCCGGGAATGCTGGTGAAACACCTGCTCGACAGCCTGAGCGTGCAGCCCTACCTGCGCGGGGCCCGAATCGCGGATGTGGGGACCGGGGCGGGCTTTCCAGGGCTGCCGCTTGCCATCGTCAACCCGCAACGGCGGTTCTTTCTCATCGAGGCCACCGCCAAGAAGGCCCGCTTTGTCGACCGCACCGCGGAGCGTTTGCGCTGCGCCAACGTCGAGGTGGTTCACGCCCGGGCGGAGCGCTATCGGCCCTTCGAGCTGTTCGATACGGTGCTCGCGCGCGCCCTGTCGTCGTTGCGCGATTTCGTGGCCTACGCGGGGCACCTCTGCGCCCCCGAGGGGCGGCTCCTCGCGATGAAGGGCAAGCGCCCCGAGGAGGAGCTGTCCGCGCTGCCGAAGTCCTTTCGAGTGCTCGCCGTTCACGGGGTCCACGTGCCGGGGCTGGACGCCGAGCGCCATATTGTGGAAATCTCCCCGGCATGGCCTGGATCGCCGCCGAGGTCGGATCACCGCTGAGGCCGAGGACATGAAGCGCGTCATTGCTGTCGCTAATCAAAAGGGCGGAGTCGGCAAGACCACGACTGCCGTGAACCTGGCCGCTTCCCTCACGGCGACCAAGCGGCGTGTGTTGCTGATCGATCTCGATCCGCAGGGCAACGCCACCATGGGCTGCGGGATTGACAAGAATTCCCTCGCGCACTCGAGCTGCGACGTGCTGCTCGAGGAGTGCACTGCCCGCGAGGCGCTCGTCAGCGTGCAGTACGGCGGTTTCATGCTGATGCCGGCCAATCAGGATCTCACCGCCGCGGACGTGCGACTGCTCGCGATGATCGCGGGGCGGGAGTTCAAGCTACGCAATGCAGTGAAGCCGATTCGCGACGATTTCGACGTGATATTGATCGACTGTCCGCCGGCGCTCAATATGCTCACGCTGAACGCGCTCGTGGCCGCGGACTCCGTGATGGTTCCCATGCAGTGCGAGTATTACGCGCTCGAGGGCTTGAGCGCGCTCGTGCACACGATCGAGCAGATTCGCGCGAGCATCAATCCCGATCTCGAGATCGAGGGCCTGTTGCGTACCATGTTCGATCCGCGCAACAATCTCGCCAACGAAGTCTCGGCACAGCTCATCGAGCATTTCGGCTCGAAAGTCTTTCGCACCATGATCCCACGCAACGTTCGATTGGCCGAGGCGCCGAGTTTCGGCAAGCCCGCGCTGTTCCATGACAAGGAATCCCGCGGCGCCCTCGCCTACCTCGCGCTCGCCGGCGAGATGATTCGCCGCGAGGAGTTGCCGCTCGCGCGCGTCGAATCGTCCGTGGAGAGCGCCCCGCAGCCGCAAGCCTCCTCGTCCGGATTGCACGAATGAGCGTGAAGAAGCCCTCCCTGGGTCGCGGACTCGCGGAGCTGTCGCCCTTGCTCGCACGCCATGCGGGCTTATCCGAGCCAGATGCCCCGCCGCCCGGCGAGCGCGTGGCGAGCCTGCCGCTCGACCTGTTGCAGCGGGGTAAGTACCAACCGCGCGTCGACATGCGGCCGGAATCCCTGAGCGAGCTCGCCGACTCGATCAAGGCGCAAGGGGTCGTGCAACCGATTCTAGTGCGCCCGCTGGGACGCAGCCACGGCGAGTCGCAGCGCTATGAAATCATCGCCGGCGAGCGCCGCTGGCGGGCCGCGCAGATGGCCGGTATCGCCGAGATCCCCGCCGTCATCCGCGATGTCCCGGACGAGGCGGCGCTCGCCATGACCCTCATCGAGAACATCCAGCGAGAGGGCTTGAACCCCTTGGAGGAGGCACGCGCGCTCGCGCGGCTGATCGAGGAGTTCGGCCTGACCCATCAAGCGGCGGCGCAGGCGGTGGGCCGCTCGCGCGCCGCGGTGAGCAACCTGCTGCGCCTCACCGAGCTCGCCGATGAGGTGAAGCAGCTCTTGGAACAGCGCAGCATTGAAATGGGCCATGCGCGTGCGCTTCTCGCCCTCACTGCGCGCCGCCAGCAGATCGAAGTGGCCGGGCTCGTCGCCAAGAAGTCGCTCTCCGTCCGCGATACCGAAGCGCTCGTGCGGCGCCTGCTCAAGGCACCGCCGGCCGATGGCGGCGCCCCTCCCTCGAAGGATCCGGACATTCATCGCCTGGAGCTCGAATTGGCGGACAAGCTGGGCGCCAAGGTCACCTTTCAGCACACGCCGTCCGGAAAGGGCAAGCTCATCGTCAACTACAACAGCCTGGATGAGCTCGATGGGATCCTGGCGCACATCACCTAGAGCCGCTGCGGGCGGCAGCCTTCGGTAGTTGCCGTATTGCAACGGGTAGTTCCCGTATTTCAACGACTTGATGGCCTAGGGCGGCATCTCTATAATGCCGCGGCTCTTGGGGTGGGCGCGGGCCTCGGCCATAACAAGCGAAGCGGGCTTCGCTCACGAGCGGGATTTAAACGTGATCGCTATCGACTTCGCCCTGGCGCGCCGGCTGGCATTCAGCGTCGTCTTGGGACAGGCGGCCGTGACCCTCCTCTGCGCCCTCGTCGGATGGATGATCGCGAGTTCCCACGTCGCGCTGTCCGCGGCGCTGGGCGGCGGGATCAGCACGGCGGCGAGTCTCGTCATGGTGATGCTCGGTGTGGGAGGCCGGCCGAGCGGGAGCCCGGAGCGGGCGCTGCGTGCGTTCTTCGTAGGGGAAGCGGCCAAGGTAGTGGTGGTGATCGTGCTGTTCCTGGCGGTGTTGAAGACGATGAAAGTGGCGCCGCTCGCGATGCTCGGCACCTACATTGCGACCTTTTCCGTGTTTTGGCTTGCCCTCGCGAACCTGTTGCCGCCGCTGTCCGGACGCAAAGAATTCTAGATGGCGGCAGAGCAACCCAGCAGCGCGAACGAGTACATCCTTCACCACCTGACGTTCCTGTCCAACAAGGAGCCGACGGGGGTGGTGGACTTCTCCGTCATTCACCTCGACACCGTGTTCTTTTCCGTGCTGCTCGCGCTCGTCTTCGGCACCGCGTTCTATTTCGCGGCGCGCACCGCCAGCCCCGGCGTGCCCAGGGGCTTTCAGAGCTTCGTCGAGCTCCTCGTCGAGTTCGTCGACACGCAGGTCAAGGACACCTTTCACGGCACGAACCGTTTGCTTGCGCCGCTCGCGCTCACGATCTTCTGCTGGGTGCTCCTGTTCAACGCCATGGACATTCTGCCGGTCGATCTTCTGCCGGCGATCGCGCACGGCGCCGGGATCGGACATCTAAAAGTGGTCCCGAGCACCGATCTCAACGCCACCTTCGCGATGTCGTTGACGGTGTTCGTGCTCATCATTTACTACAGCATCAAGGTCAAGGGCCTGGGCGGCTTCCTGGGCGAGCTGACCTTGCAGCCTTTCACCGCGAAGAATCCGCTCGTCAAGGCGCTGCTCGTTCCTGCGAACCTCTTGCTCGAGATCGTGCCGCTCCTCGCGCGGCCGATCTCCCTCTCGCTGCGCTTGTACGGCAACCTCTTCGCCGGCGAGATGATCTTCCTCTTGCTCGCGGTCCTGTCGCTGCACGGAGTCGAGCAGCTGTCGAGCTTCAGTGGATGGTTCTTCGTGGTGATGCAATTCGTGCTCGCGCTGGCATGGGCGATATTCCACCTCCTGGTGATTACGCTGCAAGCCTTCATTTTCATGGTGTTGACCATCGTCTACCTGTCGATGGCGCAGGAGCACCATTGATGTCTCGAGTTCAAGACCACACCAATTTCGTTTTCGCATAGGAGGATAAGATGGAACATATCGCACACGTCCAGGCCATGACCGTGCTCGCCGTCGGCATCATTTTCGGCATGGGCGCGCTCGGCACCGCGATCGGCTTCGGCATTCTGGGCGGCCGCTTCCTCGAAGGCGCCGCGCGCCAGCCGGAGCTGACCGCGATGCTGCAGGTCAAGATGTTCATCGTGGCGGCCCTCGTCGACGCCGTGGCCATGATCGGCATCGGCTTCGCGCTCTTTTTCACGTTCGCGAATCCGTTCACCTCGGGACTGGCGCACTAGGGTTGAGACCGACGAGCTCGCCGGTCAGGAGACGACTGTGAACATCAATCTCACGCTCATCGTCCAGGCGATCGTGTTCATCGCTCTCATCTGGTTCACCATGAAAGTCGTATGGCCGATGATCCTCGGGCCGATGAAGGACCGTGAGCAGAAGATTGCCGACGGCCTGGCCGCCGCCGCTCAGGGCCAAAAGGACCTGACCGAGGCCGAAGCGCGCTCCAAGGAGATCCTGCGCGAGGCGCGCGAGCGGGCGGCGCAGATCCTCGATCAGGCGGGCAAGCGCTCGAACGAGATGATCGACGAGGCCAAGGGCACGGCCTCCTCGGAAGCGCAGCGGCTCATCGCGCAGGCGCATGAGGAAGTGACGCTCCAGAGCACGCGTGCCCGCGAGGGCCTGCGCAACGAAGTGGCGAGGCTCGCGATCGAGGGCGCATCGCGCGTGCTCGAGCGCGAGATCGATCCGAAGATCCACGCGGAGCTTCTCGACCGGCTGGCCACCGAGATCGCTCGTGGCTGACCGTGCCACCATCGCGAGGCCGTACGCTAAAGCGGCGTTCGAGCACGCGCGCGAGGCGCGCTCGCGTGATCCGCAGGCCTTCGCCAAGTGGTCCCGCGCCCTCGCCCTCGCCGCCCAGATCGTCGCCGACGCGCGGGTCGCCGAAATCATCAAGAACCCCGAGTTGACCGCGGCCGAGCACGCCGGCCTCATCGCCGGCGTCGCGGGTGCGGAGCTCGATGCATCCATGCAGAACTTCGTCGCGCTGCTCGCCGAGAATCGCCGCTTGACGCTCCTGCCTGAGATCGCCGCGCACTATGAGGGGCTGCGCGCGGAGGTCGAGAATACCGTCGACGTCGAGGTGATCTCCGCGGTGCCGCTCGACGCTTCGCAGGCCGGGAAGCTCGAGCGTGCGCTCGCTCAGCGGCTCAAGCGCACCGTGCGGATGCACACCTCGGTCGATCCCGCGCTCGTCGGCGGCGCCCTGATCCGCGCCGGCGATCTCGTGATCGACGGCTCCTTGAGGGGCCGTCTCGAGCGGCTCGGCACCGAATTGACCAGCTAGAAACGCGAAGCGCGGGCTCATCGCCCGCACGAGAGGATCGATATGTCCATCAAGGCATCGGAAATCAGCGAGCTCATCAAGGAGCGCATCGAGAAATTCAAGTCCGCAGCCGAAGCGCGCAACGTCGGCACGGTGGTGAGCGTCACCGACGGCATCGTGCGCATCTACGGGCTCGCCGATGCCCGCTACGGCGAGATGCTGGAGTTCGCCGGCAACACCTTCGGCCTCGCGCTCAATCTCGAGCAGGACTCGGTCGGCGCGGTGATCCTCGGCGACTACGAGCACATCTCGGAAGGCTCCGAGGTGAAAACCACCGGCCGCATCCTGGAAGTGCCCGTCGGCCCGGAGCTTCTCGGGCGGGTCGTGGACTCGCTCGGAATCCCCATCGACGGCAAGGGCCCGGTGAATGCGAAGCTCAAATCGCCCCTCGAGCGCGTGGCGCCGGGCGTGATCTTCCGCAGGAGCGTGTCCCAGCCCGTCCAGACCGGCCTCAAGGCGATCGATTCCATGGTGCCGATCGGCCGCGGCCAGCGCGAGCTCATCATCGGCGACCGTCAGACCGGCAAGACCGCGCTCGCCGTCGATACGATCATCAATCAGAAGGGTACCGGCATCAAGTGCGTGTACGTCGCCATCGGGCAGAAGCAGAGCTCGATCGCGAACGTCGTGCGCAAGCTCGAGGAGCACGGTGCGATGGCGCACACGATCGTCGTGGCCGCTTCCGCCTCGACGCCCGCCGCCATGCAGTACCTCGCGCCCTACGGGGGCTGCGCCATGGGCGAGTACTTCATGGACAACGGCGAGGACGCGCTCATCGTGTACGACGACCTGTCGAAGCAGGCGGTGGCCTACCGGCAGATCGCGCTGCTCCTGCGCCGCCCGCCGGGCCGCGAGGCCTTCCCCGGCGATGTGTTCTATCTGCATTCGCGGCTTCTCGAGCGCTCCGCGCGCGTCAACGAGCAGTACGTGGAGAAGGTCACCAAGGGCCGCGTGAAGGGCAGGACGGGATCCCTCACCGGGCTTCCGATCATCGAGACTCAGGCGGGCGACGTGACAGCCTTCGTTCCGACGAACGTCATCTCGATCACCGACGGGCAGATCTTCCTGGAAACGGATCTTTTCAACGCCGGCATGCGCCCCGCGATCAATGCGGGCATCTCCGTGTCGCGCGTGGGCGGCGCCGCGCAGACCAACATCATCAAGAAGCTGGGTGGCGGCGTGCGCCTCGCGCTCGCGCAGTTTCGAGAGCTCGCCGCGTTTTCGCAGTTCGCCTCGGATCTGGACGAGGCGACGCGCAAGCAGCTCGAGCGCGGGCAACGCGTCACCGAGCTCATGAAGCAGAAGCAATACTCGCCCATGTCGGTGGCGGAGATGGCGCTCTCGCTCTATGCCGGCAACAACGGCTACTTCGACAAGGTCGACCGGCGCAAGGTCGTCGAGACCGAGGCGGCGCTCCAGTCCTTCGCGCGCTCGAGCTACGCGGAGCTGTTGAAGGGGATCAACGCGAAACCCGACCTCACGAAGGACGTCGAGGCGGGCTTCAAGAAGTGCTGCGACGAGTTCTTCGCAACGCTCTGAGGCTTCCTCACCCACTCGAGAGACGGCAATGGCAGGCGCTAAGGAAATCCGCGGCAAGATCGCGAGCATCAAGAACACGCAGAAGATCACCAAGGCCATGGAAATGGTCGCGGCGAGCAAGATGCGCCGCGCGCAGGACCGGATGCGGGCGGCGCGCCCCTATGCGGAGAAGATCCGCAAGATCGTGGGGCATCTGCGCCAAGTGAACCTCGACTACAAGCACCCGTTCACGCTCGAGCGTCCGGTAAGCGCCGTCGGCATGATCGTGATCGCGACGGACCGCGGGCTCGCGGGCGCGCTGAACCTCAATTTGTTCAAGGCGGCGCTCGGCGCGATTCGCGAGGCGCGGGCGAAGAACGCCAAGATTTCCGTGTGTGCGATCGGCGTCAAGGCCGTGCAGTTCTTTCGCCGCTTGGCGGGGATCGAGCTCTCGGCCACGGCGACTCACCTGGGCGACCGGCCCCACATGAAGGACCTGATCGGGCCCATCAAGGTGATGCTCGACCTCTATCGCGACGCCAAGATCGACCAGCTCCTCCTGGTGCACAACGTGTTCGTGAACACCATGACGCAGCGGGGAGTCGTGTCGCAGCTCTTGCCGCTCCAGACCATCGACAAGGCGGAGCTGCAGGAGCGCTGGGACTACATCTACGAGCCGGACGCCGTGGAGATTCTCGACGGAATCCTGATGCGCTACATCGAGTCCCAGGTCTTTCAGGGCGCGGTCGAGAACGTCGCCTGTGAGATGGCGGCGAGAATGGTCGCGATGAAGAGCGCCTCGGACAACGCGGGCACGCTCATCGAGGAGTTGCAGCTCATTTATAACAAGGCCCGCCAGGCGGCGATCACGAAAGAGCTTTCGGAGATCGTCGGCGGCGCGGCCGCGGTCTAGCAGAAGAGGTTTCAACATGGGCAGCGGTAGAATCGTGCAAATCATCGGCGCGGTGATCGACGTGGAATTCCCGCGCGATCAGATTCCGGAGATCTACGACGCTTTGAAGGTCGACGGCGTGGATCTGACCCTCGAGGTGCAGCAGCAGCTCGGGGACGGCATCGTGCGCACGATCGCGATGGGCCCCTCCGAGGGCTTGCGGCGCGGCCTCACCGTCACGGCCACCGGCGAGGGGATCAGCGTGCCGGTGGGCACGGCGACCCTCGGGCGCATCATGGACGTGCTGGGCAGGCCCCAGGACGAGAGGGGTCCGGTCGATGCGCGCGAGACGCTGCCGATCCATCGCCCGGCGCCCTCCTACGCCGAGCAGGCGGGCGGGCAGGATCTTCTGGTCACGGGCATCAAGGTCATCGACCTGCTGGTGCCCTTCGCGAAGGGCGGCAAGGTGGGCCTGTTCGGCGGCGCGGGCGTCGGCAAGACCGTGAACATGCTCGAGCTCATCAACAACATCGCCAAGCAGTACAGCGGCCTCTCGGTGTTCGCGGGCGTCGGCGAGCGCACCCGCGAAGGAAACGATTTCTATCACGAGATGATCGAGTCGGGCGTCATCGACAAGGACAACCTCGCGAATTCGAAGGTCTCGATGGTGTACGGGCAGATGAACGAGCCGCCCGGGAACCGCCTGCGGGTCGCGCTCACCGGGCTCACCATGGCGGAGTATTTTCGCGATGAGAAGCAGGCTTCCGGCAAGGGACGCGACGTCTTGTTCTTCGTCGACAACATCTACCGCTACACGCTCGCGGGCGTCGAAGTCTCCGCTCTCCTCGGACGCATGCCCTCGGCGGTGGGCTATCAGCCGACGCTCGCGGAGGAGATGGGCGTGCTGCAGGAGCGGATCACCTCGACCAAGACGGGGTCGATCACCTCGATTCAGGCGGTGTATGTTCCCGCCGACGATTTGACCGATCCCTCGCCGGCGACTACGTTCGCTCACTTGGACGCCACCGTCGTGCTGTCGCGGCAGATCGCATCGCTCGGCATCTATCCGGCGGTCGATCCGCTCGACTCCACCAGCCGCCAGCTCGATCCGCTGGTCGTCGGCGAGGAGCACTACGAGACGGCGCGCGGCGTGCAGGCGGTTCTGCAGCGCTACAAGGAGCTGCAGGACATCATCGCGATATTGGGAATGGACGAGCTTTCGGAGGAGGACAAGCTGACGGTGTATCGGGCGCGCAAGATCCAGAGGTTCCTGTCACAGCCCTTCAACGTCGCCAAGGTGTTCACCGGGCAGGACGGCAAGATCGTGCCCCTGAAGGACACGATCCGCGGCTTCAAGGCGATCATCGCCGGCGAGTACGATCACCTGCCCGAGCAGGCCTTCTACATGATCGGCGGCATCGAAGAGGCCGTCGAGAAGGCGAAGACGCTGACTTGAGTTGACCCGAAGAGAGCGCATCCATGGCCGAGACCATTCACGTCGACATCGTGAGCGCCGAAGGCGAGATCTTCGCAGGAGAGGTGAGCATGGTGTTCCTGCCCGGCTCGCTGGGCGATCTCGGCATCTATCCGCGGCACGCCCCGCTCTTGACCACGCTGAGAGCGGGCGAGGTCCGGGTTCAGAGGGAGGGCGAGGAGGAGCAGGTCTTCTACGTAGGCGGCGGTGCACTCGAAGTCCAGCCGCACCTGGTCACCGTCCTTGCCGACACGGCGGCGCGAGCGAAGGATCTGGATGAGGCTCAGGCGCTCACGGCCAAGCAGCGCGCCGAGGAAGCGGTGAGGAGCCGCGTCGACAAGATGGAGATTGCCGAGGCCCAGGCGGAGCTGGCGCGGGCCGTGGCGCAATTGAAAGCGATCGAGCGTCTGCGCAAGAAACGCTCGGTGTGAGGGCCCGAGGAGCCGCTCGCCCCCAAGGAGCCGAAATGCCGCTTTCCGTCGTCATACTCGCCGCGGGACAGGGCAAGCGCATGCACTCGGATTTGCCCAAGGTGCTTCAGCCGCTCGCCGGCCAGCCGCTCCTGCAGCACGTGATCCGCACGGCGCGCGCGCTCAATCCCGCGTATCTGTGCGTGGTCTACGGGTACGGCGGTGCCGAGGTGCAGGCCGCGTTCACGCACGAGGATGTCGACTGGATCCTGCAGGCCGAGCAGCTGGGGACGGGCCACGCCGTGATGGAGGCAATGACCGTCATTCCGGACGACCATACGGTGCTGGTGTTGTACGGCGACGTGCCGCTCGTGACCGCCTCTTCCCTCAAGCGGTTGATCGCGGCGGCGGATGCGGGCGCGCTCGCCATCCTCTCCGTGAACCTCGACGAGGCGGCGGGATATGGGCGGATCGTGCGCGACGCGGATGGTCGCGTGAGCGCGATCATCGAGCATCACGACGCAGACGCCACGCAGCTCACGATCCGCGAGGCCAACTCCGGGCTCATGGCGGCGCCCGCAGGGCGCCTGCGGGAGTGGCTCCTGGGGTTAGGCAGGGACAACGCGCAGCGCGAATACTATCTCACGGACGTGGTGGCTCTGGCGGTGCAGGCTCAGGATCGGGTGGAGGCGCTCCTCGCGTCGAATGCGACCGAGGTGATGGGTGTCAACGACAAGGTTCAGCTCGCGCAGCTAGAGGCCTGCTATCGGCAAGCGCGGGCACGCGATCTGATGCTCGCCGGCGCCACGCTCGTCGACCCTGCGCGCGTCGACATTCGTGGTGAGGTCGAGGTCGAGCGCGACGTGTTCATCGACGTGAATGCGATCTTCATCGGCAAGGTGCATCTGTCGGCGCGCGTCAAGATCGGGCCCAACTGCATCATTCGTAACGCCCGCATCGGCGCCGACACCGAGGTGTACGCGAACTCGATCATCGACAATGCGCTGATCGCCGAGCATTGCCGTATCGGGCCCTTCGCACGCCTGCGGCCGGAGGTGGTCCTGCATCGCGGCGTGCACATCGGCAACTTCGTGGAGGTGAAGAACAGCGAGATCGGTAGCGGTGCCAAGGCTAATCACCTCTCCTACCTGGGCGACGCCCGTGTCGGGAGCGACGTGAACGTCGGCGCGGGCACGATCACCTGCAACTACGACGGCGCCAACAAGTGGCCGACCGTGATCGAGGACGGCGCCTTCATCGGCTCCGGAACGATGCTGGTAGCGCCTCTCAAGATCGGCGCAGGCTCGACCATCGGGGCGGGCTCGACGATCACCGCGAACGCGCCCGAGGGCAAGCTCACGCTTACGCGCCCGCCGCAGATCACCGCCGGGTCCTGGCAGCGGCCCGCGAAGCTCGCGCCAGACGAGCACGCCGCCGCGGTCGACCGCGTGATCAAGGCCCCGAAGAGCTAGGCGTCCACCGGGCGGCGCTTTCAGGCGCTAGACTTCTTCGCGTAGGAGTCAGGGTCTACCCATGCAGAGACCGACACGCCCGCCGTCGGGCACCCACGTCGAGGAGACCCGCATGGTGAAGCTGCTCACGGCGCCGCCCGATCCCTCCATACCCCTGCGGCTCGGTTTCGCCAAGGTGTTCCTGCCCAAGGCCGAGCTTAGGCAATGGATTGACGACGCCACTGCGCTCGGGGGCAAGTGGAAAACGGAGGAGGAGCGGCAGACATTGCTCCGGGGTAGCCGTGCCGAAGCGCTCCTCCAGATCGTTGAGCGCGCAGGCGGCTCCGGGCAGCTCATCGACGAGAAGCAGCTGTCGCGCGAAGTCAGGTATGTCATCGCCGAGCTGCTCGAGAGCGGCTCGGCGGCCGTCCAGAGCCTGCGCGGGGAGTTCGTGGCGACCCTCGACGTTCACTACAGGGGCGTTTTGGCGGGACCCAGGGCGGGCTTCGGCAATATCAGCTTCGGCTCCAGCGAGGCCGGTCCTCTGCTCATGATCGACTGGTGGGTGTCGTGAGCTAAAACGGCAGCGTCCGCCCGATCGCGAGCGAGCCCGCCACGATTCGCCGAGCTCCGCAAGTTTTTTCATCACCTGTAACCTCATCGTCATATCCTATCCCCTAGATACACTAAACAGCATGGGACGACCGCGACCGCGCGCTGGGGGGGTCGAGGGGGCGCTGCAGGCCTGCGCGGGCCGCGGTGCCACGCTCTACACAGAAGTAACGGCCTACCCGCACAACATTGAGTTCCTTCGGGGTACTGCATCATGGCGATACACGATCACCAGCCGTCCGTCCAAGGGCGGGCCTTTCTCTGGGGCGGCCTCGCGCTCGGGCTTCTCGTCGTCGCCGGGGTGTTCACGCACGGCTTCGGCCTCTTGGGCGGTGGGAAAGCCGCCGAGCCGCCGGCGCTCATGCTGCGCGAGGGGAACAAGATCATCGTGCCGGAGGGCTCCTCGCTCCGTGCGCGACTCGAGGTGCAGCCCGCGGCCGTTCAACCGGTGAGCGCGAAGCTGGTGCTCCCCGCCGTGGTCGAGTCCGATCCCGCGCGCACTGCCCCGGTGCTCCCGGCCCTCGGCGGCCGGGTGGTCGCGCTCAAGGTCGCGCTGGGCGATCGCGTGACGCAGGGCCAGCTCCTCGCGGTGATCGACTCGCCGGATCTCGGCCAGGCGTTCGACGATGACGACAAGGCAGTCGATACCTTGCGGCTCACCGAGAAGAACCTCTCGCGCCAGGAGGAGCAGCACAAGATCGGCGCGGTCTCCGACCGCGATCTCGACCAGGCGCGCAGCGACCACGAGCAGGCGGTGGCGGAGTACACCCGCACGCAGGCGCGCCTCAAGATGCTCGGTGTCTCGAGGGGCGGGCCGCGGCTGCTCTCGGTGACCGCGCCCGTCGCAGGCAGCATCACGGCCCTTTCCGTGCAACCCGGCAACGTGATCAATGACCCGACTCAACCGATCATGACCGTCGCCGACCTCTCCACGATCTGGGTCACGGCGATGGTCCCCGAGAAGGACCTCCAGGGGGTCGCCAAGGATCAGAGCGCGGACGTCGTGCTCGCGGCCTACCCCGGCAAGGTGCTGCACGGCAAGGTACTGTTCGTGTCCGACGTCATCGAGCCGGATTCTCGCCGCAACAAGCTGCGGATCGCCTTCTCGAACGGCGACTATGCGTTGAAGCCCAACATGTTCGCGACGGCGACGGTGCTGCGGCCGCTCGCGCCCGAGGTCGTGCTGCCCTCCTCGGCACTCCTCATGAATAACGACCGCACCAGCGTGTTCGTCGCCACGGCGCCCTGGACCTTCGAGCGGCGCACGGTCGATCCCGAGCTCGAGGAAGGCGCCTCGGTCGCCATCCGCTCGGGTTTGGCGGCGGGCGAGCAGGTGGTCGTCGCGGGCGGACTTCTCTTGAATGATTGACCAGTTCGTCGCCTTCTGCCTGCACCGGCGGGTCGCGGTCATCGTGCTCGCAATCCTCGCGAGCGCCTTCGGCGTGTACGCCTGGGTGACGCTCTCGGTCGAGGCCTATCCCGAGCTCGGCGATGTCTCGGCGCAGGTGACCACACAGCTGCCCGGCCTCGCCGCCGAGGAGGTAGAGCAGCTCATCACGGTGCCGCTCGAGCGCGAGATCAACGGCACGCCGGGCCTTCTGCTGATGCGCTCGTCGAGCACCTTCGGATTGTCCTTGATCACCGTGCTGTTTCGCGACGGCTACGAGGATTACTGGGTACGCCAGCGCCTGCTCGAGCGCATCAATCAGGCGGTGCTGCCGCCCGGGGCGAGTCCCTCGCTCGACCCGGTCGCGGGGCCGGGGGGCGAGATCTTTCGCTACACGCTCGAGTCCGACAGGAAAAATCTCCAGGAGCTCTCCGAGATCCAGCGCTGGATCGTGATTCCGGCGATGAAGAGCGTTCCGGGCGTGGTCGACGACACCAATTTCGGCGGCTTCACCACGGAGTATCAGCTCGATCTCGATCCGAAGCAGCTCGAGCACTACGGGCTCGGAATCACCGATGTGATCAACGCGATCAACAGCAACAACACGAATGCCGGTGGCGGCCGGGTCTCGCGCGGCGATCAGAGCTACGTGATCCGGGGGGTGGGGCTGATCCACGAGCTCGCACAGATCGGCTCGATCGTGGTGACCGAGGTGAACGGCACCCCCGTCCTGGCGCGCGATCTGGGTCGTACCACGCTCTCTCATCAGGAACGCGAGGGGATCCTCGGCAAGGACTCCAATCCCGACACGATCGAAGGCATCGTGCTCATGCTCAAGTACCAGAATCCGTCCGAGACCTTGCGCGGCATCCATGCCAAGGTGAACGAGCTCAACGCCAAGCTCGCCGCGGACGGGGTGCGCATCGTGCCCTATATCGACCGCGACGATCTGGTGCACGCGACGATTCACAAGGTGGGCCGCACCATCCTCGAGGGGATCACCCTGGTCTTCTTGATCCTCATCCTGTTCTTGGGGAGCCCGCGCAGCGCCTTCGTCGTCGCGGTGAGCATTCCGCTCGCGCTCGTGTCGGTGTTCTCGCTGCTCAATCTCACGCACGTGTCGGCGAATCTGCTCTCGCTCGGCGCCATCGATTTCGGCATCCTCGTCGACGGGGCGATCGTGGTCACCGAGTCGGTCCTGCGACGGCGCGAGGCGCTGCCCGCGGAGGAGCTGTCCGAAAGCGAGGCAAAGGCTGCCACACTGCAGGTGACCCGGCCGATCTTCTTTGCGAGCCTCATCATCATCACCGCCTACCTGCCGCTCTTCTCCTTCACTCGCGCGGAAGCGAAGCTGTTCACCCCGATGGCCTACACCATGGGCTACGCGCTCTTCGGCGCCTTGCTGACCGCGCTCGCGCTCGTACCCGGACTTGCGTACTACGCTTTCCGCAAACCCGGCCGGATCTATCACAACCGCTGGCTCGAATGGCTCACGGTGGCCTACGACCGGCTGCTCGCTCGCTGTCTCGATCAACCGCAAATCATCTACGGCGTGGTGGTCTTCGCGCTGCTTCTGGTGGTGGGGCTCGGAGTGAGCGTCGGGCGTGATTTTCTTCCCGACCTGGACGAGGGTGCGCTCTGGCTGCAGGTGCAAATGCCCACTGGCCTTGCGCTCAACAAGGCGAGCGACATGGCGAGCGACTTGCGGCGCGCCATTCTGAAATATCCCGAGGTCTCCTACGTGGTGACCCAGACCGGGCGCAACGACGATGGCACCGACCCCTGGACCATGTCGCACATCGAGGCCCCGGTCGGTCTCAAGCCCTACGACACCTGGCCGCAGCACGAGTCCAAGCGCGAGTTCCTCGACAAGCTCGCGGCGGGACTCGCCAGGGACCTGCCGGGCTACTCGATCGGCATCAGCCAGCCGATCATCGACAACGTGAATGACATGATCGGCGGCGCCCACAGCCCGCTGGTGATCAAGATCTACGGGGATGATCTCGATGAGTTGCGCCGCGTCGGCTCCCGGATCGTGGAGGTGCTCTACACGATCCGCGGCACCTCGAGCGCCTCGATCTTCCAGGAGCCGCCCATTCCTCAAATCGAGATCAAGCTGGATCACGAGAGGGCGGCGCGTTACGGTGTGAACATGACCGATGTGCAGAACGTCATTCAGGTCGGCGTCGGGCAGGCACCGATCTCGACGGTCTATGTCAAGGAGCGCCAGTATCCCTTGACGGTCCGCTTCACGACCGACACGCGCAATTCGCCCGAGGCGCTCGGGAACTTGTTCGTGAGCACTGCGAGCGGCGTGCAGGTGCCTCTGTCGCAGCTCGCCGATGTTCGCGTGCGCTCGGGCGAGAGCACGGTCACGCGTGAGAACGCGCGGCGCAACATCACCATCCGCATCGATAACCGTGACCGCGACCTGACCTCCTATCTCAACGAGGCGCAGGCGAAGATCGGCGCCGAGGTGCATTTCGACCCGAGAAAGATCCAGCTCGAGTGGGGCGGACAGTTCGAGAATCAGCGCCGCGCCGAGGCGCGGCTCCTGGTGATCCTCGCGCTGGTCCTCGGCATGATGCTCATCTTCCTCACCGTGGGAATCCGATCCTTCCGCCAGGCGCTGCTCGTGCTGGGGGTGGTGCCGCTCGCCACCCTCGGTGGCCTCGTCTCGCTGCATCTCACGGGGCAGAACTTGAACGTCGCGAGCGGAGTGGGGTTCATCGCGCTCTTCGGCGTCGCGGTCCAGAACGGCATCATCATGGTGTCGAACTTGAATCGCATGCGAAGGGCGGGCCTCGAGCTCCATCAGGCCATCATGCAGGGCGCGACCGAGCGGCTGCGGCCGGTGCTGATGACGGCGACGGTCGCAACGCTGGGGATGATACCGGCGGCGATCCACACGGGGGTCGGGAGCGACGTGCAGCGCGGGATCGCCACCGTGGTCGTGGGAGGCCTCGCGATCTCCACGATTCTCACCCTGTTCGTGCTGCCCTCGATGTACCACGTCATCGAGCACTGGGCCGAGCAGCGTCTCGGCCATGACGGGTGGGGGCGATGATCCGGCCTCTCAGGCGTGCGCTTGGTTACGCGATCCTCGCCGCCGGTGTCTGCTCCTGCGCCGTGGGGCCGAATTTCAAGCGTCCCGCGCCGCCGACCGATGCGGGCTACGGCCACGCGCTCGAGAAACCCGAGACTGCCGCCGCGCAAGGCGCGGGCGGCGCCTCGCAGCGCTTCGCGAGCGGCCTGGAAGTCCCCTATCATTGGTGGACGCTCTTTCAGTCGCCGGCGCTCGACCAGCTGGTCGAGCACTCGCTCAAGGCCAATCCGAATGCGGATGCTGCGCGCGCGGCCTTGAAGCAGGCGCACGAGCTGTACCTCGCGCAGCGCACGAGCTACTTTCCCCTGGTGGAGGGAAACTTTTCCGCCATGCGCGCCAAGAACGCGACCGGGACGATCTCCAATCCGACGGCCCTTCCCCAGTCGAATCCCTATTACAATCTGTACACGGCGCAGCTCACTCTGAGCTATCTCCCCGACGTCTTCGGCGGCACGCGTCGCGCCGTCGAGATGGCCAAGGCGCAAGAGCAACAGAGCCGCTTCGAGCTCGAGGCGACCTATCTCACCTTGGAGAGCAACGTCGTGGTCACCGCGATCACCGAGGCATCGCTTCGCGGCCAGATCGCCGCGACCCGACGGCTGCTCGAGGTGCAGCATCAGCTCACCGAGACCGTCAAGCGCCAGCACGCGGTCGGGACCGCGAGCGACCTCGACCTGCTCGCGCAGCAATCCGCGGAGGCGCAGACCGCCGAGACCCTGCCGCCGCTCGAGAAGCAGCTCGGCCAGACCCGCGATGAGTTGACCGCTCTCCTTGGACGTCTGCCCGCCGAGGAGCCCGCCGAGTCGTTCAAGATCGAGGACCTGACACTCCCCGCGGAGCTCCCCGTGAGCGTTCCATCCAAGCTGATCGAGCAGCGCCCGGATGTGCGTCAAGCGGAGGAGAACCTTCACGCAGCCTCGGCCGCGGTCGGCGTGGCGATCGCCGACATGCTGCCGCAGTTCTCCATCGACGGAAACCTGGGCTCGAGCGCACTCAAGCTCGATCAGCTGTTCACGCCCTACACGGGATTTTGGGACGCCGGCGCCTCGCTCACCCAGGTCCTGTTCGATGCCGGGGCGCTCCTGCACAGGAAGCGTGCGGCCGATGCGGCGCTCGATCAGGCGGGAGCCGAATATCGGGCGGCGGTCATTCTCGCCTGTCAGAATGTCGCCGATACCTTGCGTGCGCTCGACGCGGATGCCGATGCGCTCGCGGCGAGCGTCGATGCGGCGCGCGCCGCCGAGAAGACATTCGATCTCGCACGCCGTCAGCGCGAGCTCGGGACGTTGAGCCTGGTGGCGGTGCTCGATGCGGAGCTCGCCTACCGCCAGGCCGAGCTCACCATGGTACAGGCGCAAGCGAACCGCTATTCCGACACGGCCGGCCTCTATCAAGCCCTCGGCGGCGGGTGGTGGAATCGGCCTCGAGGAGCTTCACCATGAACGATCTGGTCCTGCGGGAAAACCGGGGCGGCGCCACGTACCTCATCTTGAACCGGCCCCACAAATTCAATGCGCTTTCCAAGGAGCTCTTCGAGGCCCTCGAGGCGCACGTCGATAGGATCGCGCGCGAGGCGAAGACGGTGGGCCTCGTGATCGTGCGCGGCGCGGGGGGCAACTTTTCCGCGGGCTACGACATGCACGAAGTGCTCGCGCACGTGAAGGCGCACGCGAAGCCGCATTTTCACTCGGAGGTCATTCAGAAGCTCGCGGACCTGCCTCAGCCGGTGATCTCCGCGGTGCAGGGTCATTGCTCGACGGGGGCCCTCGAGCTCGCGCTCGCCGCGGACCTGATCATCGCCGCCGAGTCGGCTCGATTCTCCGACGTCTACGCGCGCTGGGGCTTGACGCCCGTCTGGGGGTTGTCGCTGCGACTGCCGCACCGAATCGGGCGGGCGAAGGCGAGCGAGATGATGTTCACCTGCCGCAGCTACAGCGGCCGCGAAGCGGCCGCGATGCATCTCGCCAATTACTGCTTCCCGGACGATCGATTCGAGTCGGAGCTCGAGACGCTCGCCAAGGAGATCCTGGAGAATTCCTGGTACGCAAATCAAGTCAACAAGCGTGCGCTCATCGAGATCGACGGGTTGAGCTTGAGCGAGGCGCATACGCTCGAATTGTTCAAGCACGAGGCTCTGGCGCCGGATGCGTCCAAGCGGGTCGCCAAGTTCTTCGCGCGCGGCAAGCCCGCGCGACAGTGATTTGAATTCGGAGCTCGCAAAGATTTTCAGGGGTGTCAAGCTCCGAGATCATTTTACAGTTTTTTTTCACTGCCCTCCCTATTCTCTGCCGCACTCGCCGCTGGACACGCGTGTGCCTTGGGCCAACGCGTGTGCGCTGCCGGCGAAAGCGTGTGCGGAAAGAGGTAAGTACCGATGCTCATCACAGCGGCAGGGACTCGGCATGGGCGCATGAGTCGGTGCGCGTGCCTGCGGGCGGCGCTGGTGCTGTGTGCGATGTTCGACCTCGGCTCGACGGCGCTCGCCGACAGCGGGCCGGCGGACGGTTGCGCGAGCGGCTCCGAGAGCACGAGCTTCTGGAAGCGCCTGAGCGAGAGCTACAAGAAGCACTTGTTCCCGGGGGATCAGCCGGCACCGGTGCCCGATGCGAATGCGCCGTTCGACGAGGAGGCGGCCGGCTATCGCAAGGATCTGCCGCCGCCGCCGGTCTCGAACCCGCCTTGGCCTTACACGGTGTACCCCGAGGGCGGCACCGAGCTCATCGGTTACGAGAACCTGTACTCGAGCGCGCTCATGGATGCGATCTACTGCGGCGAGCACGGCAAGGCGTGGAAGGACAGCCGCTTCACGATCTACGGCTGGCTCGAGCCGGGGGGCAACTTCTCTACCTCGAATCTCGGCTTCAACAAGCTCTCGGGAACGGGCGGGAACTTTCCGGCCGCCTATTCCTACGAGCCCGACACGATCCAGCTCGACCAGGCCGCGGTGTATTTCGAGCGCACGCCCGATGAGATCCAGCGCGACCATTTCGACTGGGGCTTTCGCATCACCTGGCTCTACGGCACGGACTACAAGTACACCTTCTCGAACGGCATCCTGAGCTGGCAGTACACCGACCGCGAGAGGCTCTATGGCTGGGATCCGGTGATGTATTACATGGACTTCTATTTCCCGCATTTCTTCGAGGGCGAGAACCTGCGGGTGGGACGCTACATCTCCATTCCCGACATCGAGGCGCAGCTCGCGCCGAACAATCTCACGTACAGCCACTCGCTCCTCTACACCTACGACCCCTACACCCAGAACGGCATCGTCTCGACCACGATGCTGAACAGAAACTGGAAGGTGCAGCTCGAGATCTCGGCCGGTAACGACCTCTCGCCTACCGATACGCAATTTCGTCAATGGACACCGGCCGCGTGCATCATCTACACCACGACCTCGGGGAACGATGCGATCTACCCTTGCATGAACGGCCTCAACAACCAGAACTTCGGCTGGAACAACGTCCAGCACGCCGTCACGACCTGGTACCACAAGATCAACGATCACTGGCACACCGATACCGAGGCCTGGTACATGTGGGAGAATCACACGCCCGACGTGCTGAACCCGCAGGGCGCGGCGATTCTCGCGCACATGTTCCCCACGCCCGACTTCAACATCGGCGCGCCGGACGGCGCTCAGTGCAACAACACCGCGCTCGTCTATTGCGCCTCGCATGAATGGGCGATCGTCAACTACCTGAACTACGAGCACGACCCGCACAACATCTGGGTGTGGCGGACCGACTACCTCAACGACACGACCGGACAGCGCACGGGCTTCAAGGGCTCCTTCGGCGAGGTCGACCTGGGCTACACCCACTGGGTCGGCGATGTCATCGAGCTGCGCCCCGAGATCCGCCTGGAGCGGGAGTTGACGGCCCCCAACGCCGCGATCACCGGCTTCGCCTACGACAACCCCTGCTATGCGCCCGCGAACCCGGCGAGTCCCGCTTGCACGTTCTCGAGCGGTGGGCGCACGCTCACCTTTCGCCAAAACGGCGGCAAGCGCTCGCAGGCCATGTTCGCCATGGACGCGATCTTTCATTTCTGACCCGGCCGGCGCTCGGGCGGAGTGCCGCGGTCCTCATTGGATGAAGCGATCGACGAAGGTGCGCGTGCTCTCCCAAATCTCCCTCCATTCGGCGAGCACGGCGCGACCCTGCTCGGTGATGCGGTAATAGCGGCGCGGCGGTCCCGCATAAGAGGGCACGATACGGCTCGTCAGCAGCGCTCTCGCCGACAGGGAACGGAGCACCGGGTAAATCGTGCCCTGCTGGAAGATCGAGGTGCCCTCGCTGGCGCTCGCCAGCCGCTTGGCAATCTCGTAGCCGTACAGGTCCTCGGAGGATCGGTCCAGCACAGCGAGGAGCACGAGCCCGACCAGGCCGCCATTCAGCTCTTTCTTGAATTTCTTTGTGCCGATATCTTTCACTACCCAGTATTATATGTTAACTGCTACTAACAGCCTACCATTAGAGAATACTCACTAGTACCGCTCACCCTGCGGGGGTAGGGCCCGACCGCTGGGGATGCCTCACGACCCCGGGCTGGCTTTTCATGCGCGCTCGGGCACACTAAACAGCCGTTTGAATGAGCGGAGCGGAGCACGCATGTGCGGAATTGTCGGGGTTGTTGCGGAGCGCAATGCGGTGCCGATCCTCATCGAGGGGCTGCGGCGGCTGGAGTACCGCGGTTACGATTCGGCCGGGATCGCGGTGTTGTCGACCGACCGGCACCTCGAGCGAGTGCGCACGGTGGGCAAGGTCAAAAAGCTCCAGGATGCTCTCGAGGAGACGCCCATTGCCGGCCACGTCGGCATCGCGCACACCCGCTGGGCGACGCACGGCGTGCCTACCACGCGCAACGCGCACCCGCACGTCTCGCGCGACGGCATCGCCATCGTGCACAACGGCATCATCGAGAATCACGAGGCGCTGCGGGCGGGCCTCCTCGATCTGGGCTACGAGTTCGACTCGGAGACCGACACCGAGGTGATCGCCCATCGGATCCACCATCATTTGGCAAGGAGCGAGGGGCTCTTCGAGGCCGTGCGCAAGACCGTCGCGGAGCTCGACGGCGCCTATGCGATCGCGGTCGTCTCCGAGAGCGACCCCGGGACCATCGTGCTCGCGCGCGAGGGGTGCCCCGTGGTCATCGGACTCGGCATCGATGAGAACTTCGTCGCCTCCGATGTCGCCGCACTCCTGCCCGTGACTCGGCGGTTCATGTTTCTCGAGGAAGGCGACGTCGCCGAGGTGCGCCGCAAATCGGTCGCCATCGTGGACGCGGCCGGCAAGAGCGCATCGCGTGCCATTATCGAGAGCGACCTCGCCGCGGAGTCGGTCGAGCGCGGTCCCTACCGGCACTTCATGCTCAAGGAGATTCACGAGCAACCGCGCGCCGTGGCGCAGACCCTCGCCGAGCGCATCACGGGGGCGAAGCTCCTCGACGCGGCGTTCGGCCCCACCGCCCGAGCGGTGTTCGAGCGGGTCGAGGCGGTGCACATCGCTGCCTGTGGCACGAGCTACCATGCCGGCCTTTGCGCCGGCCATTTCATCGAGCAATTCTGCCGCATTCCGGCGCGCGTCGAGATCGCGAGCGAGTATCGCTACCGTGACCCCGTCATCACGCCGGATACGCTGTTCGTCACCATCTCCCAATCCGGCGAGACGGCGGATACCCTGGCGGCGTTGCGCAATGCGCGGCGCGCCGGCTACCTCTCGACGCTCACGATCTGCAACGTCGCGGAGAGCTCGATGGTGCGCGAATCCGAGCTCGTGCTTCTGACCCGGGCGGGGCCGGAGATCGGTGTCGCCTCGACCAAGGCGTTCACCACGCAATTGGCGGCGCTCGGCATGCTGGTGGTGGCGCTCGCGAAGCGGCGCGGCGCCGCCGACCGCGAGCGCGAGCTTCTGGTGCAGCTCTTGCAGCTTCCGGGCCTCATCGAAAAGACACTCGCGCTCGATGAGCGCATTCGGGCCCTCGCCGAGGCGTTCGCCGACAAGCGTCACGCGCTTTTCGTGGGGCGCGGGGCGCTCCATGCCATCGCCCTGGAGGGAGCCTTGAAGCTCAAGGAGATCTCCTACATTCATGCGGAGGGATACGCCGCGGCCGAGCTCAAGCACGGGCCGCTCGCGCTGGTCGATGAGGACATGCCGGTGGTGGCAGTCGCGCCTAACAATGAGCTCCTGGAGAAGCTCAAATCGAACCTGCAGGAAGTGCGCGCACGCGGCGGTCAGCTCTACGTCTTCGCGGACCCCGAGGCCGGGATGAAGAGCGCCGACGGCACGACCGTCATCCAAATGCCGGTGGCTGTGACCGCGCTGCAGTCTCCCGCCGTCTTCGCCGTGCCGATGCAGCTCCTCGCCTACCACGTGGCGGTGCTCAAGGGGACCGATGTCGACCAGCCGCGAAATCTCGCGAAGAGCTTGACGGTCGAGTAGTGGCCCGCCGGTCCCAGCCGCAGACGCTCTTCGGGCCCGCTTACTTCGAGAGGTTCTATTTCAACCGCGCAACGCGGGTGATCGGTGCGCGGGAGATGCGTTCCCGCGCGCGCCTGATCGCCGCCATCCTCACCCACGCCTCGATTCCCGTGCTCAGCATCCTCGATGCCGGTTGCGGAATCGGGCTGCTGCGTGCACCGTTTCGCGAGTTTCTGCCCCGGGCGAGGTACACGGGACTCGAGTCGAGCGAGTATCTGTGCACGCGCTACGGGTGGACCCGGGGCTCGGTCGTCGACTACGCGCCCCGCCGGCCGAGCGACCTCGTGGTCTGCTACGACGTGCTGCAGTATCTCGATGATCGCGAGGCGGCGCGCGCGATCGCGAACCTTGCGCGCCTCACGCGCCGGGCACTGTATCTCTCCGCGTTGACCCGCGAGGACTGGCGCGAGAACTGCGATCGCACGCGTACCGATGGCGCCGTGCACCTGCGCGGCGGCGACTGGTATCGGCGCAGGTTGCGGCGCCGCTTTCGCTATCTTGGCTTCGGAGTCTGGCTGCGCCGCGAGCTCAGCGCGTTGCTGTGGGACCTCGAGCGCTCCTGATCGCCTCGAGGTCCCCCGATCCGATCACAGGGTCACTTCGATCCACTCGACGAGCGCCGCATGGACCGCCTCGCCGGCGCCCTCGTCGGCGCGCGCATCGTTCACGAAGGAGACCAGCACGTAGGTCTTGCCGCTCGCGCTCGTGACGTAGCCTGCAACCCCCGAAACCCCGTCGATATGGCCCGTCTTCAGACGTACCGACCCGGCGGGCGCGCCGAGCATGCGGCGCTTCAATGTGCCGTCGAGACCCGCGAGCGGCAAGGAGGCGATGAACTCGGGCGCATAGGGGCTGTGAAACGCCGCGAGCAGTACGGCGGCCATCTCAAGCGCCGAGATGCGCGCGGAGCGCGATAAGCCCGAGCCGTTATCGATGACCAGCCCCTCGAGCGGCAGGCCGCGCCCGCGCCACCAGTCGAGAACGGCTCGATCGGCCTTCTCGAGCGTCGCCGGGCCCCCGTAGCGTTCGGCGCCTAGGGTGAGGAGGAGCTGGCGCGCCATGACGTTGTTCGAGAACTTGTTGATGAGCCGGGCGATCTCGGCAAGGCTCAACGAATCGAAGTCGACGAGCGGTCGCGCATCCGCCGCAGCGGGCGCGACGCGCATTTTGCCGTCGAATTGCCCGCCCGACTCCCGAAAGAGCTCCACGAAGGTGCCGAACGCGTAGCTCTCGGGCCTGAGCAGCACCCGGGTGAGGCTCCGCTCCTGGCACTCGCCGGACAGCCGACCGCTGAACACCACCCGATCCCATTCCTCGGAAGGGATTTCGAATTGGACGCGAGCGGCACTCGCGCTGCACCTTCCGTGCGCAAAGCCGACGCGATTGTCGATCGCGAGGTTCACGGGCGAGGGTGTCGCGACGATGTCGATCGTGCGCGTCGCCCCGTTCGGCACCACCCGGAATTCGATCGACTGGAAATTGACGAGCAGCGCATCGGGCACGCTGTTGTACGAGTGGTGCGGGCGCCCGTCGAAGGCACCCGGGTCCTCGGCCGCCAAGGCGAATGCGGTATGATCGATGACGATGTCGCCGGCGATCCTCTTCAAGCCCTGCTCGCGCACCCGGCGCACGAAGCTCCACCAGCGCTCCAGCGTCATATAGGGATCGCCGCCGCCCTTCAGAATGAGATCCCCCTCGAGTACTCCGTCACGCAACTCGCCGTGCGCCAGGGCCCGCGTCTGCCACACATACGCCGGCCCGAGGAGGTCCAGCGCGGCGAAGGTCGTGACGAGCTTCAAGGTCGATGCGGGGCTTCGCTCGGTATCGGCGTTCAAGCTCGCGATCACTCGGCCCGATTCGGTATCGAGAACCGCAAAGCTCGCGCTCGCGGTCGGCAACCGCTCCGCGGCGAGCGCTTGGGCCACCGGCGTAGGAACCGCGGCGGCCGCGATCGCGCCCTGGAGTGCCAGGAGCGCGGCCGGGAGCGT
The DNA here is from genome assembly GCA_035319505.1 of Steroidobacteraceae bacterium. Classification (GTDB taxonomy): domain Bacteria; phylum Pseudomonadota; class Gammaproteobacteria; order Steroidobacterales; family Steroidobacteraceae; genus Bog-1198. The sequence goes on along the minus strand of DATHCO010000130.1, from coordinate 7,599 downwards.
CTGCGCGGGGCGCATCATGAGCCTGAAGCGCATCACCTGAGCACCACCGCCCGCCAGGCGCCCGAGCGCCAGCGCAGATACAGCGTCGTATAGCGACCGGCTCCGCAGTACTGCGCCACCAGGGTTTGCACGGCGAGGCCCACGCCGCCGAACAGCAGTATGAAAACCAGCACCGGCCAGTAAACTGCACCCATGGCGGATGTCGCCGCCGGCGACAGTCGGCCGATGAACCGGGTGTCCGTTGCGTCGAGCACCGCTTGCACGGCACTGTTCAGCATGAACGGGAACGCGAGCCTCGCGACGGCGGCGTAGTCGAGCCGCGCGTGTCCGCTCGAGCTCAGTGCTCGGCCCGGGGGCTGTTGGCTGATGGCATCCATACGCGTTCCTCACGAGGCGCGCCGGCGAGGTTACAGTTTTCAGGTGACGGAATGAATACCACTCTGCGGCGTAGCGTGGCGGGCCCTGTGCGTGAGTTGGGGCACGGCCAGTGGCAATTGACCCTCCAGGGGGGCGGCGAGGTCTTCATCGGCGGTGTCGAGGCCGATGCGGCGCTCGCTTTGCGGGGAGCGACGGCCATCGGAATCGAGTGGCGCAAGGAGGGCGTTCAGGTGAGACTCGAGTCGCCCGAGGGGACTCGCACCCTGCAAGGCCGCGTCGCGATCGTGCACGATCCGCTGCCGCGCCTCTATGAATCGCTTCCGCTCGCGAGCTTCGACGAGCGCGCGCGTCGCTTTTGGCGACGAGTGTTTTTGCTGGTGCGCCTTCCGGGCGGTCGGCGACTGCTGGGGCTCATCGCGCGGCGCAGCGGCCGACCCGGCTGAGCGCCGGAACTGCGTCACACCCGCCGCCTCACATTGTCAACGCCCGAGGAGGCCCTTGCCGCGGGGCAAATTAAGTCATCTCGTGAATTGCGACGCCCGTCAATGCCATGAGCCCTGGTTTTGCCGCACATTCACCGAGAATTTCTATTACATTGCGCCCCCCAACCAAAGGCCGGAGTAGTGCTGGACGCCAAACCCATCGCCATCGAGTCCGACGCCGACGCCCCCTCGTTCGAGCCCTATGGACGGCTTCTGCGGATGCTCATGCCGAGCCTCGACGGCGTGGTCGTGCACGATGGCCTCGCCAATCTCGTCTGGGCCTCCGATGATTGGGATTTCGAGGACGATCCGGACTATGTGAAGGAGGCGATCTCGAACGCCCTCACGGATCCGGCTGAATTTCCGGGCATCGCACGGATCGACGCGGATCACGCGGTGTACTCGATCGCGATGCGCGGTGAGCAAGTCGAGCTCCTCGGCGTGGTGAGCCTCTCCGCGCGCCTCACGGGCGCGCGCACTCAAGGACGGCCGCTCGCCTACGTGCGCCAGCTCCTGCAGCCCGCACTGGAGTGCTTGCGCCGGGAGCTGGCCCTGCGCTCGAAGCTCGGCTCGCGCGAGCGCGACCTCGGCGTGCGCGAGCGCGACCTCACGTTGATGCTCGAGATGTCGTCCAATCAAACTGCCACGGGCGATGCGGACGAGTTCGACCTCATCTTGAAAACCGCGATCGAGCACATGGGTTGTGCGCTGGTGGCGCTTTGGGTGCCCGACAAGAACATCGTGCTGTCGTTGACCCGGAGCGGTAACCCGATGGCGCCCGAATCCTTGCAGCGCGCGCAGCAGCACCTGATGGCCTGGATGGCGCTTCAGCAGCGCACCATCGTGGTCAACCACATTTCCAAGGTGACCACCGACGTCGCGGCGCCCTACAAGATCCTGGCCTGCCCGGTGCGGCACCCATCGGAGCGCGTCATGGGAGTGCTCGCATTGTTCAATCCGGCGAGTGCGCATGATTTCGACTCGCACCAGACGCGCGTCGCCGAATTGCTGGCGAAGAAGGCCGCCCTCATCATCCAGGCGCAGTACGACTCGAGCACGGGTCTCATGACGCGCCATTCGTTCGAGCGCCAGGCAAAGGCGCTGCTCACCGCCGCGCCCGAATCGACGACCCACTGCATCCTCTACCTCGACATCGATCGCTTGCACGTCATCAACGAGACCTTCGGGATGCATGTCGGCGATGATGTGATCGTGAGCGTGGCCGAATGCATGGCCAAGGCTCTCGCGCCCCCCGCCTTGTCCGCGCGTATCTCGGGCGACCGCCTGGCGGCGCTCATTCCGAACACCAGCACGGACGCCGCCACCGCGCTGGCGGAGCGAATTCGCGCCGCGGCGGCGGCGATCACGCCGCGCGCCGGGCAAGGCTCGTTCGAGGTGTCGGTCTGCCTGGGCGTGGCGCCTGTCGGGCGCTCCGAGAATGCGCTTGCGCATGCGCTCGCAACCGCCGAGATCGCCTGCAAGGCCGCCAAGGATCGCGGTCGCAACCGGGTGGAGGTGTTCCAGGAATCCGACCAGAGCATCATTCGGCGTCACACGGACATTCTGGTGATCGGCAAGCTGCGCGATGCCTTGGGGAGCGATGCCTTCAGGCTCGACGCTCAGCCGATCCTGCCGCTGCGCGGCAATTACGGACGGCCGCGCTTCGAGTTGCTGATACGCATGCTCGGTGATCGCGGCGAGATCATCCCGCCGGCGAAGTTTCTGTCCTCCGCGGAGCGCTATCAGCTGATGCCGACCATCGACCGCTGGGTGGTGCGCCGAGCCTGCGATCTGCTGGGCGAGCACAGCGCCGCAGTCGGCGAGGAGATCGCGCGCTTCGCGATCAACCTGTCGGGGCAGTCGCTGCAGGATGAATCGTTCCTGTCCTACGTCGTCGATACCATCAAGGCGAGCCGGCTGCCGCCCAATGTGCTCTGTTTCGAGCTCACGGAGACCGCCACGGTCGGCAATCTCGAGAGGGCGCAGAATTTCCTGCGCACGCTGCAAAATCTCGGATGCCAGTTCGCGCTCGACGATTTCGGCACCGGCGTGAGCTCCTTGGCCTATCTCAAGGATTTGTCGGTGAACTACCTGAAGATCGACGGCAGCTTCGTGCGCGATTCCCTCACCAACACGCGCAGCGAGTCGATGATCAAGGCCATTGCGCAGCTCGCCAAGGTCATGTGCATGGAGACGATCGCCGAATATGTCGAGACCGACCCGCTGCGCGCGCGTATGGCGGACCTCGGCGTCGACTACGGGCAGGGATTTGCGATGGGCAGGGCGCAGCCGCTCGAGCCGTTGCTCAAGGAACTGGCCATCTACGAGGCGACCGTGAATACCTGGGAGGGCCTCGCGGCCCCACCAGCCGCTTCACCGCCGGTTCAGCCGATGGTCGTTTAGCGCCGCACCTCGGGCGCACACCCCGCCCGAGGCGCCGCGCGCTGTCATCCACCGTCCTACAACCAGTAGGAGCAATTTGCCCTTGGGTTTTCGAGCCCGCAGTGGCCGAATGTCCGATGCCCCCCTTTTTTCCGAGGCTCGAGTATGTTGATACTGACGCGACGCGCCGGGGAAGCGCTACGGATCGGCCGAGACGTCGAAGTTCGGGTGATGCAAGTCAATGGCTCGCAAGTTCGTCTAGGGATCGAAGCGCCGCGCAATATTGCGGTCGATCGCGAGGAGATCGCCGAGCGTAAGCGCCGCGAGCAAGAGACGCACGCGGCGGCGCCGCTGCACGTCGTCGGCTCGCGGCGAGGTTAGCCGCCCGGGCCCTCGCGGCTGCGCCGTCACCAGTCGCGATCTCATCGCCCGCCGACTCATGAGTCAATGACGTCGAGCCGAGCGCGCCCGGCGCAGGATTGGCGCTTGCAAGTGGGCCCGCTGCGCATACACTACGCCATCCCCGACGATGCCGCGAAAAGGATGACCTCATGCCGGCGATTTCTACGCTCGCACCGGAGCTCGTGGTGCAAACCTGGTTCAACACGGACCGCCCGCTCGACCTCGCGACGCTCCGCGGCCGGGTGGTGGTGCTCGTGGCCTTTCAGGCGCTGTGCCCCAACTCCGTGGCGCACGCCATTCCGCAGGCGCGCCGTATTCACGAGACCTTCGAGCCCAGCGACGTGGCCGTCATCGGCTTGCACGCCACCTTCGAGCATCATGAGGCCTACAATCTCGCCATGCTCAAGGCATTCATTCAGGAGTATCGGCTGAAATTTCCGATCGCCTTGGACAGCGCGAATGCGGCCGGCCCGATTCCGCACACCATGGATCGCTATGACATGCGCGGCACGCCGAGTCTGGTGCTGATCGACCGGCAAGGGCAGATCCGCAAGCACGCGTTCGGAGCTGCCGAGGACCTGCGGATCGGTGCGGAAATCGGCGCACTGACTCAGGAACTGGTTGCGGTGGCCGCCCGAGCGCGCAGCTCCGCCGCCTGAGCCCATCGGCGTCGGAGCCTCTCGCTCAACGCGGCAGCTGGAAACGGATGCGAATCCGCGCCCGCTGGGCGACGGGGCTCGAGTCTTTCAGCACGGGTTTATAGCGCCATTGCGACAGGGCCCGGATCGCCGCTGACTCGAACACGCCTGAAGGGCTCGCACCATGCACCGCGATGTCGGCGACATTGCCGGCGTCGGTCACGGTGAAATCGAGTTCCACCCACCCCTCGATCCCGCTCTGCTCAGCCTTGGCGGGATAGATGGGCTGCACCGACTCCACGAGCTCGAGCTTATCGGCCCCGATCACGCTCGACAGAAATTGTTGCCCGACGAGCGCGGCCTCCAGATCCTTCAGCACCGCGGCTCCCTCCGGGGAGGAATAACCGATGGCGCCCGCTTCCTCCATCCAGCTGCGCGCCGCATCGTACTGCTGGAGCCTCAGCGCATAGCGCCCCTTGGCGACCAGGCGCGCTCCGAGCTCCTGCGTGACTTGCGCGAGGCCCGCATTCGTCGGGTCGAGCCCTCGGAGGGTGAGAAGATAGTACTTGGCGCTGTCGTCCGCGGGCTCGATGAGTCGGTCCTGCGCGAGACGCTCCTCGACCGATTTCAGCAGCTCTCTCGCGGCATCCGCATCAGCCTGCCGGCGCGCCGCGGCGAGCGCCTGAGTGAGATTCTCGACATTCGCCGGCGCGGCGATGCCGTCCGCCGCCGCGAGCCACTTGGATGCCTCGGGGAAATCTCGTCGATCGATGGCGCTGCGCACGGCGCCCGCGAGGCGCAGCGCGAGGGCCTGCTGCGCTTCCTGCACGGGCTCGCTTGCGGGACCCACGGCGAGCGCCTGTTGCACGTAGGCACGAGCATTGTCGCCCTCGGGCTCGGTGAGATGCGCCTCCTCGATGCGCTGCAGAGCGAGCGCGGCGAGTTGCTCGGCTCGCGCGGCCGGCGAATGACCGTCCGGCGCGGTGTGACCGTCGGCCGCGGAATCACCGTCGGCTGCCGCAGCGGGCGCGAGGCCGGCCGCATCGGTCTTCAGGTGCGCGAGCGAAGCGGCGGCTTTCTGTTGCGCACGCGCTTTCGCGAGCTGTCCCGCGAGAAAGGCGATCCGTCCGCCCTCGGCACCCGCTTTACGGGCCGTCTCGATCGCGGCGGCTGCCTCCTCGAGGCGCTCCTCCAGCAGATTGTTCTCGGCGAGCGAGAGCAGCCGCTCGCGCACTTCCGCCACGCCCGCCCGCGCCTCGGCATCCGACGGATTGCGTGCGAGCTCCCGCTGATAGAGCTCGAGCGCATTGTCGCCGCTCGGCGCCGTGAGCCGATTCGCAGCGAGGGCTGCGGCGGCGCGCGCGGAAAGCACCTCGAGCTCTCGCGCCGGAGGCGGGGCGGTCGGCGGCGCCGGCGCTCGCGTCTCGTTGGCCGCCGGCTCGCGCTCGATACGCGTCTCATGGCGCAGCAGCCAGATTCCTCCGAGAAGCGCACAAGCGGCCGCGCCCGCAACGAGCAAGAGTCCGCGATCGCGGGGCGCTCGCGCGGGCGCAGAGTGGCCCGCGCGGCTGCGCAGCTCCTCGTAGCGCTTGACGGCGGCATCGGCAAACAAGCGCGCGCGAGCAGGCGACACGGGCTTGTGGATGAACCGATACACCGTGCCGTCGCTCACCAATCGGGCGAGCGTGCTCTCCGCGTCACGGTGGCCGGCAAGCACGACGACGAGGTCGGGAAACTGGCGCTTGACCGCGGTGATGAACGAGGCGGCCATCTCCCCGAGCACGTGCGCATCGAGCACGAGGATGCCGACGCCCCCTGCGATCAGGAGGTCGCTGATCTTGTCGGAGGATGAGACATGCCAGAGCCGGCGCGGCGCAGTGACCGCTGCGCGCAGCGTCTGCAAGAATGCATCGTCAACGGTGAGGACGAGAAGCTCGACGATGTCACTCGCGAGGCTGAACCTGAGCGCTTCGATCGCGCGAGTCTCATCCTCGGGGACTAGCACCGGCTTCTCTCCTCGCATCATTTCGAAGACCCCTCGTCGTCCCGCATTGCAGCGACCCGGCCTTGCGCTCAATAAGCTAGTGTCATTCTGCGGGTGACGCTATACGATACGGGGTCTCTCGCCGCGGACAGCACCTGTTGCAACGCACCAAGTGCGTTCTGTGACTGGGCACACATTCGATCGTTGGGGGGATGTTGAGCGAGTCCATCGCCATTCAGTGCAAATTGCCACTCGAACAGCGCGCCGCACTGGAGCAGTTGTTCTTTTTCAACGTCAACCAACATCGGGTCAGGTTGGGGATCCAGCAATCCATCGAGACTTACGGCGTGCCTGAGATCTACGAGCACGACGGAGGACTCGCCATTCGAGTCGGCGACATCGAGGGCGTGCAGACCCTATTCGCAGTCTCCGATCGCGGCCGCCCGCTGGGCGTTGCGGTTTTCGTGCGCGGTGCCGAGGATCGATTCGTGGTATTGCATCTCGGTGTTCAACCTCGTTACGGCGCGCCGGAGGACAACAGGCGCGTGCTGCTCAAATTGATGCACGAGATCAGAAGCGCCGCGCGCCGCACGCATGGCGTCGAGCGCATCGAGCTCGTGTACAAGGATCGCCACTCCGTGCGTCTGCACGTCTGATGAGAGCCGCGTGACCCTCGTGGCACGCCACGCCGACGGCAAGCTCCGCTGTGCGTGGTGCACCACGGACCCGATCTACATCGCCTATCACGACAACGAATGGGGCGTGCCGGTGCACGACGAGCGGCGACTCTTCGAGATGCTGTGCCTGGAGGGGGCGCAGGCGGGGTTGAGCTGGCTCACTATCCTGCGCAAGCGCGAGGCGTATCGCCGCGCCTTCGGCGGCTTTGACGCCGCGTCGATCGCCCGCTACGGCGCCGCCGAGCGCCGGCGCTTGCTCAACGATGCCGGTATCGTGCGCAACCGGCTCAAGATCGAGGCCTTCATCAGCAATGCGCGCGCGTACCTCGAGATTCGCGACCGGCCGGGCGCATTCGACGAGTACATCTGGCAATTCACGGACGGCAAGGTCGTGCGCCGCCGCCCCGTGCGGCTCTCGGGGATCGCCGTGACCACGCCTTACAGCGACGCGATGAGCAAAGACTTGAAACGCAGGGGCTTTCGCTTCGTCGGCTCGACGATCTGCCACGCGTTCATGCAGGCCGTGGGCATCGTGGATGAGCACCAGCGCGCGTGCTGGGTGACTCGCGAGCGTCGCTGACCGCGCCCCGCGGCATCCATCCTCTACCTGCGGACATCCGATTCCTTGGCGACCGACTGCGCGGTTTGGCCGAAGA
>DATHCO010000129.1:0-2215 GCA_035319505.1 Steroidobacteraceae bacterium | reverse complement strand
CATTCGTCCATGTGGTCGGCGATGCGTTCGTATCGGTGCTCGCGATTCTCGGCCTCGCCGCCGCGCGCTTCCTCGGTTGGGTATGGATGGATCCGGTGATGGGGCTGATCGGCGCGGCGGTCATCGCGGCATGGGCGTATGCGCTGGTGCGCGATACCACCCGAGTGCTCGTCGATGTGAGCCCGGACGCCGCTCTCGAGGAGCGCATTCGCAGGCGCATCGAGGCGGACGGCGACTCGGTACGCGATCTGCATCTGTGGAGGCTGGGGCCCGGGCACCTGGGTGCGATCCTGTCGGTCGCGACATCGCACAATCGCGACTCGACGTACTACAAGCGGCGACTGCGTCGCTTCGATCACTTATCACACATCACCGTCGAGGTCGTACCGGCGCCGGCGCGCTGAGGTCGGGGATGCCCGCCCCGGCGGCAAAGACCCGAGGCTCGCAGAGCTCCTGAGCGGGCCCGGCGGCCCATCGGCCCTCAGGGGCGGCGCGCAAGCGCCTGATTCAGCACGAACGCCAGACGCACGCCCCCCTTGCTCAATTGCTCGGCGGTCACCTCAATCGCATCCGCCACGTACGAGTCGGGCAACTGATAGCGGCCCGGAGAGCTCGGCGCGGGCAGTAAACCGTAGGCGTGAGCCTTCGCCACGGAGAAGGACTCGAGGGCCCAAGCCGTGGGCGTGCCCTGTGACCATCGGCTGCGCTCGGCATCGCTGATCTTGGCGATCAGGCGCGCGGCGATGTCCGTCGCGTTCGGGCCCAATCGCTCGACGAATTCGATATCCCAGTCGTGATGCAGATTACTCGTGGGGATTCCCGAGGCACTCACGATCTTGCGGTTGCCGCCCTGGTCGTGATCATCGCTGGCATGCAGCGGTTGGTGCACATCGCCGATCAAGTGCAAGAGAAACTGCAGCGCGAGGCGCCTCTCTCGCGGGTCGGTGCGCGGATTCTCGAGCTCCGCTCGGAATTGCTCGATCTTGTCGATCACGCAATCCTCCGCCGGGCCTTCGGAGGCAGCGGTGCCTGCGGGCAGGCGGGGTCGCCCGTAGCAGGCCGAATTCACATCCACGCCGGTAATCTCCAGATCCACGAAATGCCAGTTGCGGGTCCGCTCGTACCGGATCCTGGTCGTGTTGCGGTCCGAGTCGCGGAATTTGTCCGCCCACGCAGCCTCGTGCGCCATATCGCGCGCCGTGAGCCCGCTATCGTCCTCCTCGAGCATCGATTGCACCTGCGCCCGCACCGCCGGCTCGAGGTAGTGATCGGCGATCAGGCCGATGACCTCGTGGCCCTCATCGCCCCAGGCGAACACCGGGTGCGCGCCGCAACAGAGCGCGGCGAGATAGCCAACGCGCGCGAGCGTGAATAAGGCTTTCACGCCCCGAGGGCTCGGCAGCCGCCGAGGAACAGCCTGACCACTCTGCGCGCCCAGATCTCGAGCTCAGCCGCTGTCATCGGCGTGCCGTAGCCGGTCGCACGGCGCCGCGGCACGGTCGCGACCATGAAGAGAAACTGCGTCGCGGCGAATTCGCGATCCTCGGGACTGAGCCTCGCGCCGCAGGGGTCACGCATCAGCAGGCTTGCGATGAGATGGGTGGCCTCACGGTTGCTCTCGTCGCCCGCCACCGCACTCGCAAGCTCCGGAAAGCGTGCGGATTCGGCCGCCACCAGGCGGTACAAGGCGAGTCCCTGCGGGGAGAGTGCCGCGTGCAGGATCATGTGAGCGATGCGGCACAGGATGTCCTCGAGCGTCGCGCCCTCGATCAAGGGCACCTCGGGGGGAGGTCGAATGCGCTCGATGATGGCGTGAACCACGGCCGCAAACAGGACCGCCTTGTCGTCGAAGCGATCATAAAGGGTACGTTTCGACACGCGTGCGCTCGCAGCCACCGCTCCGATGCTCGTCGCGCCGTAGCCCTCTTTCAGAAACAACTCCGTGGCGGCCTCTAGAATACGCCCTCGAAGACGAATCGCATCGGCGCTCGATGGCCTGCCGCCTCTGCGGGCGGCTTTCGACGTCTTGCGCCGCACGCTTACCTACCGATGCGCGTAACCATAGTAGCCGGACGAATTGTATCCGCGGTAGCCGCCGTAGAAGCTCGCGCGGGGCGCATAGTAAGCGCGTGGCGCGGCGTAGTAGGTCGGGGGTCGCGGATAGTATGCGGCGGGCGGTGCGTAATAGACGCGCGGGGTAACCAACGCCGGAGCG
>DATHCO010000128.1:0-2431 GCA_035319505.1 Steroidobacteraceae bacterium | reverse complement strand
TCGAGCAGATCGCGTCGAGCCTCGTCGGTGAGCGGTGCGATCGCGAAATCGTCGAGCACCAATACATCGATCTTTGCGAGCCGGGCGAGAAGCCGCGGGTATGTTCCGTCGGCGCGTGCGAGACGCAGCTCGTCGAAGAGGCGGGGGACGCGCCGGTAGAGGGCACGCAATCCCTTGCGACAAGCTTGATGAGCAAGGGCGCAGGCGATGTAGCTCTTGCCCGTGCCAGTGGCACCTGTGACGATCACGGTCTGGTGTTCGGTCACCCATCGGCAGGTTGCGAGTGTACGGACGACGGCTTTTTCAAGCTCGCGCGTCCGAGGAAAGTCAATCCCCTCGATGCACGCGTTCGAGATCCGCAGTTTGGCGTCGCGCAGGTTCTTGGTGAGGCGGGCGTTCTCGCGCGCGAGCATCTCGGCGTCCACCAGAAGCGCGAGCCGCTCGTCAAAGGGCAGCGCGATGGTGTCCGGCGACTGGTCTTGTTCGATCCAGGTGGAGGCCATCACGCGCAAGCGCATCGCATGGAGTTTCTCAAGAGTCGGTTCTCTCATCATTGCCTTTTCTCCTTGTTTCCTTATTTTCGATCAATGGTAGTAGTCGCGACCGCGCACGTTGTTGTGTGTGGCCCCCGCCGTCGCCGGCCGCTCTGGCGTAGGCAGCGGCTGGGTATCGAGACCGTGTTCGAGGATCGTCTTGACGGGCCGGTAGCTGCGGGCTCCGGCGAAGAGGGCGCGAGCGCATGCCGCTTCCATGCGCGCGTGCTCGTACTTCTTTGCCAATCGAAACAGGCCAAGGCACGAGCGGTACCCCCACTCGGGGTGGCGGTGTTCGCGCAGAATCAGCTCGCAAAGCGCGCGCGTGTGGGGCCCAACGTTCTGGGCCCACGACAGGATGCGTGTCGGCGTCCATTCGGCGTGCGCGCGATGGCTGCTCGGCATGTGCTCGGTCTTCGTGGAATGCCCGCCGTGGACGTAGCTGCGCCCGTGGCTCGCGACGCGCGTGCCGCCATGCACGATGGCCACGACACTGGTGGTCGCGCACACCCACAGCTCCTCGTGCAGCAATGCGTGCGGCGCCGAGTACAAGTGGTGATCGAATTCAACGTGGTAATCGATATTGAGAGAAACCTTCTTCCACTCCGTTGGTTCGAAGGGCTCTGTCGGCAGCGGCGCGAGGGCCGGCTTGTCGATCCGCTCGAAGAGGTCGCGCCGGCTCGCGTTGTAGACGCGCATCGTTCGGCCATTGAGCTCCGCCGTGAGCTCCGCCAGCCGGGCGTTGAGCGCGCCCAGGCTGGTGAATCGCTCGTTGCGGATTCGCGCGAGTAGCCACCGCTCGGCGATCAGCACACCGGCTTCCACCTTCGCCTTGTCACGCGGCGACCGAGGGCGCGCCGGCAAGATCGTCGTTGCGTAGTGCCGCGCGAGGTCGGCGGTCGTACGCTGGATCGCCGGGTCGTAGCGGCATGCGCCCACCACCGCGCTCTTGAGTTGATCGGGGACGATCGCACGAGGAACGCCGCCGATGAAGCCCAGGGCGCGCGACAGGCTCGACACGAAGTCACCGACCTTCTGCGTTCGCGTGGCCTCGGCGTACGTGAAGTTGCTGGCGCCGAGCACCGCGACAAGCAGCTCCACCTGCGTGACCTCGCCGGTCGCCAGATCGACGAGCGTCGGCTTCATGCCCGCGTAGTCGACAAACAGCTTGTCGCCCGCCAGGTGCGGCTGCCGCATCACGGGCGACTGGCGTTGTGCCCACGCGCGATACCGATCGCAGAATGCGCTGTACCGAAGGCCGTCGGCCGGGTGCGCCGTCATGTACTCGACGTGCAGAAGGGCGAGCGTCACGCCCGGCCGGCGCAGCTCCAGGTGCAGCGCCGCGCAATCGGGCTCCGGGCGGGCCGCTCCGGTCGGCAACGGCTTCGGGTACAGCCGCGACTCGAGCTCGGCGTCGCTCATCGCCGCCACGGCCGTCGCGTCCAGGCCCTCGCGGCTCGCCGCAGCGAACACTCCCGCGACCTTGCCCACGCTCACCCCGACCGCCGCGGCCACCTGCCGGTGGCTTCGACCCAGCGCGAGCTTCTGTCGCAGAATCTCTTTCAGAACGTGCATCTCGGTTCTCTCCGTGGCCATGCCCGCGTGTAGCGGGGCCGGAGTGGAACCGAGGGAGCTACGTCGTGCGTCTCGCGCTCATCCGCATGAGCTGCAGGGTGATCACGATGCGCTGGAATCGGTGATCACGATGCGCTGGAATCGGTGATCACGATCGGCCGGCGCGCGCACTTTGACCTCGTGGTGATGAATCCGCCCTACACGCGCGCCACCGGGCACGAAGGCAAGAAGGTCGGGGTGCCGATTCCGATGTTCGCGGCGTTCGGCACCGAGGAAGAGGACCAGCGCGCAATGTCGGCGGCCTTCCAGAAGCTCACCAAGGG
>DATHCO010000127.1:0-2381 GCA_035319505.1 Steroidobacteraceae bacterium | reverse complement strand
GCGGGCTTTACTGCGCGGGTGTCACGATGGCGAACCCCATTGGCTCGAAAGCGGTCGGCGCGGGCACGACGATCGGGCCGTGTCTTGCCTGGGGCTACATCTGCGGCAAGAGCCTCCTGCGCGAGAACGTCTGAGAGACCTCGTGCGGTCTGTCACACGGGCGTCAACCCTCGCAATTCCTCGCGGCAGGATTCGGAAAAGGCGCGCAGCGGATCAAACCTGCCTTCATGCGACATCGCGCGCAACTCAGCAAAGGTCTTGTTGGGCTCGGGGTAGGTCTCCATGATCAGCCGCGCCACCTTGACGGCCTCTTCGACCACCTTCGGCGATGACAGGATGCGCATCCGGCTGACGAGGGCGTAAAGGACGATCATCTTGGCGGGCTCCGGCGTATCGCGCGTGAGCGCGTCGATATACGAGTGCGACGCTTCATCGACGAAATCGCGGTAGAGCTCCTGCCGGCGACCCTTGTCGTGGAGGAAAAGCTGCGCCCTGAGCTGGCCGCTCTGACCGAGCCATGAGCTGAAGAAGGAGGTGAGCCCGCCGACCGCGGAACCTGCCAGTGCCGCAAGGGCGGAGAGGTACGCGACGTCCATCCTGTACCCTCCTGTGGGGTGCCGACATGCTAACAGACCGCTCGAAGCCGTCAAATCTCCGAGTAGAGCGAGGCAGTACCGGAGGTGACGGTTTGGGCCTATAGTGCCGCCATGAGCGAAGCGGAAACCCTGTTCGCGGCGCTGCGGCAGTCGGTGGACGCCGACGCCGCGACTGCGATCGAGAGGCTGGTGCGGGAGGGATCGGATCGCGCCCTCGTCCGCGTCAATGCCCTCGACTTCGCCAAACGCACGGGCCTCGACGAGGAACGCGCCATTGCGGCGTTGTTGCACGCGGCGCGCCTCGGGCTTTTCGAACTCTCCTGGAACGTGCTCTGCCCCGGCTGCGGCGGCGTCCTCGACGCGCAGGCGTCGCTCAAATCCGTGCACGGCGACGAGTACAACTGCGCGCTCTGCGCCGCGGGCTATGAGCCGACCCTCGACGAGATGGTGGAGGTGACTTTCACCCTGAGCCCGCGGGTGCGCAAGATCGCGGCCCACGATCCGGGCCGGCTCCCGGTGTTGGAGTATTTCCGCCAGATGTTCTGGAGTTCGGGCATCGATCTGCCGGAGGACGCGGCCTTCGAGCGCCTCATCGGCGAGATCACGCTGGAGGCGATCGAGCTTCCCCCTAACGATAAAGCACTGCTGTCGCTGACCCTACCCGCCGAGTTCGTGATCGTATTTGAGCCGGTGACGCATGCGGCGCAATTCATCGACGTCAAGGGCGAGCCCATCCACGAGCGCCAGAGCCTGTCGCTCGTCTACAACAAGCTGCACGCGCCCACAGGCACCCTGGAGCTGCACCCCGGGCCGCTGCGCCTCGCGCTGGAAAACCGAACCGATGTGCGGGTTCTGCCGAGCGTCTGGATCGCCGGCGACGAGCTCCACCACCTGCTCGGGCGCCGCAAGCCGTTTCTGACGGCGAAGCGCCTGCTCACCAACCAGACCTTCCGCGACATCTATCGTGCCGATACCCTCGCCGTCGATCAGCGCCTGAAGATCACCAGCCTCACCTTTCTCTTCACCGACCTCAAGGGGTCGACCGAGCTCTACGAGCGCGTCGGGGACCTCGTGGCCTTCGACCTCGTGCGCGCGCATTTCCGCGTGCTCAACGAGATCGTGGCCGCGGAGACGGGGGCCGTGGTGAAGACCATCGGCGATGCCGTAATGGCGACCTTCCCGACACCCGACAGAGCAATGGCGGCCGCACTACGCATGCGCAACGCCATGCTCCGCCTCAACGCCGAGCGCGGGCGTGAGGACCTTCTGCTCAAGATCGGCATCCACGAAGGACCCTGCCTCGCGGTAATGCTGAACGACCGCCAGGACTATTTCGGCCAGACCGTCAACATCGCGGCACGGGTCCAGGGTCTGGCGCAGTCGCGCTCGATCTTCGCGACCGCGCAGGTGGTGGGCCATCCGCAGACCTTGAGCGTCCTCCGCCAGAACGGCCTCGACCCGATGCCGCAACAGCGCGCGCTCCGAGGCATCGCTAATGAATTCGCGGTCTACGAGATCTCCTGAGGGCCGCGAACGACGGGCGCGGGATAGTGCGTTACGAACTCACCGAACGGCTTTGAGGCTGCTCCCGCTCAGGCCTGCGGGCCGCCGGTGACGGGGAGCACCTGGCCCGTAATCCAAGAAGCGTAGCGCGAGGCGAGGAAGAGCACCGCATAGGCGATGTCCTCGGGCTCGCCGATGCGGCGCATGGCGATGCGCTCGACGAGCTGGCGTTGGCCCTCGGGCCCGTAGGATTGCCATTGGCGCTCGTAATCCGGGCTCGTG
>DATHCO010000126.1:0-5910 GCA_035319505.1 Steroidobacteraceae bacterium | reverse complement strand
GCGGCGACGAGCGTGTTTGAGGTCGTGCTCCTCATACGCTCATCCAGTCCCGCGACAGGCTCAGGGCGCCGATCACGAGGCGCACCCGGTTGACCGGATAGTCGCGGGCGCTGAGCTCGAGGCTGCGCCAGTGGATGTGCCACGGGAGCGCCTCGAGCGAGCGCAGATAAGCAACGACGCTCGCGTAGTCACCCTCGACCACCATCTCGACGGGGTGCAGGAACGGGCCGCGATCGCCAGCCGCGATCGGCGCGTCAGGCTTTGCGGTGGAGGCCAGGCTCTCCACCGGAAGGTTCTTGAGGCTGACGAGCTTGAGCCCGCGTTGTTCGGCCAGCAGCTCCCGCAGCAGCTCGTTCATGTGCTGCGGTGCAATATAACCCTGCGCAACGGAGTTCAGTTCCTTGTCGAGGCTGTGGATGCGCTCGGCAAGGGCCCGATTGCGAAGCGCCGCGGCCACCGTCGGGTCGTTCACCGAGGCTGAGCCCGCCTCGTCGATCATGGTCAATTGCCGGCGTACGTCCACGAGGCGCTGCTCGGCAGCCTTGGCGCGAGAGGCGAGCGGCTCCATCAGCAGCGTCTGCCAGGCGATGTAAACGAGAGCAACCCCGGCGCCGAAGATGATGACCCGCTCGCGCAGCGTGAGTGCATCCAGCCGCTCGATGAAAGGTCGCGCTCGGTTGATGAGGCTCGAGGCGGCGATCACGGGTGTGGCTCCGGCCCGGGAAACGTGAGACCCGGCGCGCCGAGCTCGAATACGAGCTGCGCCGGTATCTCCTCGGCTCTGGCGCGGCGCAGCAACAGCTTGTCGAAGCGCACCCCCGCGAGCGCCTGCTCCCCGGCGAGGGCGGCGAGGTAGGCCGGAACCAGCCGGGCATCGGTCGCGTCGCCTTGCATGGCAAGCCGCCCCTCCCCGGAGCCGACGACGATTTCGCGCAGCCAGAGCCCGTCGACCTGCCGTCGGGCGAGCGCCTCCAAGCGAGCGGCAAACCCCGTCTGCGGCGATGCGGCACCCAGGCGCACCACATCGAGCGCTCTCTCTCGCGCCGCAATGTCGGCCGCGAGCTCCTTGGCCTGGGCCTCGAGCTCGGAGAGGCTCTTGCCCGGATGCAGGGCCGCCCCGGCCTGCTCGACGGCAGCGAGATCCGTGCTCTGGCGCCGCTCGAGATTGGCGATGGATCGTTCGACGCGGCTGGTGCGCCACGCCCCGAACCCGCCGACGCATGCGAGGCACAGGGCGAGCAACGCCAGAGCGATGCCGATCGCCCGCGCGGAAAACAGGTGCTTCTCGGCGCCCAGGATGGGCTGATAGAGGTTGACTTGCTGTTCCATGAGCTTCAGAGCGAGCGATGCTCCTCGCGCAGCGCTGCGCCGACGGCGAGCAGACAGGCGGCTTGCGCCTCCGGCTCGATCGGCCTCGCACAGGAGAGCAGGAGGTTCAGGTCGAGGGTCGTGACCTCAAAGCCGGTCTCGCGCCCCAGGTCCTGAGCGAGCGTATCGGCGCGCGGACCGGCCGGCGATACCGCGATTCGGGTGATCGGCGGTTGGTCGAAGTGGCGTTCGTAGTAGTCCAGGGAGCGCTGCAGCTCGAGCACGATGCTGCCGGCGTCCGGTGCGTCGCTCGCCCGCGCTGATCCGAGCGTCGCCGTGAGATCCATCTGGCGCGCCAAATAGAAGGTCTTCCCTCGCACCAGCACGATGCTGGCGCTGCTCTGCCCCAAGTGCAGCAGTGCGACGCCCGCAGAGGAGGCGGGCAGGAGCGCCGCCAAATTGCGCAAGCACAGCTCCGGCACGTCAATGACGTCGAACTGCGGCGTTGCGGCGAGCGCGCGGGTGTATTCGTCGATCGCGCTGCGTCGCGCGGCGATCGCATACATCATGCGGGCGCGAGCGCCGCGATTCTGCTCGGGAAGGTCGAAGACATCGATGACGGCGTCTTCGACCCGAAAGTCGATGGCGTCCTTGAGACGCCAGCGCATCGCGGCTCGCAGCTCCGCGGGCGGCACATCGGGCGCTTCCACGAGCGCAAGCTGGTAATCGTCCGATCGAAGCACCGTGCTCACCGCCATGCGGGGTAGGCCCGTCGCTCGCAACGCGGCCGCCCGCGCGTCGGTTCCGCCGGTGGGATCGACCGGCACAGCCTCGCAGCGCTCGAGCACGGGACTCCCGCTGTCGCGCCGCAAAACCGCGACCGCAAGCTGATCGGTGCCGAAAGCGAGCCCGACACGACCCTTTCCGGCGGAAGTCTTTTTGAATAGCCTGATCACCGACACTCCGTGCCGCCGACGCCCGTTTCGGGCCTGTCATTGCATTGAGATATCGGATGCGAGGGGCCGATCTTTAACAAAAGTCCAGACGGAAGAACGATCTGGGAGCATCGACGCACGGAAGAGGCCGGGAGCGTGACTCAGATCGCAGAGCCGCCGCGACAGCGACCCCTTGCCAAGAGGCCGGGAGCGCGTGAGGCCGGGAGCGGGGGCGGCGGGCCAAGGCGCCTGCCCCGAGCGCGCCGCACAAGGACCGCTCCCGCCGTTGCCTTGACACCCAGGCAGCCGATTCCTACAATCGCCGGCCTTTGTCGCCCGGCATCGGGGCGCTTACCTTACGTTCCATGAGGAGAGTCGGCCGCGTGGTTGGCTCGCACAAGCATTTATGGCGACCACAACCCAGCTGATCCGTACCGGCCGCAACGAGCCCGCGTGGAAATCCAAGGTTCCGGCACTGGCCGCCTCCCCGCAAAAGCGCGGGGTCTGCACGCGCGTCTACACGACCACCCCCAAGAAGCCGAACTCGGCCCTGCGCAAGGTCTGTCGGGTGCGCCTCACCAACGGATACGAGGTGTCGAGCTATATCGGCGGCGAGGGACACAATTTGCAGGAGCACTCGGTGGTGTTGATCCGCGGCGGACGCGTCAAGGACCTGCCGGGCGTGCGCTACCATACCATCCGGGGTGCACTCGACTGCGCCGGCGTCGGCGACCGCAAGCAGGGGCGCTCCAAATACGGTGCCAAGCGCCCCAAGAAGTGATTGCTGAAGGTTTCTCATGTCCCGTAGAGCACCCGCACCCCATCGCACCATCCTTCCGGACCCCAAGTTCGGTAACGACATGCTGGCCAAGTTCATCAACATGGTGATGGAACGAGGCAAGAAGTCGGTCGCCGAGAAGATCGTGTACGGAGCCATCGACCGCATCGGCGACAAGACGGGCCGCGCCGGAGGCGATGCGATCGCCCTCTTGCAGCAGGCGCTCGACAACGTGAAGCCGGTCGTCGAGGTCAAGTCGCGCCGCGTCGGCGGCGCCACCTATCAAGTCCCCGTCGAAGTGCGCGCCAATCGCCGTCAGACGCTCGCCATGCGCTGGGTCATCGAAGCGGCAACGGACCGGAGCGAGAAGTCGATGGCGCATCGCTTGGCCGCGGAGCTGCTCGACGCGGCCGAGAATCGCGGCGCCGCCGTGCGCAAGCGCGAAGACACACACCGCATGGCCGAGGCGAATAAGGCATTCGCGCACTACCGCTGGTAGAGCGAGCGCTGTCCTCGGCCCGCGGGTGCCGGCTGGTAATACGCCGGTCCGACCTTATATAGAGTTTTCTCGGGGCGGCAGCGGGCCGCTCATGACGTAGGACTGAAGACCGTGGCACGTACGACGCCCATCGAGCGATATCGCAACATCGGTATCTCTGCGCATATCGACGCGGGCAAGACCACCGCGACCGAGCGGATCCTCTTTTATACCGGCGTCTCGCACAAGATCGGCGAGGTGCACGACGGCGCGGCCATCATGGACTACATGGAGCAGGAGCAGGAGCGCGGCATCACCATCACGGCCGCGGCGACCACCTGCTTCTGGAAGGGGATGGACAAGAGCTTCCCCGAGCACCGGATCAACATCATCGACACGCCCGGACACGTCGACTTCACCATCGAGGTGGAGCGGAGCCTGCGGGTGCTGGATTCGGCCGTCGCCGTGTACTGCGCCGTGTCCGGGGTCCAGCCGCAGTCGGAGACGGTGTGGCGGCAGATGAACAAGTACCACGTGCCGCGCATCGCCTTCGTCAACAAGATGGATCGCGCCGGCGCGAGCTTCCTGCGCTGCGTCGATCAGATCCGCACGAAGCTGCGCGGCAATCCCGTTCCCATTCAGTTGCCGATCGGTGCCGAGGACGCCTTCGTCGGCGTGGTCGATCTCATCAAGATGAAGTCCATCTTCTGGGACGACGAGACTCAGGGCATGAAGTTCGAGTATCGGGACATACCGCCCGCCATGCTCCAGGAGTGCCAGTTATGGCGCGGCAAGATGATCGAGGCGGCCGCAGAAGGCTCGGACGAGCTGCTCACCAAGTACCTCGATAGCGGCGATCTCAGCGCCGAGGAGATCAAACGGGGCCTGCGCGCGCGGGCGCTCAAGAACGAGATTTGCCTCGTGACCTGCGGCTCGGCGTTCAAGAACAAGGGCGTGCAGGCGGTACTCGATGCGATCGTCGAGTACATGCCCTCACCCGTCGACGTACCCGACGTTAAGGGCCAGGACGAGCGGGGTGAGCCGCTCACGCGAAAGGCCTCCGATACCGAGCCCTTCTCCGCGCTCGCCTTCAAGATCCTGAATGACCCCTTCGTCGGCAACCTGACCTTCTTCCGGGTGTACTCGGGCACATTGAACTCGTGCGATCAGGTGTTTGTGCCGAACAAGAGCCGCAACGAGCGGGTCGGCCGACTGCTGCAGATGCATGCGAGCGAGCGCTCGGAAATCAAGGAGGTTCGCGCGGGGGATATCGCCGCCGCCGTGGGCCTGAAGGACGTCACCACCGGCGACACGCTATCCGACGCGCACAAGGTCATCATCTTGGAGAAGATGGAGTTTCCGGAACCTGTGATCTCGGTGGCGGTGGAGCCCAAGACCAAAGTCGACCAGGAGAAGATGGGAATCGCCTTGCAGCGCCTCGCCAAGGAAGACCCTTCCTTCCGCGTGCACACGGACCAGGAATCCGGCCAGACCATCATCTCCGGGATGGGCGAGCTGCACCTCGAGATCATCGTCGATCGCATGAAGCGCGAGTTCAAGGTCGAGGCCAATGTCGGCAAGCCCCAGGTCGCCTACCGGGAGACCATCCGCGCGAGCGTCGAATCCGAGGGCAAGTTCGTGCGCCAGTCGGGCGGCCGCGGTCAGTACGGTCACGTGTGGCTCAAGCTCGAGCCGCAAGCGGCCGGCAAAGGCTACGAATTCGTCAACGCCATCGTCGGCGGGGCGGTGCCTCGGGAGTTCATTCCCGCCGTGGACAAGGGCGTTCAGGAGGCCGTTCAGACGGGCGTCATCGCGGGTTATCCCGTCGTCGACGTGAAGGTGACGATCTTCGATGGGTCCTATCACGACGTCGATTCGAGCGAAATGGCCTTCAAGATCGCAGGCTCCATCGGGTTCAAGGAAGGCTTTCGCAAGGCGAAGCCCGTTCTGCTCGAGCCCATCATGAAGGTCGAAGTGGTTACCCCCGAGGACTACTACGGCGATATCGTCGGTGATTTGAATCGCCGCCGCGGGCAGATCGTCGGCATGGAGGACTCGCCCTCGGGCAAGGTGGTCACCGCCGAGGTGCCGCTCGCCGAGATGTTTCAGTATTCGACGGCGATGCGCTCCATGAGCCAGGGCCGCGCGACCTATACGATGGAGTTCGCGAAGTACCTCGAAGTGCCGAACAACGTGGCCGACGTGGTCATGAAGAAAGCCTCGTAGCGAATCGAAGTCCCGATCTCATTCTGTAATATCCATAGGGAGATTTGCCGTGTCGAAGGGGAAGTTTGAGCGAACCAAGCCGCACGTGAACGTGGGGACGATAGGGCATGTGGATCATGGCAAGACGACTTTGACGGCGGCGCTGACGAAGGTGATGGCGGAGAAGTTTGGCGGGGAGTTCAAGG
>DATHCO010000125.1:0-3637 GCA_035319505.1 Steroidobacteraceae bacterium | reverse complement strand
TGTGACGGTGGATGTGCTTCCCGCGCCAATCGTCGTGACACCGTGGCTCGTGGTGATGGTGACGCTCACCGGTGAGCCCATGGGCGCAACGAATGTAGAGCCAGCGGCTAGGCCCAGCGATCCGAACGAGGCGCTGGCCATCGTGAGGTCGAACGTCATCGTGTCCGTGGTCTCGTCGACCGAGAGGGTGCCGCTCAGCGCTGTGTTCGACGTGAGCGCAAACGCAGGATCGCTCGGGCACGCATTGCCGACCGCGCAAAAGGCCGTGGACCCGGAGGCGATGAGGTTGCCGTTGAAATCGAAATTCAGAACGGTATCCGCGAGGGCCGCACCGGGCACCGCTGCGATCGAACCGAGCAGGAGACCGGCGAGGCGCAACCGCCGGGGCCCGCGGGATACGATCCACGATGCCCGCTCAAGTCGCTTCATGGCTCAAACTCTCCAAAATTCCTTGATTGGCTGCGTCAGCCCCAGGGCCGCCTGCGCCGCAGGATCGGGCCCGCCAAGAAACCGAGGCCGGACCCGAACAGCCACAAGGCGGCCGGGAGGGGCACGGCCACGACGCCGTTGAAGATGACATCGCCGGTGACGCTCAGGGTCTGTCCACCGACGGTCCACGTCCCGAGCGTCAGTTGGTCCAGCGCGACGGTATTTGGGCCGAGAATGGTGGCAGAGCCGGACGAGGACAGGGTTTGGCCCGCGTTAAAGGAATTCGTGAAGGGGCCGAGCGTCTTGCCCGTGGTCTCGTTCATCACGCCAACCAGTGAGTAGTTGCCGGAGACTTGGATGCGGTCTGACATCGAGAAGGTGTAAGCACCCCCGCCCAGCGAATTGAGCGTAAATGCCGAGGGCGTGGTGGCCTCAACACCCCACAGTGACAAGGTCGCCGAGTTGAGATTGAGGGTGCCGCCGCCGCTGGTCGTCACCGTATTGGCGAGGTCGAACGTGTACGGTGAGCTCGAGGTATACGATTCGAGCTGGTTCATCGTGAACGTGAGCGTGAGCGCGCTGGTATCAATGGACGCGAGCGAGCTCGGATCGAGGTTGAACTCGGGATTGGATCCCGTCGGCAGTACCGAGGTGCCGTTCACGGTCGCGCCGGTGATCACGACATCGCCGCTGCTGTAATCATAAGTCACCGGCGTCGCACGGGCCGCTCCTGAGAGCCCGAGCAGCAGGGTCACGAAAACCACCGTGAGCAAAGTGTTGTTGGCCATGCCCCTGCAATCCCTTCTCAACATGGCGCGATGCGCCACCGGTTCCCGGTCAGGCGCGTAGCATGCCGTTGGGGGGCATCGGGTCGATGTCAGCCGAATGAATTTTTCATAACATGCCGGTACTGCGACGCGTGCTGCGCCGCGTCATTCGCGCCGATGATGGGCCCGGGCACCGATGCTTCGCTCGGGCGCGTGAGCGAGGCAGCTACGCCTCGTACACCCACTGCCCGCCGAGCATGGTGCGCTCGACTTTGATCCCCTGCCAGCGCTCGGCCGGCAGCTCGATCGGATCCTCCTCGAGCACCACGAGGTCGGCGAGCTTGCCGGGCTCGATCGAGCCCTTGTCGTGCTCCTCGAAGGAGGCATAGGCGCCGTCGAGCGTCATGGATTTGAGCGCTTCGGCGAGCGTGATGCGCTGGCGCTCGCCCCAGACGTGCCCGGTCGGGTCGCGGCGTGTGGTCTCGGAGTAGAGCCAGAGCATCGGATCGGGCGGACTTGCCGTGTAGTCCGAGGCGGACGGGGCCTTGAGGCCGGCGTCGATGAAGGATCGATAGGCGAACATGCGCCCCACCCGCTCCTCCCCGTAGAAGTGCAGCACATCGCCGTGGAAGGTCACATAGCCCGCAAACGGGATGGGGATCGCCTCGATCGCGCGCATGCGCGCGATGAGCTCCGGCGTCACCACGGTGCAGTGCTCGATGCGAAATCGCGGATCGCGGCGCGGGAACTCGCGCTGCAGCTCCTCGTACACGCCGAGGATGCGATCGATCGCGCGCTCGCCGTTCGCGTGGGTCGCGAGCTGAAATCCCGCGAGGTGCGCCCTGCGCGCATTCTCGTACAAGCTCTCGCGCGTGCCGAGTTCGACTCCCGAGTAGCCCGGGATCCCGACATAGGGCTCGGCGAGCCAAGCGGTGCGCTCGGAGATCGAGCCGTCGGCGTACTGCTTGATGCCGCCGATGCGCACCATCGAGTCACCGAACCCGGTGTGCACTCCCGCGGCGATATAGCGATCGAGGTAGGCGACGCCCATCAAGCAGTAGACGCGGTAGGTGAGCTCCCCGGCATCGCGGGCATCCTGATACGCCTGCAGCCCCTGCGGGCTCGTGTCGGCCTCGCACACCGACGTGATCCCGTGACTCGAGTAGAGCTTGGAGATGAGGGCGACGCCGCGGCGATGGTCGTCGCGGGTGGCATCGTCGGGAATCTTGGCGAGGATCAAGTTGAGCGCCTGATCGGCGACCCGACCGTTGAGCTCGCCGCTCGCGTCGTGCTCGAATCGCCCTCCTGGAGGGTCGGGCGTCGCCGCCATGGCGCCGACCTGGGCGAGAGCGAGAGAGTTCACGTACCCGGTATGGCCCCCGCGGTGGGTCACGACCACCGGGTGATCGGGTACCGCGGCGTCCAGGTCCGCACGCGTCAGAAAGCGCGGCGTCTTGGCATCATCATACAGATACCCTTGCACCCAGTGGCCCGGCGCAGTCTCGGCGGCGCGCGCGCGCAGCGCGGCGAGAATCTCCTCGATCGAGCTCTTGTCGCAGGCGACGTTCTTCAAGGCCGCGAGGCCTCCCGCCCAGGGATGAGCATGTGCGTCGTTGAAACCGGGGAACACGCGCCGGCGGCCGAGATCGACGCGTCGAGTTCGCCGGCCCGCGAGCGCGAGCACGTCCTTGTCGGAGCCGACGGCCAGAAATCGGCCGCCGCCGATGGCGATGGCCGATGCGTGCGGCGGTGTGGCGCTCATCGTCGTGAGGAGACCATTGACCAGGATCACCTCGGGCTCGGCCCGCTCGAGAGGAAGCAGCGGGAGTGCCGCGAGGGTTTTCATGACGTCGCGCCGGGTGTATCGCACGGTATCTCCTTCTTGTGCCGCGGCCGGAAATCGTACACTTAGGATTGCTGTAGCGCCCGACTCGCGAGGAACCTCGGTTGTTTTGGTTCGAGCTCAAGCTCTTGTTGAAGACGATCCTTCTGCCTCCCGCCAGCCCCCTGCTGCTGAGTGTCGCGGGCCTTCTATGCTGGCGGCGGCGTCCGCGCACGGCGTTGGCGCTCTGCGCGGTCGGCATCGGAGCGCTCTGGGCCCTGGCCACCCCCATCATCTCCGATGCGCTCGCGCGCTCGGGCGAGGATTATCCGCCGCTCGATCCCCAGCATCTCACGGCGACACAGGCGCGCGCTCAGGCGATCGTGATCCTGGGCGGGGGCCTGCGCCGCAACGCGCCCGAGGTGGGCGCCGATGCGCCCAGCACGCACGCGGACCTGCGGTTGATCGAGGGCGCCAAGGTCGCGCGCGCGACCGGGCTCCCCATTCTCGTCTCGGGCAGCGGCCGCGAGACCGCCGCCATGCGGCGCTTTCTCGAGGAAGATCTGCAAGCCCCGGTGCGCTGGGTCGAGCCCGCCTCCACGGACACCCGCGAGAATGC
>DATHCO010000124.1:0-6540 GCA_035319505.1 Steroidobacteraceae bacterium | reverse complement strand
CTCTCGCCGCATTATCCTCCCCCTATTTCCAGACCGCCGAGAACACGCCCTACATTTCCGGCATCGAGTGCGCGATCGGTGGCACCTGCGGATTTCTCATCGGCACGCCGGTTGCCGGTACCAATGCGGTGCAGATCACCGACGGCAGCGGCACCAACTACTACAACGGCGTGTTTGACATCAGCGGCACCTTGACGGCCGTACCTTTGCCCGCGGCACTGCCGCTCGTGCTGAGCGCAATGGGATTGCTCGGCGTCGCCGCGCGGCGGCGGCGCGCCGTGGCTAGCGCCAGAAAGTAGCTAAGGCGACCGGGGTTCCCACCTTGAATACGCGACGGCACACGAGCTCGCCGAGGCGCTTCGTGCCCGGCGAGACAAGCCAGGACCCGTGGAGATCGGGGCGATAAGCTATTAAAATTCGTCCCATGCGGGTGTAGTTCAATGGTAGAACTGTAGCTTCCCAAGCTACTAACGTGGGTTCGATTCCCATCACCCGCTCCAATCACTGCGCGATGGCTGAAAGCCCCGTACGCAACGTCATTTTCGATTTCGGCGGTGTGCTCGTGCGCTGGAGACCCGAGGAGATCATCGGAAGCTTCTACTCGACGGAGCCGTTACGGAGCCTGCTTCGAGAGAGCGTTTTCCGGCATCCCGATTGGGTCGAGATGGATCGCGGGACCTTGAGTGAGGCCAAGGCCGCGGCGCGCTTCGCGGTGCGCATGGGTCGACCCACCGAGGAGATGCATGCGCTTCTCGCGCATGTCAAGGAGTCGCTCACGCCGATGACCGATACGGTCGCCGTCCTCGAGGAACTAGCGGCACGCGGCACGCCGCTCTATGGACTCTCGAACATGTCGGCGGCGATGTTCGCGCATCTGAAGGAGCGCTACTCCTTCTTCGATCGCCTGCGCGGCATCGTCGTATCCGGGGAGGTCAAGCTGATCAAGCCGGACCCCGAGATCTTCGACTACATCGCGGAGCGATACTCCCTGATCCCCCGCGAAACGGTCTTCATCGATGACCATCGACCGAACGTCGAGTCCGCCGGCCGGCTCGGCTTTCGGACGATCCATTTCGCCGATGCGAGGCAGTGCCTCGATGAGCTCGACGCCTGTCTGGTGAGTGAAAGTCCCAGTCCCGCTCCGACTGAAGGTCCCGCTCCTAGTTTCGCTCCGACTGAAGGTCGCGCTCCTCGAGAATGATCGGCACGCCATGCGGCGTGCGCTCGGCGGCCCGGCCCCAGGCGCTCGCGTAGCGCGCGAGCTCGCTGCTCGAGACGAGGCCCTTGGCCGCGACGAGGGTTTCCAGCGCCTTGAGCCAGTGGTGGTAATAGGTATCGCCGAGATCGGGATCACCGCCATGGCGCGCCGCCTCGATCTGCTCGCCGAGCACGGCCGCCCACTCGCTCCAGGTGAACGCACCACGCTCGTGCAGGAAGAGCGTCATGGCGAACGCCTGGGCCTGCCACGGCGCTGCAAAAGCCGGCCCGCCCGGCTCGCACGCAATCCCGGTGAGGCTATTGAGCAGGGAGCTCATGCGGGATCGAGATACGGTTCCCAGGCGTCGCAGGACACGCGGTGCGAGACGCGATCTGCCCAAATATCTCGAGCCTCGAACACGACCGTGTACAACCACTGAGGGTCCTCGCCCAGTCCACGCGCGTTCGAATCCGGAAATACGTGGGCGCCCACGATGCGCTCGATGACTCCGATGCGACCGCGCAGATACCCCGGCAGACGAGTGTGGTGCGCCGGCTCTTCCCACCGGGCTCGGACGCGCTGGCCCACGGCGAACTTGGGTAGCGAGGCGAGCGTGCGCGTAGTGGGCGAGCCGGCCGCGAGCGCCGCCGGCACTTGCGCCGCCGTGAGCACCCCGCGGATGGGTGCGGGCGGATCGAGCGCGCGCCCCGCGGCAAGCTCCGCCTCTCGCACCAGGCCGGAGGCGATGAGGAGCTTCTCGAGTGCGGCGAGCCAGATCTCGTAGTAGGTGAGCTCCCCATAGTTCGGCAGCGTCTCGCGCGTGGCGCGCCCCCTATCGAGGTTCCAGCTTCCGGTGGCGCCCATCGCGAGCGTGAGCGCGAACGCGCGCCGCTCCCACGAGGCGTGGAATACAGGCTCATTCGGCTCGGGCACCACGGGGCCGAATCCGCCCCGGCCGCCGAGATCGGCATGGCTCACGTAGCTCGCGTCAGGCATCGAGCGCGAGGTCATGGCGCAAGCGTGCCGTCGGGGCCGAGCGCGCGATTGGGCGCCAGTGGGAGGCCGGTGCCGATCATCGAGTCGCGCGTCACCAGGGCCGCGAGCGACTCCTCGCCGAGCGCCTCCGTACCCGCCGGGCGCTCGGGGATCACGAGGTAGCGCACTTCGGCGGTGGAGTCCCAGACGCGGATCTCGGTGGTCGCGGGCACTGTCACGCCGAACTCCGCGAGCACGCCTCGAGGATCGCGCACGACGCGCGACCGATAGGGAGCGCTCTTGTACCAGACGGGCGGCAGGCCGAGGAGCGGCCAGGGGTAGCAGCTGCACAGGGTACACACGACGATGTGGTGAAGGTTCGGCCCATTGGCCAGCGCCACGACGTGCTCGCCCTGTCGACCGGAAAACCCGAGCTCTGCGATGGCGGCGGTGCCATCCTCGAGGAGCCGCCGGCGATACGTGGCATCGACCCACGCTCGTGCGACCACGCGGGCGCCGTTACGCGGACCGATCTTGGTCTGGTAGGTATCGATCAGCACATCGAGCGCCGCGGGATCGATATACCCCTTCTGAGTGAGCAGCGTCTCGAGCGCACGCACGCGCCGCTCGACCTCACTCAGCTCGCTGTGCTCTTCGGCATGAGCAGCCGGGTCCATGCGTGCATTATAATGCCGCGCTCGCAATGCGGGAGAGGCGACGATGACATCGAAAGTTCGGCTGAGCGGCGTCCTCGCCGCGGGTGCAATGGCTCTGGCGCTCGGCTCGGCGGCCGATGCCGGCGCTCCTCAACAGAAGACCCAGGCGCCGGGTTACTACCGCATGATGGTCGGCGACTTCGAAATCACGGCGCTCTGCGACGGGACGTTTCCGATGAATGCGACCGAGCTCCTCACCCACGTGACGCCGCAGCAGATCACGACCGATCTCGAGCGATCCTTCCTCAAGGAGCCGGTCGAGGGCTCCGTGAACGGCTTTCTCGTCAACACGGGCTCGAAGCTCGTGCTCATCGACACCGGTGCCGGGGCGTTCTTCGGACCCAGCGTCGGCAAGCTGGTGGCGAATCTCAAGGCGTCGGGCTATCAGCCGAGCGAAGTGGATGAGATCTACATCACGCATATGCACGGGGACCACGTCGGGGGACTGCTCAGCGACGGCAAAATCGCCTTTCCCAACGCCACCGTGCGCGCGGCTCAGCAAGAAGCGGACTACTGGCTGAGCAAGGCCAACCTGGAGGCCGCGCCGAAGGAGAAAAAGGAGAGCTTCGAGTCCGCCATGAAGGCGCTCGACCCCTACGTGTCCGCCGGAAAGTTCAAGCCGTTCAAGGGCGACGTCGAGCTCGTGGCCGGCGTGCATGCGATGGCGACGCCCGGCCACACCCCGGGTCACACCGCCTACGTGGTCGAGAGCAAGGGCGAGAAACTCATCCTGTGGGGTGACTTGATGCACATCGGCGCCGTCCAGTTTCCCGACCCTGGCGCCACCATCCACTTCGATACCGATTCGCCGGGAGCGGCCGAGCAACGCAAGAGAGTCTTCGCCGAGGCCGCTCGAGAGCGCAGCTGGGTCGGCGGCGCGCACGTCTCGTTTCCGGGCATCGGGCACCTGCGGTCCTCGGACTCCGGCTACGTGTTCGTGCCCGCGAATTACACCTCGCTCCAGCACTAGCTCGCCACCATGTCCGAGGAAGCACGCCTGCGGCAATATCGGCGCGAGCGCGTGCAGCGGCAAATGCGGTTGCAGCAGATGCCGGTGCTCCTGCTCACGAGCCCGCTCAATTTGCGCTATGCCACCGGCGCGAACATAGCCACCGCCTACAACCTGCATGCACCGTTTCGCAGCCTTCTCCTGCCGGCGGCCAAGGCAGGGGTTCTCTTCGACTGGGGCGGTGGCGCGAGCGAGCGATTCGACTCGGGGACCGTGTCGGAGGTGCGCGATGGGCCGCTCTGCACCTATTTCCCTTCCGGACCGCGCTGGCGAGATCGGGCCCGGGAATTCGCAGGCCAGATCCTCGCCCTGCTCGAGGAATGGGGCGCCGACGAATGTCTCGGCGTCGACACGGCCCCCCTGGTATTGATCGAAGCGCTGGAAGAGGCCGGCGTGCGCTGGCTGCCGGCGGAGGAGCTCATGCACCGCGCCCGCAGCATCAAGAGCCCGGAGGAGGTGCGCTGCATCGA
Source organism: Steroidobacteraceae bacterium (assembly GCA_035319505.1). Classification (GTDB taxonomy): domain Bacteria; phylum Pseudomonadota; class Gammaproteobacteria; order Steroidobacterales; family Steroidobacteraceae; genus Bog-1198. The sequence goes on along the minus strand of DATHCO010000124.1, from coordinate 2,172 downwards.
GCAGTCGATGGGTATCGCCCACGCGGCGATCGCACGGCTCAAGGAGACGCTCTTGCCCGGAAAGACCGAACGCGAGCTCTGGTCGGTGCTCGCCGCGGCCAATGCGGCCGCGGGTGGCGATTTCATCGATTACCCGCTGCTCCTGTCAGGGACTCACATCACGCCCTGGGGCGAGGATGCCACCGATCGGCGCGTTGCCGCCGGCGAGCTGGTGGCGTTCGATGTCGGGATGATGGGGCCGAGCGGGTACAAGGTCGACATCTCGCGCACGTTCCTGTGTCCGCCGGGGGCGCCGTCGCGCGAGCAGCGCTCCCTCTATCGGCTGGCTCACGAGCAGCTCGAGCACAACCTATCGCTGGTTCGGGCAGGTGCGGAGTTCCGCGACATCGCCCAGGCATGCTGGCCGATTCCGGAAGGCTATCGCAAGCATCGCTATCCGATGATGATCCACGGCGTGGGGCTCTCCAACGAATGGCCGTCGATTCCTTATGATCTCGACTGGACGCGCGAGGGGAGCGACGGGCGCATCGAGGAGTACATGGTGCTCTCGGTGGAAAGCTTCGTCGCTCGCGACGCGGGCGGCGAGGGCGTCAAGCTCGAAGACATGGTCGTGGTCGAGCCCGGCGGCTGCCGCCGCCTGTCGCTCTACCCGTTCGAGCCGGCGTTGCTGGCCTAGTCACAATGGAATGACCGGCTCCCGATTCGCAGCATCGCGGATTACGCTGTGGATCGGGTTAAGAAACCGCGGCGCCCCGCCCGCTGCGTTGCTCCTCCCTTGAATACGCTCAAGTATTCGCGGTCGTCGCGCCTTGCGGTCGGGCCGCGGCGGCGCTCTCGGTGCAGCGCGAACGTCCGATTCAGGACACCAGCTGGGTGCCGGCGTCAGCCCAGTTCAGCTCATCGCGGCGCCGCGTAGACCTCGCGCCCGTCGAGGTAAGTCGACTCAACGCGCGTGTCGTGCAGCTCGAAGGGGTCGATGGCAAAGATATCCCGGTCGATCACGATGAAATCGGCGCGCTTGCCGGGCTCCAGGCTCCCGGTGATGCGCTCCTGCTTGAGCGCGTAGGCCGCATTGATGGTATAGGCATCGACCATCGTTTGCAGCGGAATGCTCTGCTCAGGTAACAGCGGCTCGCGGCCCCGGGCCTCGCAGCGCGTGATGGCGTGCTCCATCGCCTGGAATGCATCGAAGCTGCTCACCCCCCAGTCGCTCCCGCCCGCAATCAGAGCGCCGGCATCGAGGAGCGAGCGCGCCGGATAGAGGTAGCGCGAGCGCTCGGGCCCGAGATAGGGGAGCGTCGCGGTGACGATATAGGGGTCGCGCTCGGCCCAGAGCAGCTGGAAATTGGCGATCACGCCGAGCTCCTTGAAGCGCGGGAAGTCCTGCGGGTCGATGAGCTCCAGATGCGCGATCTGATCGCGGTTGTCACCCGCGCCGTTGTGCTCGCGCGAATAGGCGAAGGCATCGAGGGCCGAGCGCACGGCGCGGTCGCCGATCGCGTGAACGTGCACCGTGAAGCCGGCGGCATCCGCCGCCGCGATGATGCTGTTCAAGTGTTCCTGGGGATAGTAGGTGGGGCCGCGATGGTCGGTCGGCTGACCCGCGGCATCGAGGTAAGGCTCGAGGAGCGCTGCGGTCTGCGACGGGTACTCGATGACACCGTCGGCGAAGATCTTGATCGCATCGGCGCGCAAATGCTCCGGATCGACGGCCCAGCGCGCACGGAATGCGATCGCCTCACTGATGAGGACCTGCGGCGGCCGGTCGGTCTGCTTCAGGCCGAAGCTCGCGCGCACGCGCATGTCGAGCCGGTGCTCGTCGTAGAGTCTCTTGTACATCCGCATGAGGTGCTCATCGGCGTCCGCGTCCTGAACGGAGGTGATGCCGGTCGCGCGCATCGCGCGCAGCGCCTTGTCGAGCTGCGACGCCTCGAACTCGAGGCTGGGCTTGGGTTTCGCGGCGAGCACGATCTCGGCGGCCACGTCGCGCAGTGTGCCGGTGGGCTCGCCCTGCGCATCCCGCTCGATGTGGCCGCCGGCAGGATCCTTCGTGCGGGCGTCGATGCGCGCTGCGCGCAGCGCCGCCGAGTTGGCCCAGACCGTGTGCCCGTCAGCGCTCTCGAGCAGGAGCGGCCGCTTGGCGGACATCTCATCGAGGTCCCGGCGCGTGAG
>DATHCO010000123.1:0-26983 GCA_035319505.1 Steroidobacteraceae bacterium | reverse complement strand
CTCGCGCACCGCTTGCTTGCCCTCGGTGGTGTTGACGATGAGCGCGACCTCGTCGTTTTTTATCATATCGACGACGTGTGGGCGACCCTCGCGCACTTTGTTGACGCGCCGGCAGACGATCCCTGCCTCCTCGAGAACCTTGGCCGTGCCGCCCGTCGCCGCGATCTCGAAGCCGCGCGCGATCAGCATCTGCGCGAGCTCGACCGCACCGGGCTTGTCGCGGTCGCGCACGCTCACGAAGCACAGCCCCCGCGTCGGCAGAACGACCCCCGAGGCGGCCTGCGCCTTGGCGTAGGCCTCTCCGAAGGTGTACCCCGTACCCATGACCTCGCCCGTGGATTTCATCTCGGGGCCCAGGATGGGGTCGGCTTCCGGGAACTTGATGAAAGGAAACACCGCCTCCTTCACGGAGAAGTACGGCGGGATACGCTCGCTGGTCTGTCCCTGATCGACGAGCGTCTTGCCGGTCATCACACGAGCCGCTACCTTGGCGAGCGGCACGCCGGTCGCCTTGGAGACGAACGGGACGGTGCGCGAGGCGCGAGGATTTACCTCGAGGAGGTAGATGACGCCGTTTTGAATCGCGTACTGCACGTTCATGAGACCCACCACGTTCAAGGCCTTCGCGAGCTTGCGGGTCTGCGCACGCAGCTCCTCCTGAGTTTCCTGCGACAGGCCGTTCGGCGGCAGCGAGCATCCTGAATCGCCCGAGTGCACGCCCGCCTGCTCGATGTGCTCCATGATGCCGCCGATCAGCACGTTCTCTCCGTCACACACCGCGTCCACGTCTACCTCGATGGCGAGATCGAGGAATCGGTCGAGGAGTACCGGGCTGTCGTTCGACACCTTGACGGCATCGGTCATGTACTGGCGCAGGTCGTCCTCGTTGAATACGACCTCCATCGCGCGGCCACCGAGCACGTAGCTCGGGCGCACGATCAGCGGAAACCCGACCTCGCGAGCCATGATGACCGCTTGCTCCTCGGTACGTGCCGTGGCGTTCGCCGGCTGCTTGAGCTTCAGGCTCGTCACCAATTTCTGGAATCGCTCGCGGTCCTCGGCGATGTCGATGCTGTCGGGGGTGGTGCCGATAATCGGCGCCCCGGCGGCGGCGAGCGAGCGCGAGAGCTTGAGCGGGGTCTGACCGCCGTACTGCACGATCACCCCCTCGGGCTTTTCCTTCTCGATGACCTCCATGACATCCTCGAAGGTAAGCGGCTCGAAATACAGCCGATCGGACGTGTCGTAATCGGTCGACACCGTCTCCGGATTGCAATTCACCATGATGGTCTCGAAGCCATCCTCGGAGAGCGCCATCGAGGCGTGCACGCAGCAATAGTCGAACTCGATTCCCTGACCGATCCGGTTGGGGCCGCCGCCCAAGATCAGGATCTTGCGCCGCGCCGTGGGGCTTGCTTCGCACTCCTCGTCGTAGCTCGAGTACAGATACGCGGTCGAGGTGGAGAACTCCGCGGCGCAGGTGTCGACGCGCTTGTAAACCGGATGAAGCCCGAGCTTGCGCCGCTTGCCGCGGATCTCGTGCTCCTCACGCCCGACGAGACGGGCGATGCGCGCATCGGAGAAGCCCTTGCGCTTGAGCGTGCGCAACCGTGCGAGCTCCAGGCTCTCGACGCCCTGCTCGGTGAGGAGCTTCTCCTCGCGCACGAGGTCCTCGATCTGCGACAGGAACCAGGGATCGATGCGCGTCGCCTCGTAGATCTGCCCGAGCGTCCAGCCGGCGCGGAACGCGTCGGCCACGTACAGGATGCGGGCGGGACCGGGCCAGCGCAGCTCGTACGCCAGCTTGTCGGCCGCCTCCTCCGTCAAGGGCAGCGTCAGCCGCTCGTCGAAGCCGTCGTAGCCCTGCTCGAGGCTGCGCAGCGCCTTGTGGACGGATTCCTGGAACGAGCGGCCGATCGCCATGGCCTCTCCCACCGACTTCATCTGGGTGGTGAGGCGGGTGTTCGCGCCCGGAAACTTCTCGAAGGTAAAGCGCGGAATTTTGGTGACCACGTAGTCGATGGTCGGCTCGAACGAGGCGGGCGTGGCGCCGCCGGTGATCTCGTTCTTGAGCTCGTCGAGGGTGTACCCGACCGCGAGCTTCGCGGCGATCTTTGCGATCGGGAAGCCGGTCGCCTTGGAAGCGAGCGCCGAGGAGCGCGAGACGCGCGGGTTCATCTCGATGACAAGCAGCCGCCCGTCCTCCGGATTGATCGCGAATTGCACGTTCGAGCCGCCGGTATCCACGCCGATCTTACGCAACACCGCGATCGAGGCATCGCGCAGGCGCTGATACTCGCGGTCGCTCAAGGTCTGTGCGGGCGCCACCGTGATCGAGTCACCGGTGTGCACGCCCATCGGATCCAGATTCTCGATCGAGCAGATGATGATGCAGTTGTCGTTGCGGTCGCGCACGACCTCCATCTCGTATTCTTTCCAGCCGAGCACCGACTCCTCGAGCAGCACCTCGTTGGTGGGCGAGGCGTCGAGGCCGCGGGCGACGATGGTCTCGAACTCCTCGCGGTTGTAGGCGATGCCCCCGCCGCTCCCGCCCAGGGTGAAGGAGGGGCGAATCACGGTCGGGAAGCCGATCTCGGATTGCACCGCGAGCGCTTCCTCCATGCTGTGGGCGATACGCGAGCGCGCGCACTCGAGCCCGATGTCGGTCATCGCGCGCCGGAACAGCTCCCGGTCCTCCGCCATGTCGATCGAGCGCTGCGAGGCGCCGATCATCTCGACGTGGAATTTGTCGAGCACGCCTTCGCGCACCAGATCGAGCGCCGTGTTGAGCGCGGTCTGCCCCCCCATGGTCGGAAGCAATGCGCTCGGGCGCTCTTTCTCGATGATGCGCTCGATGGTGCGCCAGTTGATGGGCTCGATGTAGATCGCATCCGCCATTTCCGGATCGGTCATGATCGTGGCCGGATTCGAATTCACCAGGATGACCCGGTAGCCCTCCTCTTTCAACGCCTTGCACGCCTGAGCTCCGGAATAATCGAACTCGCATGCCTGCCCGATGATGATCGGTCCGGCACCGATGATGAGGATGCTATCGAGGTCGGTGCGCTTGCTCACGGTCTTTCCCGAGCCACCGGCTAGCCTTCCGCGGTTTTCTGCTTGAGGGCGGTGCGGCCTCGCGAATTCGCCTGAATGCGCTTGACCATGAGATACATGAAATGCTCGAAGAGCAGCCGCAGATCGTGCGGACCGGGGCTCGCCTCGGGGTGACCCTGGAAGCTGAAGGCCGGGCGATCGGTCCGCTCGATGCCCTGGAGCGATCCGTCGAAGAGTGAGCGGTGAGTGGGGCGCAGGTTCTCGGGAAGCGTCGCCTCATCGACCGCAAAGCCGTGATTTTGCGAAGAGATGAGCACGCGCCCCGAATCGAGCTCGGCCACGGGATGATTCGCGCCGTGGTGACCGAACTTCATCTTGACGGTCTTTGCGCCGCTCGCGAGCCCGAGCAGCTGGTGTCCGAGACAGATGCCGAAAATCGGAATGTCCGTGTTGAGAAAGCGCGCGATCGCCGCAATGGCGTAATCGCAGGGCTCCGGGTCCCCGGGACCGTTGCTTAAGAAGATACCATCGGGATTCAGCGCAAGTGCCTGTTCGGCCGACGTTTGTGCAGGCACCACCGTCATCCGACAGCCGTGCTCGGCGAGGATCCGCAGGATATTGCGCTTGATGCCGAAGTCGTAGGCGACCACGTGCAAGCGGCTTTGCGGGCGCGGCGGCTTGCCGGTCGATTTCCAGATCACCCCGTCGTTCCATTGATAGATTTTCTTCGTGGACACCGCCTTCGCGAGGTCCATGCCCTTCAAGCCGGGAAATTTCTTGGCCGCTCGAATGGCTGCGGACTCGTCGATGTTCTCCCCGGTCATGATGCAGCCCGACTGCGCGCCCTTCTCCCGCAGCAACCGGGTGAGCTTGCGCGTGTCGATGTCGGCGATCGCGACGACCTTACAGCGCAACAGAAAGCTCGAGAGCGACTCGGTCGCCCGCCAGTTCGAGTGCACCTGCGGCAAGTCGCGAATGACGAGCCCCGCCGCGTACACGGCCCCGGACTCGAGGTCCTCGGGCGTCGTTCCGGTATTGCCGATGTGCGGGTAGGTGAGAGTGATGATCTGTCGACAGTAGGAGGGATCGGTGAGGATCTCCTGATACCCTGTCATGGCGGTATTGAAAACTACTTCACCTGTCGTGTTGCCTTTTGCGCCGACTGAGACGCCACGGAACACGGTGCCATCTTCGAGAGCTAGCACTGCAGGTGTCGACACTTGCCGTTTCCTCTCCTCGCGCCCCCCTGGAAGGCGCCTTGCGCAGATGCGCAAAGCGGGAGGCGCTCCTCTCTTAGAACGTCCTCCCGCTTCCTGGAATCTGTTCGCGGTCTTTTCCGGGCGCGAATATTAGCGATCGGCCTGGGCTGCGGCAAGTCCCGGCGCCCCCCAAGCCCTGCAAAGCCGAAACAGCTCTCACTTTGCGCCGAGCCCGAGCACATCGTGCATGCCGTAAAGGCCCGGAGGCCTGCCGACGAGCCACGCGGCCGCCCGCACGGCGCCACGCGCAAATAGCATCCGATCGGTGGCGCGGTGCGTGAGCTCGAGGCGCTCCCCCGCCGAGGCGAAGGCCACGGTATGCTCCCCGACGATATCCCCGGCACGTACCACGGCAAAGCCGATGCTGCCCTCGGCGCGTGGACCCATCGTGCCGTGGCGATCGAAGACGGCGACCTCCTCCAGGGACCGACCGCGCGCTTGGGCGACAATCCTCCCGAGTGCAAGCGCGGTGCCCGAAGGCGCGTCCCGCTTCGACCGATGATGCGCCTCGCTGATCTCGACGTCGAAGCCTTCGCCGAGCGCCACGGTGGCCGCCTCGAGGCAATGCGCCAGCACAGCCACGCCGACGCTCGTATTCGGTGCGATCAGCACGGGAATCGCTCGGGCAGCCTCGACCAGGCGTGCCCGTGTCTCGCCGTCGAAGCCCGTGGTGCCCACGAGGAGCGGCACGCGGCGATCGAGGCAGGCGCCGGCGTGGCGGCCGACGCACTGCGGCACACTGAACTCGGCGGCGACGGCCGCCCCATCGAGCGCCGCGTGCGGATCTGCGGTGACGAGGATGCCTGTGGGGACCCCCTCGAGCGCGGCATCTCGGCCCACGCGCTCGCTCGCGGGCGAGGCGAGCGCGCCGCTCAGGCCAAGGCCGCTCGAGCGAGCGGCGCTCGGCGTCGGCACCAGACCCGCGGCCTCCTCCTCGCGCAGCGCGCGCAGCAAGGCTTGGCCCATGCGCCCCGTGATTCCGAACACCGCAAGGCCCGGCACTCTCCGGGCCCCTAATCGACCGCGCCGGTGAAGAACTTCTTGACGCCCTCGAAGAATGATTGCTCGCGCGGCTTGTGGCTTCCTTGCTGGAGCGAGGTTTCGAACTTTCGCAGGGTCTCTTTCTGCTCGGCGGTGAGGCTCACGGGCGTCTCCACGACCACGCGGCAGAACAGATCCCCGACCGCCCCGCCGCGCACCGGCCGCACGCCCTTCTCGCGCACCCGGAAGACACGCCCCGACTGAGTCTCGCTCGGGATCTTGAGCACCACCTCTCCGTCGAGCGTCGGCACCTCCACCGAGCCGCCGAGCGCGGCGGTGGCGAAGCTGATCGGCACCTCGCAGGATAGGTGGCTTCCTTCACGCTCGAAGATCGGGTGCTCGCGCACGCGGATCTCGACGTACAGATCGCCCGTCGGCCCGCCGTTGCGGCCGGCCTCGCCCTCGCCGGTGAGCCGAATCCGATCGCCCGTGTCGACGCCCGCGGGCACGCTCACCGAGAGCGTCTTCTCCTGTCGCACGCGGCCCTGGCCGTAGCAGGTGTCGCAGGGATTGTTGATCAGCTTGCCGCGTCCCTTGCAGCGCGGGCACGGCTGCTGGATTGTGAAGATCGACTGCTGCACGCGCACCTGGCCTTGACCATGGCAGGTATCGCAGGTCTTCGGGACGGAGCCCTTGGCGGCACCGGTCCCGTGGCAAGTCTTGCACTCAGTGAGCGAGGGCATCTTGATTTGCGTCTCGGTCCCGAACACCGCCTGCTCGAGCTCGAGCTCGAGCTCGTAGCGCAGGTCCGCGCCGCGAAATACCTGGCTGCGCGAGCGGTGTGCGCCGGAGAAGATGTCGCCGAACATCTCGCCGAAGATATCGCCGAAGGCCTCGCCCGCGCTGAAGCCCCCGCCGCGCCCGCCCTCGAGTCCGGCATGACCGAACTGATCGTACACGGCGCGCTTTTGAGCATCGGTGAGCACTTCGTAGGCCTCCTTGGCCTCCTTGAACTTGTGCTCCGCCTCCGGATCGTCCGGGTTGCGATCGGGGTGGTACTTCATGGCGAGCCGTCGATAGGCCTTCTTGATCTCGGCCTCCGACGCATTTCTCGAGACCTCGAGGAGCTTGTAGTAATCCTGCTTCGCCATTGCTCACCTAAATTCCTGTCTCCCATAAGAATGAGCCGCCGGGCACCTCGATGCCCGGCGGCTCATTCGCCTATGCGCTGCTCAATGGAGGCCCCTCACGCCTTCTTGCGGTCTTCCTTGACCTCCTCAAACTCGGCATCGAGCACCTCATCCTGCTTCGTGCCGCGCTCCGAGCCGCCGGCGGTGCCGGCCCCGGAAGGTCCTCCCTGGCCGCCACCCGACGCGGATTGCTGCTCGTACATCTTTTGCATGAGCGCGCTCGCTGCCTGCTCGAGGGCCTGCGTCTTGCGCTCGATGTCCTCGCGATCGTCGCTCGCCATCGCGGTCTTGACCGCGGCGATAGCCTCGGTCGCAGCTCTCTTCTCGCTCTCGGAGACCTTGTCGCCGGCATCTGCCAGGGCCTTCTCGACCGTGTGCACGGTCGCATCGGCCTTGTTGCGCGCAACGACCAGCTCGTGGAACTTCTTGTCCTCCTCGGCATGTGCCGCCGCATCGGCGACCATGCGCTTGATCTCCGCCTCCGACAGGCCGCTCGAGGCCTTGATCACGATGCGCTGTTCCTTGCCGGTCTTCACGTCCTTGGCCGAGACGTTCAAGATCCCGTTCGCATCGATGTCGAAGGTGACCTCGATCTGCGGCATGCCGCGCGGCGCGGGCGGGATGTCCGTGAGGTCGAACCGACCCAGGGACTTGTTGTCGCTCGCGCGCTCGCGCTCACCCTGCAGCACGTGAATCGTCACGCCCGTCTGGTTGTCGTCCGCGGTCGAGAACGTCTGCGTCGCCTTCGTCGGGATGGTCGTGTTCTTCTCGATGACCTTCGTCATCACCCCGCCCAGGGTCTCGATCCCCAGAGACAGCGGGGTCACGTCGAGCAAGAGCACGTCCTTCACGTCGCCCGCGAGCACGCCGGCCTGAATGGCCGCGCCGATCGCCACCGCCTCATCGGGGTTCACGTCCTTGCGCGGCTCGCGACCGAACAGGTCCTTCACCGCGCGCTGGACCAACGGCATGCGGGTCTGTCCGCCGACCAGAATGACTTCGGCCACGTCCTTCATCGACAACCCGGCATCCTTCAATGCGATGCGGCAAGGCTCGATGGTCTTCTGCACCAGATCCTCCACCAACGACTCGAGCTTCGCCCGGGTGAGCTTCATATTCAGATGCTTCGGGCCCGCCGCATCCGCCGTGATGTAGGGCAGGTTGATCTCGGTCTGCTGGCTCGAGGAGAGTTCGATCTTCGCTTTCTCTGAGGCCTCCTTGAGGCGCTGCATCGCGAGCGGATCCTTGCGCACGTCGATTCCGCTCTCCTTCTTGAACTCATCGGCGATGTAATTGATGATGCGCTGGTCGAAGTCCTCCCCGCCCAGGAAGGTGTCGCCGTTGGTGGAGAGCACCTCGAACTGGCGCTCACCGTCCACCTCGGCAATCTCGATGACGGAGATGTCGAAGGTGCCGCCGCCCAAGTCGTAGACGGCGATCTTGCGATCCTTGCCCTCCTTGTCGAGGCCGTAGGCGAGCGCTGCGGCGGTGGGCTCGTTGATGATGCGCTTGACGTTCAAGCCCGCGATGCGCCCGGCGTCCTTGGTGGCTTGGCGCTGCGAATCATTGAAGTAGGCCGGAACCGTGATCACCGCCTCGGTGACCGTCTCGCCCAGGTAGTCCTCGGCGGTCTTCTTCATCTTCATGAGCACGCGCGCCGATATCTCGGGAGGAGCCATCTTCTTGCCCTGGACGTCCACCCAGGCATCGCCGTTGTCGGCCTTGATGATCTTGTAAGGCACCATGGCGATGTCTTTCTTGACGACATCGTCGGTGTATTTGCGTCCAATCAGGCGCTTCACGGCGGCGAGTGTGTTCTGCGGATTGGTGACGGCCTGGCGCTTGGCGGATTGACCCACCAGCACTTCGCCGTCCTTGGTGAAGGCAACGATCGACGGTGTCGTGCGGTCACCCTCGCTGTTCTCGATCACCTTGGGCTTACCGCCTTCCATGATGGCGACACAGGAGTTGGTCGTGCCGAGATCGATGCCTATCATCTTAGCCATGGTTGAAAACCTCTAAGAATCCGAAAATGGTTTTAATGACCGCTACCTTGGGGGTTCTTGCACACTTTTCAATTGACTGTCGGCTCAAATGACCGAGGGCGGCGCCTTGCTGACGATCACACGCGCAGGCCTGAGCAGCCGGCCGTTCAACGAATAGCCCTTCTGGATCACCGATAGCACGGTGTTCGGGGGCTGCTCGCGGCTTTCCTGAGCCACCATCGCCTCGTGCCAGGTGGGATCGAAGGGCTGGCCCACCGGGTCAATGCTCTTGATACCGGCCTTATCGAAGGCCTTGTTGAGCTCTCGCAACGTGGCCTCGGCCCCCTCGAGCAAGGCAGGGCCGGGGTTGGCCTTGCCGGCGCGAATACCGGCCTCGAGCGCATCGCCCACGGGCAAGAGGTCCGAGGCAAAGCGCTCGACCGCGTACTTGCGGGACTGGTCCATCTCGCGCTCGGCTCGCTTGCGGACATTGTCCAACTCGGCCACGGCGCGCATGTACTTGTTCCAGTTCTCCTGTGCCTTGGCTTCGGCCGCTGCCAACGTCTCGGCCGCGCCCCCCTCGCCCGTCGACGGGTCATCTTGCTTGGCAGCCTCGCCCACCGGCTGGTTGCTCTCACTCACGCTTGCAAGTCCTCGAAGAATGGCGGGCAAGCCCGCTCGAAGCCGCCAACCTGGGGGCTACTTGCGAGCGTTCAAGGCCGAGCCCAGGAGTTTCGCCGTCACATCGACGATGGGGATCACGCGCTCGTAGGCCATCCGCGTGGGTCCGATGATCCCCAGGACCCCAACCACCTGATTATCGAGCAGATACGGCGCCGTGACGACACTGACGTCGTCCAAAATCCGATAGCCGGATTCGTGGCCGATGAAGATCTGGATCCCCTCGGCGTGGAGGCAGCTGTCGAGGAGGCGCAAAATGTCGTGTTTCTCGTTGAACGCCTCGAACAGGCGCCGCAGCCGATCGACGTTGGAGAGCTCAGCGAACCCCATCAAGTTGGTTTCCCCGGCCATGACGTATTCGACCTGCGCCTCGGTCTGGCTCTCGAAGACCTTCTGGGCGACCTGGATGGCGTCCTGCATGATCTGATTCATGTGCTGCCGGGTCTCCTGAAGCTGCGTCAGAAGCATCGCGCGAACCTCCGGCAGGGAGTGGCCGGAGAAGGCCTCGTTCAAATAGTTGGCCGCGCGCCTGAGCTCCTCGGTCGAGTAACGACGCTCGAGCTGCACCACCCGGTTCTGAACCTCGCGGTTGTTCATGACCATGATTGCGAGAGCGCGATTCTCCGATAGCGCAATGAACTCGATCTGAGTGAGCGCCACGTAAGCCGGATTCGGCAGCGTGACGAGGCTCGCCATGTGCGTGACGTTCGAGAGCATCTGCGACACGGTCTGCGCCAGCGCTCGTCCGTTCGACACCTCGCTCTTCAGGCGCCGCTCGATCTCCTCGACCTCCTCGTGCTGCAAGGGCTTGACCTTCAATAGCGAGTCGACGAACAGGCGATAGCCTTTGTCGGTGGGGATGCGGCCCGCGGAGGTGTGCGGCGAGGCGACGAGGCCGAGATCCTCGAGGTCCGCCATGACGTTGCGGATGGTGGCCGAGGACAGCGAGAGACCGGAGTCGCGTGACAGGGTCCGCGAGCCGACGGGTTGACCGTCGCGAATGTAGCTCTCGATCAGCGCCTTGAGGAGCAGTTGAGCCCGCTCACTGAGCGACTCCTCGCCACCTTCTGCCATAGTACGATCCGTTTAACATGGTTCAAGCTACCCACCGGGTCCGGATGAAGTCAAGCCCGCCGAATCGGGCCGACCATCCCCGTTTCGGCGAGTGACCGGCTCGCGCAGATCATGTTACAAGGACCCCATGCCGAAGTCCTTTAAGTCCATCGCACTCATTGGAAACGCCAGGGATTTGCGCGTCGCCGATTGCATGCTGAGCCTCGCGAGCCACCTTCACGCACGCGGGGAGCGCGTCCTGGTCGATCCCGCCGTGGGGCTCGCATTCTCGGCGGGCTCGGTTGACCCCTGCCCGGAGCGGTCTTTCTCCAGACAGGCCGACCTCATCGTCGCCATCGGCGGAGACGGCACGCTCCTCTACGCAGCCCGCCTCGTGGCAGGTAATGCGGTCCCGCTGCTCGGGATCAATCGCGGGCGGCTGGGGTTTCTGACCGACGTGAGCCCAAAATCGATGCTGGATGATCTCGAAACAGTGCTCTCGGGGCGCTACACGGAGGACCGGCGGTCGCTGCTTGCCGCGCGGCTGGAGCGCGGTGGCGAGAAACCCGTGCGTGCACTGGCCTTGAACGACGTCGTGCTCAATAAGTGGGAAAGCGGACGAACCCTCGACTTCGAGACCTCGATCAACGGACGCTTCGTGAACTCCCATGGGGGCGATGGCATCGTCATCGCCACCTCGACCGGATCGACCGCCTACGCGCTGTCGTGCGGCGGACCGATCGTCGAGCCGAACCTCGACGTCTGGGTGCTCGCCCCGATCTCCCCGCACACCTTGAGCGATCGGCCGATCGTGGTGCGGGCGGGCAGCCTCATCCAGCTGCGCCTGTCGGACCGCCCCGACTCGCGCGCCAAGGTCACTTGCGACGGTACGCCGATCGGCGACCTCGCGCAGGGCGATGAGCTGTACGTGGAAGGGGCCGGCTGTGAGATCACGCTGCTCCACCCGCCCGGGTACGACTATTACCGGCTGTTGCGCTCGAAGCTGCATTGGGGACGCGGCGGGCGCGACAGCGGCAACAGCGACTGAGCGGCTTGCCGAACAGCCCCGCGTGCTCACCCACCTGAAGCTCCGTGACTTCGTCATCGTCGATGAGGCGGAGCTCGAGTTCGACTCGGGACTGACCGCGCTCACCGGCGAGACGGGCGCCGGCAAATCGATCGTGGTCGAGGCCCTCATGCTCCTCGCCGGCGGGCGCGGGGAGAAGGACCTCGTGCGTCACGGCGCGGAGCGGGCCGAGGTCGCGGCGGGCTTCTCGGGGCTCTGCCCCGCGGCGCTGAGCTGGCTCGAGGCGCAGTCGATGGAGCACGACGGGGAGGTCATCGTGCGGCGGCTGATCGGCAGCGACGGCCGCTCGCGCGCCTACGTGAACGGTCAGCCGGTCCCGGTTCAGTCGCTCAAGGAGCTGGCGGAATTCCTCATCGAGATCCACGGTCAGCAGGAATATCAACAGCTGGTGAGGCGTAGCGCACAGCGCGAGCTCCTCGACGAGCGCCTCCCCGACAGGCGTCTCGCCCCCGGGGTAGCGGATCTCTACGAGCGCTATCGCGCGTGCCGCAGCGAGTACGATGCGCTCAGAGCAGCCGCCGAGAACCGCGAGGCGCAGCTCGACCTCCTGCGTTACCAGCTCGCCGAGCTCGAGGCCGAAGTGAGCCCCGTGGCCGCGATCGAGGAGCTTCTCGCCGAGCAGAGGCGCATCGCCGGTCGCGGGCGGCTCGCCGCGGCGGCGAGCACTGCGCTCGCGGCGCTTTACGGGGATGATGGGCCGAGCAGCCATGATTTGCTGGCGAGGGCGGCCAGCGCGCTGCGCGCGGTGGCCGACCTCGACCCGAAGCTGGCCGAGACGGATAAGCTCCTCACCGAGGCGCTCATTGTGATCCGCGAGGCCGCCGAGGCTTTGCGCCACTACCTTCAAGCGCTCGACATCGATCCAGCGCGCCAAGAGGAGATCGAGCGCAAGACGGCCGCGCTCGAGGCCCTTGCGCGCAAGCACCGGCAGGCCATCACGGAGCTACCGGCGCAATTGGCGCGCACCCGAGAGGAGGTCCGCCGGCTCGAGGGCGCGGGCGAGAGTCTCGCCGAGCTCGAGCGCAGGCTCTCCGCCCTGACGGGCGAGTACGGCGAGGCCGCCCAGCGGCTTTCCGAGGCACGACGAGCCGCCGGCGGCGCGTTGGGGCAAGAGGTCAGCGGCCTCATGCAGACCCTCGGGATGGCCGGCGGGAGGTTTGAGGTGAGCGTCACACCGAGCACGGAGCCGGTGAGCCCCCACGGCTGCGACGAGGTCGAGTTCCTGGTGAGCGCCAATCCGGGTCAGCCCCCGAAGAGTCTCGCCAAGGTCGCCTCGGGCGGCGAGCTCTCGCGCATCAGTCTGGCGATGCGAGTGGCCGCGGCTGCGGACACAGCAGCTCTGTGCATGGTATTCGACGAGGTCGATGCCGGAATCGGCGGCGCGGTGGCCGAGATCGTCGGTCGCAAGCTCCATGCGCTGGGCGAGCGAGGGCAGGTGCTGTGCGTCACGCATCTTGCGCAAGTTGCCGCCCAGGCGGCGCGGCAGCTGCGCGTGAGCAAGCTCACCGACGGCACGATCACACGCACCACGATCAAGGCCTTGTCGGCGGCCGAGCGGATCGATGAGCTCGCGCGCATGCTCGGTGGAGTCGACATCACCGACCGCGCGCGGGCGCACGCCCGCGAGATGCTCAAGAAGGGCGCAGCGGGCTACTTCGGCCGCTTTTGAT
This sequence comes from Steroidobacteraceae bacterium, assembly GCA_035319505.1. Taxonomy (GTDB): domain Bacteria; phylum Pseudomonadota; class Gammaproteobacteria; order Steroidobacterales; family Steroidobacteraceae; genus Bog-1198. The sequence continues at coordinate 14,023 of DATHCO010000123.1, read as the reverse complement.
TCGGGCAGTTGGGCTTGCGGCAGTGCCCGTACAAGACCAGCGAGTGGTCGCTGATCTCGAAGCCCAGGCGCTTCGCCACGGCCTGCTGTCGTTCCTCGATGCCCCCATCCATGAACTCTTCGACGCGTCCGCAATCGACGCACATGATGTGGTCGTGGTGCAAGCCGTGATTGAGCTCGAACACCGCCATGCCACCCTCGAAATGGTGGCGCGTGACGAGCCCGGCGGCCTCGAATTGGGTGAGCACCCGATACACGGTCGCAAGGCCGATGTCCTCGTTCGAGACCAGGAGCTTCTTGTAGATGTCCTCGGCGCTCATGTGGCGCGCCGAGCCGTCGGCCAGAATGTCCAGAATCTTGAGCCGCGGCAGCGTGACCTTGAGCCCCGCGTTGCGCAGGTCATTGCCCTCGGCGCTGGAAGGATTTTTCAGGCGGTGCGGCATGCAGTCCCATCCGGTATCATCTTGCGCCGATTATCGGTCATTTGGGCGCCCGGCACCACCTCGATGAAACCCGCTCGATCACTGCTCCTGGCTGCCGGCGCGAGTCTGCTCGCCAGCGGCTGCGTCTACCGCATCAACATTCAGCAGGGCAACTTTCTCGACCAGGCGGCGGTCGAGCAAGTCAAGCCCGGTATGACACGAAGCCAGGTGCGCTATCTCCTCGGCACGCCCATGGTGGCGGATAGCTTCAACAAGGAGCGCTGGGACTATATCTATTACCTGAAGAAGGGCCGCAGCCGCCGGGTCGACTCACGCCGTGTGACGGTGTATTTCGACGCTGATAAGGTCGCGCGACTCGACAAGCCGTCCGCGGCCGTGGCGGCCGCTCAAGACGCATCCGCCGCCAAAATCAAGACCGGCCGCATCTATTGACGCGGTGCACCGTCGACGCGACGCATCCGTCGCTGGGCCTCGGGTCTAGCGAGCGCGGCGCGCCTGCTTTGCGCGAGCGCGGCGCGCGGCCTTCGGGTCGACGGTGATCGGCCGGTAGATCTCGACCCGGTCTCCCGCCCTCAGGATCTGCTCGGGGCGCGCGAGCGTGCCGAACACCCCGACGGCCGCCTGGGCGAACTCGATACCCCGAAAGGCCGGATCGGCCACCGCGAGCGCTAGCGCGTCGGCAACCGTTGCGGGAGGCTTCAGCCCAAAGGCTTTGACGATGGCGCGGTGGGGGAGCGCGTAGACCACTTCGATGGGGACGAGCTCGGTCGAGCTCGACCCCGCGGGCGGCGCCAAGGACTCGGGCGACGGCTCTTCCAAGAGAGCTAACCGTAGACTTTTCGCGCGCGCAACACGAACGCATCGACGACGGAATCGCAAATCGACGCGAAGGCAGAGCCGAGCGCCGCTCCCATCAGCCGACTCTTGAACTCGAACTCCACTTTGAACCTCACCCGCGAGCCACACTCGCCGATCGCGTCGAAATTCCACTGCCCCTCCAAGCGCTTGAAAGGGCCGTCGACCAAGCGCATGAGGATCTCGGCGTCAGGCTTGAGGGTATTGCGCGTGGTGAACTCGGTGCGCAGCGCCCCTCGCGCTACCTTGATCGCCGCGACCTGCTCCCCGGCACCCGCTTGCTCGACCCGGGCGCCCGCGCACCACGGCAGGAACTCGGGATAGCGTGCCACATCGATCACCAGGGAATACATCTGCGCGGGTGCAAAACTGACGATCGCGCTGCGCTCGACGGTCTGCAACAACTCTCCCGCGCGGCGCCCTGCCGCAATGCACGAATTCTCGCATACTCGCACACTTCAGCCCGCGGCGAACCGGTAAAATCGCGGCCCCATGAGCGTTTCTGCACCCAAGAGCAAGCTGCCGCCGATCGCGGTCAACCGCAAAGCACGTTTCGACTACTTCATCGAGGAGCGCTACGAGGCCGGCATCTCGCTCCTCGGCTGGGAGGTGAAGAGCATGCGCGCCGGTAAGGCGCAAATCGCAGAGAGCTACGTCTACCTCAAGGACGGGGAAGCGTTTCTCTTCGGCGCGCATATTCATGCCTTGAGCTCGGCATCGACCCACGTCGACACCGACCCCACCCGCACGCGCAAGCTCTTGCTCAACCGCCGCGAGCTCGATCATCTGGTCGGCGCGGTGGAGCGGCGCGGATACACGATCGTGCCGCTCGAGCTTTACTGGAAAGACGGACGCGCAAAGCTTGCGATCGGTCTCGCCAAGGGCAAGAAGCAGCATGACAAGCGCGCCACCGACAAGGAGCGCGACTGGCAGCGGGATAAGAGCCGCATCCTCAAGGCGCACCGGCGCTAAGAGCCCGCGCAATTCCCGTGGATCCCGCGCGGGGTCCGCCGGCGCGGCGCAAGCCGCGGCTCGAGGCGGGTTTGGAGCGCGAGCGCGGAGGGGGTAAAATGGCCGCTAGCTTGGATATCTCGCACTTTCGGGGCCGACCGGTTTCGACATGGGTTGCGAAACTTCAGGTGCGTACCGAGGTGCGAGCGCCTCGTTAAACTGCTTGCAACACTATAGTTGCCAACGAAGACAACTACGCTCTAGCTGCCTAATCGCAGCTGAACCCTGACCGGCTCGTGCTGGTGCGAACGGCTCAGGGGTAGCGCTCATCAGCTAGCCGAATGCACGGGCTCGGGGTGTGTTCGGCGAATCGTCACCGGGCTGGCCGTGCGCTTTCCCTGCCCGTCGGGTAGCGCAGGGCGAGATCAATAGACTGCGGCTACGTACGTAGAGCGTGAAGCGTAGGACTCATGGACGGGGGTTCGATTCCCCCCGGCTCCACCAGGCGTGCAGATGACTTGGGCGCTGCGATGAGGGGCTCGCGGTATGCGCTATGCATTGATCGGCTTGCTCTTTTTCGTCGCAGCCGCCGCAGGTTGGACCTGGTTCACCCTGTCCTGGGCCTATTCGGACGGCACGCGCGCGGGAGTCCTGCAAAAGCTCTCGCGCAAGGGCTGGATCTGCAAGACCGAGGAAGGCGAGCTGGCGCAGTACGTGGTGGCCGGCGTATCGCCCCAGATCTGGCAGTTCAGCGTGCGCGATCGGGCGATCGGCACCGAGCTCGAAAAAGTGGTTGGCTCTCGGGTGCAGCTGCACTATACGGAGCATCCGGGCGTCCCATCGAGCTGCTTCGCCGATACGCGCTATTTCGTTGATCACGTCACGGTGATCGAGACGGTCCCCGCCGGATCACTCGCCCCCCCGCCGCCGAATGCGGCAGCGCCGGCTGCACCGGGTCCTGCCCCCTCCTCGATCAGGCCACCGGGCACCTCGTCCTCGAGCGCCGCACCATCCAACCCCTAGGAGCCTGTCTCCGTCAGGAGAATAGCGCCATGGAAGCTGCCACCTGCTGAGTGATGCTCACCGCCACGTTGAGCGCCTTGAGGCCATCCTCGCCGCTCACGAGGGGCGCGCGGCCAGCGGCGGCCGCCTCCAGGAACGCCTCGATCTCGGCCTTGAGCGCATCGCCCTGCTCGTAGCTCGTCTCGCGAATGTCGACCTGGGGTGTCCCGCCCACTGCGATTCCACCGGCCTTACGGATCACCGTGAGCACCTTCTGGTGCAGATCCACTGACACGTAGGCATCATCCTGAAAGAGCCGCAGTCGCCGCTCGGTCTTCAGGCTCACACGGCTCGCGGTCGCGTTCGCGACGCAGCCGTTCGCAAATCGCAGGCGCGCATTGGCGATATCGATCTCGCGTGAAAATACGCTGCTGCCGATCGCATCGACCGCCACCACCGGCGAGCGCACGATGCTCAAGATCAGATCGATGTCGTGAATCATGAGATCGAGCACGACATCGACGTCGGTACCGCGCTGCTTGAAAGGCGCGAGTCGCGCCGACTCGATGAAGCGCGGAACGGCGAGCATCGGCTGCAGGGCCTGCACCGCGGCGTTGAAGCGCTCCAAGTGACCGACTTGCAAGATCCGATTCGCGCGGCGCGCCACCTCGATGAGGCTCTCGGCCTCCGCGGGTGTCGCGGTCATGGGTTTCTCCACCAGGACGTGAGCGCCGGATTCGAGAAATTCCTTGGCGATTGCATAGTGCAGTGGCGTCGGGGTCACGATGCTCACGGCATCGACGCGGCCCACGAGCTCGCGATGATCGGCGTGCGCCGGGACCCCCAACTCCGCGGCCGCAGCCCTGGCAGAGGGCGACGGATCGGCGACTCCCACGAGCTCGGAGCCCGCGAGCACCCGATACTTCTGCGCGTGGAACCGACCCAGGTAGCCGACCCCGACGACGGCGGTGCGCATCAGGGGGGCTTCTCGCGCCGCCACTTGCTCCGGGCGCGGTAGTCCTGGCGCATCTGCAGCGTCGCGCCGCCGACGATGGCGAGTGCGGCTCCGGCGAACATCGCGAGCCCCCGCCACACCGTCCAGTAGCCCTCCGCCAATGACCAGGCGGTCATGCCGACGGCCAGCACCGTGCCGATGAGGATGAAGGCCCAAGGCTTTGCATCATAGAGGGCTTTCGGGGTCCAGCCGCGCATTGCGCTTAGTCTAGCCACACGCGCTCGAGGATGCATTCGGTTAAAATGACAGCCATGGACAGTGGAGCAATTTCGACCGGCTGGCGCCGATTGAGCCCATGGTCGCGCGAGCTCTGGATCAGCGCCGTGGCGCTCGCCCTCGGCTTCGCGCTCATGCCCGTGCTCATTTTCCTCGCCGGCTCGTGGCTCCTCGGGCGCTACGAGGGCGCGGGCCTCGCACGCATGTTCGTGAGCATCTACAAAGGTCTCGCCGCCGGCTCGACGGCCTCCTGGATCGTGCTCCTCGGGCCATACGGCCTGTACCTCCTGTTCAGGCTCCTGCGAGCCTGGTGGCGCGCCAGCGCTCGCCTGGCATAACCCCCGCACGGAGTCTGCGAGAAACCCTCAAGCGCCCTTAAGTTATGTCGGGGGCGGACGCTAACCTGCCTAGGCCGACAGCTTGACCGTGGGAGTGCCCGCTTTGAGACCCGAGATCGAAGCTCACCTTCGCTCGCTGGTGAATTTCCCATCTCCGCCCGGCGTGGCGAGCCACATCATCGAGCTTGCGCGCGATCCTGACATCGAGATGGGCAAAGTCGCCAAGGCTCTGAGCATGGATTCCGCGCTCGCGACGAAGATCTTGCGCATTGCCAACTCCCCGCTCTACGCGCAACGCCGCAAGAGCGAGAACCTGCGCCAGGCGCTGGTGGTGCTCGGGCTGAACGCCACCTTGACGCTCGCCTTGAGTTTCTCCCTGGTGAAGCACCTGCGCGCCGGCAAGGCGAACGGCATCGACTTTCCGCTGTACTGGCGCCGCGCGCTCGTGGCGGCCACTTCGGCGCGCGCGCTCGCCGACGCTCTACGACAGTCGCTCGCCGAGGAGATCTTCCTTGCGGCGCTCCTGCAGGACGTGGGCATACTGGCGCTCGACCAAGCGGTGCCGGATCTGTATCGCGGCAGCGAGTCCTTGCAGCGCGATCACGCCGCCCTTGCTGCGCTCGAGAAAAAGCGCCTCGAGCTCGACCACGCGGAGATCGGCGCCTGGCTCATGAAGACGTGGAACTTGCCGCCGCGGCTTCACGGCGCCATCGAGCGCAGCCACCAACTCAATCTCAACGCGGCCTGCGATGCCGCGCAGATCTTCGAGCGCTGCGTCGCCCTGTCCGGCAAGGTGGCGGACCTGTTTCTGCGAGAGCCCAAGGATCGGCATTTTGCCGAGACCGCGCTCTGCGCCGAACGCAGCCTCGGGCTCGACAAGCTCGCCTTCGGTCAAGTGCTGGGGACCGTGGGCTCGATGCTGCCGGAGACCGAGGCGATATTCGAGACCGATCTTCTGTCCGAGCAGCATCCGGAGCTGATCCTGGAGCAAGCCCGCGAGGCGTTGATGCTGCGCAATCTCTGCGCCTTGCGCGAGATCAACACGCTGCGCGCCGCCGCGGAAAGCTCCAATTCACGCACGCTCGAGCTCGAGGAGGAGACTCGCCGCGACGTGCTCACGGGCGTGTACAACCGAGCGCACCTCGATCAGGTTCTGGCGCGCGAGTTCGAGCAGTCCACACGCCACAAATGGCCGCTCTCCGTCGCTTTCGCGGACCTCGACAACTTCAAGAGCGTCAACGATCGATTCGGTCACCAGGCGGGAGATCGGATTTTGCAGGCGACCGCGCGCATCTTGCGCGACAACACCCGTGAGACCGATCTGATTGCCCGCTACGGCGGCGAGGAGTTTGTCGTGGTGCTGCCCGCGACCGATGCGGATACGGCGCGCAGCATTTGCGAGCGAATCGTCGCGGCATTCCAAAATACCGGGCACATGATCGGATCCGAGCACGCCAAGGTGACGATCTCCATCGGTTGCGCGACGCACGGGCGTCAGAACTCCTTCGCAAGCGTCGCCGACTTCGTGAAGGCCGCCGATCAGGCGCTCTATACTGCAAAGCTTCGCGGCCGCAACCGCAGCGTCCCCTTCGATCGGCAGCTGCCGAACGTGCTCGCCGGTGGATCATCGAGGGCGGCACCGAGAAGCTGAGCTCGCACGCGGCCGCATTGCGCAGGCGGCGCCGGAATATGTCCTCGGCCGGTCGCATTAAGTCATGTTGCGGCTTGAATTGCGTCACAGTTTCACTATTCAGCGCATCGCTCGCTGTCGCAATTTGGGAACATTTTCCCTGCAAGTGAAATCCGGTGCTGCGAGCCATGCGGCAGCGGCGAGGGCGGAGAGGGGAAGAACGATGGCAAACGATCGCAAGTCTTCGGACCCAAAGGTTCCGAAATTCAGCTACGGCGTGCGTGAGATGCATGAGCGCGAGGCGCGTGAGCGCGATACGCGTGAGCGCGATACGCGCATGGAGCTCGAGGATGCGGCTCGCAAGACCAAGAGCGAGGCGCGAGGCTTCGACCCATACAATAACTCGGGCAGTTTCGATCGCAAGAAGAACTGGGTGCGCGTCGGCAAGCGCTAGCCGACTTCGGCAAGACGCGAGTGAAGGGCTCGCGCGATCAATTGCCCGGCACTGCGCGAGCGTGGCTCGCGCTGAACTCGCTGGTCGGATACCAGCGGGGAAATCTGTGCATGCGCGCCAGGCGATCGCCGACCGCGTAGCACAGGGTCAGATCGTCGATGGCGCCGCGCACATCCCAGTCCTCGGAGTATTTGTCGCTCGGCTGGCGGTAGCGATGCCTCATGTAGTCCTCGATCAGCGCCTCGCCCCAGGCGGGACCTCGGGCTGAGTCGTCGGTGCCCGCCTTGACGTAGAGCGCCGGCACACCGTGCAGCGCAAAGTTGAGCTGATCGGATTCAAAGTATAGCCCCTGCTCGGGATGCGGCTCCGGCAGCGTCTCGCGGCCCTGTAACAGCGCCGCCGCGCGCACCAGCTCCTCGAGCTCCGAATTGCCGGCGCCGATTACCATCACGTCGCGGGTTCGTCCGCCGATGTGCAGGGCGTCCAGGTTGATCACGCCGGCGGTCTCGCCCAGGGAAAAGACCGGGTTCTCGACATAATAAGCGGACCCGAGAAGCCCGGGCTCCTCGGCGGTGAAGGCAATGAACACGATCGAGCGATCCGGAGCAGGCCGCGTGCGGCTGAAGGACTGGGCGATCATGAGAAGTCCCGCCACACCGGTTGCATCGTCCACGGCGCCGTTGAAGACGGCGCCGCTCGCATCGCGTCCCAAGTGATCCCAATGGGCGGTGTAGAGCACGTACTCGTGCTTGCGCGCCCCGCCGGGTAGGAGCGCGACGACGTTGGAGGAGCTCAGGCGGCGCACGGAGCTGCGCACCTCGGCGTCGACCTCGAGGCCCATGGGTACTGCCTTGAATCCCGCGCGCGCGGCAGCGGCGCTGAGCGCCTCGTAGTCGAGCCCCGCCTGGGCGAAGAGGGCCCTTGCGGCCTCGTTGCTGACCCAGCCTTCGATCGTGGCACCGTCTTCGGTGTTCGCGGCCTGAAGTTGCGCTCCCGTCCAGGTGCTCGCCACCACGTTCCAGCCGTAGCCGAGAGCGTCCCCATCGTGAATCAGCAAGACACCGGCGGCACCCTGTCGCGCCGCTTGCTCGAGCTTGTAGGCCCACCGCCCGTAGCGACTCATGACGTTGCGCTTGAAAGGTCCCGGCTCCTTCGCGCGGTAGCCCGGGTCGTTCACCAGGACGAGCACCGTTTTGCCCCGCACATCCGTGCCTGCGTAGTCGTTCCATCCGCGCTCGGGCGCGACGATGCCGTAGCCGACGAACACGAGCCCACTGCCCGTGAGCGCAGCATCGGACAGCGCACGCTGGGACCAGATCACCATGTCCTTGCCGTAGGAGAGCGTCCTTGTCGCCCCGCGAGTGCCGACCACGAGCCTCTGAGCCTCGCCCCGGATCTCCACCAGCGGCACTTGCTGCACATAGCTCTCTCCGTTACCCGGTTTGATCCCCAACTTGCGGAACTGGGCGGTGAGGAAAGCGACGGTTTTCTCCTCCCCTGGCGTCCCGGGCTTGCGGCCCTCGAAGTCATCGGATGCGAGGATGCGCACGGCGTCCTGGAATCCGCTCTCGTCGATGTCCGTTGAGGGCGGCGGCCCCTTTTTTGGAGCCGCGCAGCCCGACAGCGCCGCAGCAAGGCAGAGCGCCCAGACGAGGCGCGTCGGCAGCGCGCACATCGACCCCCCCTTGAGCTTGCCGGTCACCTGCAAAGCCCCGGTGTCAGCCGCGGTGCGGCCGGCACATCGGCACGATCAGGGAGAGGGTGGCGGCCCTTGCTGCACGCGCGAAGGCGCGCCCCGGGCGATCCGGGCGCTCACCGGCCGCTACCGCGCGCAGGATCGGCACGGCCGGCGGCCTGATCGATGCGGCCGAGCCCAAACCAATACCGGTCAGAACCGTGAACGGACGCATATCTTCGGGCTCGTATACACTTGGCTTGGGGGACCGGCTCGTCTAGCCTTAAGGCAGCCTGGGCGACCCATTTTACAGGAGAACGGTGACGGTGATGACGGACGCGACTGATCGGGCGCCTGCCCCCAAACGCCCGCGCTGGCTTAGCGCGCTGGCCGTGTGCACGAGCGCGGTAGGACTTGCGGCATTGCTCGGTGCCGCCATGACGCCGGCAGTCGCTCCGCCATCCGCAAGCGCCGTGCTCGCGCCCACCGAACAAGAAAGCTATGTCGCACGTCGCGTGAGCGACATCGTCGCTCGGGAGCACTATCGGCGGGCACCCCTCGACGATCGGCTGTCGAGCCTCATACTCGATCGGTATCTGGATGCGCTCGACACCGGTAGAGGCTATTTCTATGCGAGCGACATCGCGGAATTCGAGCGCTATCGCTACGAGCTGGACGACGCCATCAAGGCAGGGGACGTGGAGCCGGCCTTCGTCATTTTCCGCCGCTTTCAGCAGCGCAGCCGCGAGCGCATGGAGTATGCGATCGAGCTGCTCGACAAGAAGCCGGACTTCGACATCGACGAATCCTATTCGTTCGATCGGGAGAAGGAGCCATGGCCGGCGAATGCCGCCGAGATGAACGAGCTGTGGCGCAAGCGCGTCAAGAACGACGCGCTGTCCTTGATCATTACCGGCAAGCAGTGGCCGGAGGTCGTGGATATCCTGCGCAAGCGCTACGAGCACGTGGCGAAGCGTATGGATCAAAGCAAGCCCGATGATGTATTCGAGGCATTCATGAATGCCTTCGTGCTGTCCTTGGATCCGCATTCGAACTACTTCTCCGCGCGCAACTCCGAGGAATACAACATCCAGATGAGCCTCTCCTACGAGGGCATCGGCGCGTCGCTCCAATTGAACGACGATTACGTCACCGTGATCGACGTGATCGCGGGTGGCCCGGCGGCCATCAGCGGCAAGCTCGCGGCCAATGATCGGATTACGGCGGTCGGCGAGGGGCCGACCGGCGATCTCGTCGATGTGATCGGCTGGCGCCTCGATGACGTGGTGCAAAAGATACGCGGACCGGGCGGCACCATGGTGCGGCTGCAGCTCTTGCCGGCCGGCGCGGCACCGGGCTCGCAGCAGAGGATCGTCGAATTCACCCGCAACCGCGTCTCGCTCGAGGCGCAGGCCGCGCACAAATCGATGCGCACCGTGCAGAGAAACGGCCGCGACGTCAAGGTCGGCATCATCACCGTGCCGAGCTTCTATCAGGACTATGATGCAAGCCGCGCCGGCGCCAAGGATTTTCGCAGCACCACGCGCGACGTCCAGCGCCTCATCGGCGAGCTACGCAAGGACGGAGCCGAGGTGTTGATCATGGACCTGCGCGCCAACGGCGGCGGCTATCTGCCCGAGGCCGAGTCGCTCACCGGCCTGTTCATCGATCGGGGTCCGGTCGTTCAGCTGCGCGACACCACCGGGCGCATCGAGGTCGATGACGATCCGGATCCGGCCGTGTTCTACACCGGACCTCTGATCGTGCTGGTGGATCGATTCAGCGCCTCGGCCTCCGAGATCTTCGCCGGCGCGATCCAGGACTACGGGCGCGGGCTGATCGTCGGGCAGCAGACCTACGGCAAGGGCACGGTGCAAAATGCGCATCCGCTCAATTACAGCATTTTCGGGCGCAAGCCCGAGCTCGGACAGCTCAACGTGACGATCGGCAAATATTATCGGATCACGGGCGAGAGCACCCAGGACCGCGGTGTCACCCCCGACATCGCTCTTCCCTCGCTCATCGATGCGAGCGAGGTCGGCGAGAGCACGCGCGATCGCGCCCTGCCCTGGGATCACATCGAGCCGGCGGTCTTCAAGGTCGAAGGGGACTTGAAGCCGGCGACCGTGACGTTGCAAAAATTGCACGATGAACGCACCGCCGACAGCGCCGATTTTCGCTACTTGCGCGAGGACATCACCGCGCTCGATACGATGCGTAGTCAGAAGACGCTGTCGCTCAACTTGAAGACGCGCGAGGCCGATCGCAAACGCCAGGAAAGCGAGCGCCTCGCGCGCGAGAACGCCTGGCGCGCGGCGCACGACATGCCGCTCGCGAAAACATTGGAGGAGATCAAGGATGATACCGCCGCGAGCGTCATACTCGACGAGACGACGCAAATCGCGGCCGATCTCGCGGTAGTGGCCGCGCGCAAGGTCGGCCCGACGCAGGCGCGGCGCACCGAGCTGCACTGAAGCCTCAGCGCAGCAGCACGTTGTAGAGGTCCCAGTAGTCCTCGGCGAGGACATTCCAGCTCGCCGAGGCCGCGGTGTTGGCTGCCGCGATCGAGTCCGCGGTCGGCACGGTGTCGGCGGAATTTCGGTACTCGCACGTGGCGCGCAGCCTCTCCCACTTGGCCTTGACCCCCGTCATGAGATCTCTGTGATTGGCGATGTCGACGAGCGCCTTTTGTACGCGCTGCATGTAGCCTTCGCAGTCCGCCCGCGCGCCGAAGCTCATCTCATGAACTCGGCGCGCCTGGGCCTCCTTGGCGCGGGCCGTCAATGCGAACGCGTCCACGTGCTCGCAAAGCGCCTCCGCATAGCTGATGATGGCGAGGTTGATGTTGCGCCGGGCGCTCAAGGAGATGCCCGCAAATTCCGCCAACGCCTGGCCCGCGATCGCGCTCCTCTCGGCATGCAGGTCCCCGACCGCGGCGTCGGCCACCACCACGCCCTGGCGCAGGGCCTCCAGCGACTTCTGGCGCCGGCGGCGCTTGAAGTAGTGCCAGAACGCGGTGAGGCGCGCGAGCTCGTTTTGCGCGGCCGCCAAGCTCTCGCGTTGCCGGTCGGCCTCCGCCGCCGCGGCCTGCAGGCGCCGATCCACATCGGCGAGCTGCGCGTTCTTGGCCTCTTCACATTCGGCTTTGTGCTTGGCCGCCTCGCGCGCCTCCTGCTGGCGCGTGAGATCAGTCGCGAACGCAGCGAGTTGTTGCTGGCAGGTCTTCCACAGCCCGCGCAGCTGGAAGAACACGAGCGCGCAGAAGCCGGTGCGCGGATCGGCGAGCAGATCCCCGAGCGCGTCCAATTGCTCCTGCACTCGGATGGTCGCGCCCTCCTGCTGCTTCAGCTTATCGCGCAGGAGGTGAAACTCGTCCTTGAGATCGCCGTACGCCTTCTTCAGACCCGCGCGATTCTGGAAGAGCTGCATGAGCCGCTCTTCGTCGGCGCTCACGCCTCCCCCGTCTGATCCCCCCTTGAGAAAGCTTAGCTTATCGATCAATGTCCCGCCCATCAGCTTCGGCTTGCGGGACTCCAACGGGGGTTTCTACCCACTAGAAGTGATGGCCCCGCTCGGCGCAGTATTCAAGCCACTTGTTTAACATCATGTTTCGGGTCCAGCGCTGATCCAGTTCACGCTTGAGTCCGGATTCGAGCTTGGCGAGCTCGGGATGACGACGGAAGCCCATGAAGCTACGAACTTCGGCAAGCCGCGCATCGTGATACACGCACACTTCGAGATCTGGATCGCGCACGCGCACACCGCCCTCGTCGTCGAACTCATACGTGAGCCGAAACACACTCGTATAGCGGCAAAGCTCGAGCGGCGTGAGATAGAGATCACAGTCCGAGGCAACGCAGGACACGCAGCGCGCCTCGATCGAGCGCAAATCGCTCGCGAGCCAGCGGAGCCTTAGAAAATTGCTCTCGTAGAGCGTCATGAGGCTCACGAAGCTCGCCGGGCGAGCCCGCCAAGAGGTCCTGCACCATTGATCGGCGATCATGCTGCGACTATACCATGCACGTACGGCTTGTCAGGGACGCAGTCGTCGCTCGATCCCGGTGCGGTCGAGAATTCTCGTCGATATCTCCTCGATGGAACATTCCGTGACATCGATCGCGGGAATGCCGTGCCGCTCGAACAAGGACTCCGCCGCGCGCACTTCGAAGGCGACTTGACGCGGCGAGGCATAGCGGCTATCGGGACGCCGTTCGTTGCGGATTTGCTGCAGACGGTCCGGCTTGATCGTGAGCCCGAAGAGCTTGCGCGTGTGCAATTCGAGGCCGCGCGGAAGCTTTCTCGACTCCAGATCGTCCTCGGTCAACGGATAATTGGCGGCGAAGATCCCATATTGCATCGCCAGATACAGACACGTTGGCGTTTTCCCCGAGCGCGACACGCCGATCAAGATGACGTCGGCGCGCTCGTAGTCGCGCACCACGGAGCCGTCGTCATTGGCGAGCGCGAAATTCGTTGCATCGATGCGCAAGGCGTAGGAATGCGTGTCGGCCATCCGATGAGTCCGGCTCATCACATGGGACGAAAGCGTTTTGAGCTCGTTCTCGAGCGGTGCTAGGAAGGGATCGAAGAAGTCGAGGAAAAAGCCCGCGCTCCCGCGTACGACATTGCGCACATCTTCCTGCACCAAGGTCGAAAAAATGATCGGTCTCACGCCTTCGTGCTTGGCGACCAGATCGATCTTGCGCACCGCTTCCTTTGCCTTGTCAACCGTGGAGATAAATGGCACAGTCACCTGTCGAAATTCGATGCCGTCGAACTGTGTCATAAGGCTATGCCCCATCGTCTCCGCGGTGATGCCAGTCTGGTCTGAGACAAAAAACACGGTTCGTTTGATCACGTCATTTCCATTAGGCGGTGCAGCCCTGCAGGGAAGTGTTTCACTTAACCTATCTTCGGACAAGCATGAATCGCTACATCATTCCGTTTGAGGAGCTCCAGATCAAGGACATCGAGCTGGTGGGCGGCAAGAACGCCTCGATCGGCGAAATGATCTCGCGGCTCGCGGGAATGGGGGTATCCGTTCCCGGCGGATTCGCGACCACTGCTCACGCCTACCGGGATTTCCTCGCGCAAGGCCGCCTGGACGAGCGCATCCGTCAAGCGCTCGAAACCCTCGATGTGGACGATGTCGAGCGGCTCGCCGCCGTCGGCAAGCAGATTCGCGGCTGGGTGCTCGCGGCGCCGTTCTCGCAGCGGTTCCGAAACGAGATTCTCCAGTCGTGGCGCAAGCTCGGCGGCGGCGAGGAGCTCGCGGTTGCGGTGCGCTCCTCCGCCACCGCCGAGGATTTGCCGGAGGCTTCCTTCGCCGGCCAGCAGGAGACCTTTTTGAACGTGCGTGGCGAGGAGCCGCTGCTGCGCTCGATCCACGAGGTCTATGCGTCTCTGTTCAATGACCGCGCGATCGCCTATCGGGTGCACAATCAC
>DATHCO010000122.1:0-2224 GCA_035319505.1 Steroidobacteraceae bacterium | reverse complement strand
CCGATGCCTGCGATCGACCCCTCGACCTTTTGCGCGATCTGCGTCTCGAGCTCGGTGGGCGCCGCACCCGGCTGCGCGATGGTGACGCTCACCAGAGGAAAGGAGATATCCGGAGTGAGACTGATGGGCAGGCGGATGAAGGCGACTACCCCCAAGAAGAACAACACCACGAACAGCACGATCGGAGTGATCGGATGGCGAATGGCCCACGCGGAGATGTTCTTCACGGGCTATCCTGTGCTCTTCAACACCGGCCTGACCACCTCCCCCTCCTGCAGGAATGCTCCGGCGGTAGCGACCACGTGCTCCTCTCCGGTGAGGCCGTCGCCGATCGTCACGCCCTTGTCCACGATTCCGGAGACGTGCACGGCCCGCCGCTCCACCTTGTTTTGGCCGTTGACGATCAACACGTAGCTCCCCTTGTCGTCGGTGAGCACGGCGGTTTGCGGCAGCACGATGCGCGCGCTGTTGCTCACCGTCACCTCGGCGCGAGCAAACGCGCCGGGACGCAAGTTGGGATCCGGCGCGAGCGAGACCCGCACCGACCCCAAGCGAGTCTCCGGATCGATGACGGCGCCCAGCAGGCGAACATGACCGGCGTAGACCGCAGAGCTCCCGGTCAAGCGCACATTCACCGACTGACCCACGCGCAGGAGCGGCAGGTCCTGCTCCGCCACGTCGCCGCGCAACTCGACTTCGGCGCCCTCGGCCAAACGAAACAAGGTGCTTCCCGACGTCGCCGTCTGTCCTATCTCGACCGTGCGGGTGAGGATCTCGCCATCGGCCGGCGCCCGCACCTCGGCGCGTGCGAGGCGCGCCTGGGCCTCGGCCAACTGGGCCGCGGCCACTTTAACCTTGGCGGCTGCGGTCACGGAGCTCGAGCGGCGCCGCTCGGTCTCCTCGGCCGACAAGGCGCCTGCGGCGCCCACGGTGACCGCGCGGCGGTATTCCGCCGCCGCGAGATCCGCTTCCGCCTTTGCGAGCTCCAGTGCCGCTTCGAGGTTGGCGACTTGCGGCTGCAGCACCGAGGTGTCGAGCCGCGCCAGTACCTGACCTCGCTTCACGTGATCGCCTGCCTCGACATAGAGGGCTGCGACCCTGCCGCCGTCGCCCTCGACGCCGATCGGGGTATCGTAGCGTGCCGCGATCGTGCCGATGATGCTCACGGTCATCGGCAGAGCGCTTCGGCCGACCTCGGTTACCGATACCGTCGGCACGCCGAGCTTGCTCGTCACGATATGCCGAGCCGCGATCGCGTGCGTCAAACGCACGGCGAGCACCGCGACGACCGCGGCGCCGACGACCCCGAGCAACCACAGCACCCGGCCTGGAGTAAGCCAAGAATCCGCTTCGGTGTATCTCTCTTCGAGAGACATGCTCATCTAATCGATGTCCCATGGATAACTTCCACTGTCCAAGACGAACCCCGCCAAGAGCTCCATCTCTTCGTCCTCGTTGCGCTCGATTCGGCGCACGTTGTTCGCCATGCGGCGCTTCGCCTGGCGCGCGAACGCGTGCGCGATACCGACGGCACGCTTGCCCGCATCGCCCGCCTCGGTTGCAAGCGAGGTCGCCCGTGACAATACGCAAAGCCCCACGAATAAATCAATCGTCATGTCTGCCACGCGCTTGAGCGCATGCTGCCGCCCCGCGATGCTCTTACCGTACTTGCGCAGCAAGAAATCCGACGCCTTGGCGAGCTCCACCGTGTATTTCTCGTAAATCGACGTCGCTTCGCGCAGCGCCGAGGGTATCTTCCCGACGATCTTGTCGCGGCCCACCCCGGTCACATGAGTCAGGCGCCTCTCGGCGTAATCGGTGAGTACCCCGAAACCTTTGATCGGATTATTGAAGATCTCGTCGACCGCAGTCCTGAGCTCGGCGAGCGACTTGCCCAGCTCCTTGAGCCCGGAGAGCGCGATGTACAGGCGCAACACCTCGTTGGTGCCCTCGAATATCGACAGAATCCGGCAGTCGCGCACGGCCTGCTCGTAGGGCAGATTGCGCATGAACCCGGCGCCGGCCGCGATCTGCAACGCCTCGTACGCGGCGCGCTGGATGGCCTCGCTCGCGTACACCTTGCTGATCGCCGCCTCGACCGAGTAGTCGTCGAAGCCGGCATCGATGTAGTGGGCGACCATCCACACGACGCTCTCGGCGGCGAAGCACTCGACGGCCATCTGCGCGATCTTCTCGCGAATCAGCCCGTAGGTCGCAATGGGCT
>DATHCO010000121.1:0-2528 GCA_035319505.1 Steroidobacteraceae bacterium | reverse complement strand
CGCCGTGCACCGAGAGCGCCGCCGCGGCCCGACCGCAAGGCGCGACGACCGCGAATACTTTAGCGTATTCAAGGGAGGAGCAACGCAGCGGGCGGGGCGCCGCGGCGTTCGAATGCCGGCGAATTTCTGATTCAGGACACTGGGAACGGATAAGTGCCGTGTGAGGGCCTATGCGAGCTGCGAAAGAGGACACCGGGCGAGGCAGGCGGTCAGCCGGCGTTGCGGCGAGCCTGGCGATAGCGACGTGGGCGGCGCTTTCGGCCTTGACCGCGCGAGGCGCGGCCCCTCCTTCGATCGAGAATCTGACCGGACTGCCCACCTACCCCAACCTCACGAGCGCCGCAATGGACGGGGTCTATCGAGTCGAGGCCCTCGGTCGCTGGTGTGCCCGCTTCACCGGCTCCACCGCCGATTCGCTCGCGATCGTGAGAGCCTGGTATCGCAAGAGGCTCCGGCAGCCGAGCGAGACGGATCTCGGGCGCGACGAGCAATTCAAGGTCTATCCCAACCTCACCGGAGTCAAGCTAGCCGTAGGCGTCGATTACGTGGCCGTGTACCGGCTCGCCAATCAATCGACTGTCATCGAGCTGCACCGCTGCGGTCGGGTCCCCTAGACCCGCGTGCGGGTCGCCGCCACGCCTTTTGTTTGGCGCCGATTTTCGCGACAATCGTCCCAGGGACGATGTCGTGTACACCGAGAAGCCCAGACTCGTTTCAGAGCCGATTCAGGCACCGCCCGTCACCAGCGCGAAGTCGGTCACGGCGGCAAAGCTCATCGTGTGGGGTGCACTCGGCCTCTTGCTCTACGAGGCGCATGCTGCGTTCGTGCCAATCGCACTTTCCTTGCTGGTCGCGCTCGTGCTTTCGAGCCCCGTCGAAGCTCTGCACCGCCTGCATGTTCCGCGAAGCGTCAGTGCGATTCTGATCCTCGTGATTGCCCTTGCCATCGTGGGGGCCTCGATCGAGAGGCTCTGGGTGCCGGCGCAGCAATGGTTCGCAGCAGCTCCTCAAACCCTGCAAACGATCAAGCAGAGGATCACGCCGATCGCTCGGCTGATGCAGCACATCGAGGAGTTGCGCAACAGTGCCGAGACCATGGGCGCGCCCCGCTCGGGAGCACCCTCGCCGCGGCCCGCCGTCGCCATCCCCGAGCAAAGTGGCACGCAGATCCTGTTCGACGTCACGCGTGAGGCGATCGTGGGTCCGGTGACCTTCGTGATCCTGACCCTGTTCCTGCTCGCCGGCGGACCGCCCATGATGGCGCGCATGACCGCGGCGTTCGTCGACGATTTGCATGCGGGGCATGTGCTCAATCTCATCGAACGCGTGAGGGCCGAGGTTGGCCGGTTCTACCTGACAACCGCGCTCATCAACGTGGGCTTGGGCTTGGCAACGACCGCGGTGATGATCGGCTGGGGCATGCCGACGCCTTATCTGTGGGGGGTCATGGCGGCGCTGCTGAATTTCATCCCCTATGCCGGATCGGCCACGACGCTCCTCGTGCTGACCGTGGTGGCGGTGGTCTCCTTCACGAGCCTCGGCCGGATCCTGGGCGTCGCCGGAAGCTACCTGGTATTGACGACGATCGAGGGCCAGATCGTGCAACCCTTGCTGGTCGGCCGCCGGCTCGCCGTGAATCCCTTGGTCGTGTTTCTCGCCCTGTGGTTCGGCGGCATGTTCTGGGGCATTCCCGGGATTTTGCTCGCGACGCCCACGCTCGTCGCCATCAAGGTCATTGCGGAGCATTCCACGCGCGGGGCTGCGATGCTGGAATTCCTGGGGCCCAACAAGGAAGTCATCGAGCGCGAGCAGGCGTTGCGTCGCTTTGCACGCCGGGTCACGGACCAGCCGTGAGCGACGAGATCGCGAAAAGCGCGGCGAGCGTCGAGAATTTCGGTTACCGGCAAGAGCTCCGCCGCACCCTCACGGTCTGGGACCTCATCGTCTACGGCATGGTGTTCATGGTGCCGATCGCGCCGTTTGCCGTGTTCGGCTTCGTTTTCCGGGATGCGAAAGGCATGGTGCCGCTCGCCTACCTCGTCGGCCTTACCGGGATGTTCTTCACGGCCATGAGCTATGCATCCATGTCCCGAGCCTTCCCGCTGGCGGGCTCCGTGTACTCGTACGTCGGGCGCGGACTCCACGAGGTGGCGGGCTTCTTCGCCGGCTGGTTGATCCTGCTCGACTACATTCTGGTGCCATCGCTCCTGTATCTGGTGAGTGCAGTGGCCCTGCGGCCGCTCTTTCCGGTAGTCCCCGATTGGATCTGGCTCCTCTCGTTCGTGACCTTCAACGCCGCGGTGAATTTCGTGGGTGTGCGGCTCAGCGCGCGCGTCAATCTCTGTATCCTCGCCCTCGAGATCGCGACTTTGGCGCTCTTCGTAAGTGCCGGCCTCGTGGCCCTGCATCGCGGGCAGGGCGCGGGCTCCTTGACGCTCAAGCCCGTGTACGATCCCGCGGTGTTCTCGATGGCAACGATCGTCGGTGCCACCTCGATCGCCGTGCTGTCGTTCCTCGGCTTCGACGGG
>DATHCO010000120.1:0-7818 GCA_035319505.1 Steroidobacteraceae bacterium | reverse complement strand
ATCGAAGCACACCGATCCGTGCTTCCAGTACTTGTCCACGCGCGGGTGCTCGAGCCACAAGTGGGGCCAGAATTGCTCGCACTCGAGCCGCGCGACCCACATCTCGCGCCAGCGTTCACCGACGATCTCCGGATCCGGCGGGCGCGCGTTGAAGATTTGCATGATGCAGCCCCACCAGAAATTGTCGTTGAGGAGACAGCCACCGGAATAGTGCACGTCCTCGGCGAAGCGGTCGTCCGTTCCCATGACGGCGATGATTGCCTTGAGCGCCTCGGGCCGGCGGGAGGCCACCTGCAGCGAATTGAACGCGCCCCAGGATTTCCCCATCATCCCGACACTTCCGGAGCACCAGGGTTGCCGGCTGAGCCAGTCGATGACCTCGAGGGCGTCGTCCTGCTCCTGCGGGAGATACTCATCGTGCAAGATGCCATCCGACTCGCCGGACCCGCGCATGTCGACACGCGCGACCGCGTAGCCCATGCCCGCAAACCAGCGATGCATGCCCTCGTCGCGGCGACGCATGAAGTCGCGCTTGCGATAGGGGATGTACTCGAGGATCGCCGGAACGGGCGCGCGCGGCGCACCTTCGGGCATGAAGATGCGCGCGCCGAGACGGCAGCCATCGGACATCGTGATCCAGAGGTTCTCGATCTCGTGGACCTGGTGCGGCAGATCGGATTCGTAGCGCGGCATCCCAGCCCTCCAGGCGCTAGTGTGCCATAACCGGTTGCGTGCGACCCTCGAGCGTGGTGAACTTCTGCACGTGAATGGGACTGAAATCAGCCGCGAGCGCCTGCGCGAGGTGCTGCAGCCGATCGAGCGGGCGAGCGGCTTGCCGAACGCGGTGTACACGAGCTCGGAGTACTTCCGCTTCGAGCGAGACGAGGTCGTCGGCCGCACCTGGGCGGCGCTCGCCTTTGCCGATTCGCTGCCCGACAAGCCCTTCGCCAGCCCCTTCGAGTTCATGGGCCTGCCTCTCCTCGTCACGCGCGATCGGGCGGGGGTGCTGCGCGTGTTTCACAACGTCTGCAGCCATCGGGGCATGCGGCTCGTGGCGGAGCCGAGCGAGGTAGCGGGGCTCATCACCTGCCGCTATCACTGCTGGTCGTACGCGACGAACGGCGATCTCAAGGCAACACCGCACATCGGCGGCGTCAATCAGCACAGCTGCGAGGGGTTCGTGAATGCCGACCACGGCCTCAAGGAGGTGAGGAGTGCGCTCTTCATGGGCGTGCTGTTCATCAACTTGAGCGCCGATGCGCCCGACTTCGAGCGACACATTGCGCCGCTCGCCGAGCGCGCGGCACGCCTCCTCGGAGCGCAGGGCTGGTCGCGCATCCGCCCCGGCATCACGGACTCCCATCTCACCCTCGATGTGCGTTGCAACTGGAAACTCGCCGTCGAGAACTACTGCGAGGCGTATCACCTGCCGTGGGTTCATCCCGCCTTGAATAGCTACTCCAAGCTCGAGGATCACTATTGCTTCCTCGACGCCACGGATTTCGCCGGCCAAGGATCCAAGGCGTATCGCGGCAGCGTCGTCGCGGGCGCGAATCTACCGCGCTTTCCGGATTGGCCCGCCGAGCAAGTGCACGTCGCCGAATACCCCACGCTCTATCCGAACGTGTTGCTCGGCTTTCAGGCGGACCATGTCTTTGCGATCATTCTCACGCCGCTCGCTCCCGACCGCACGCGCGAAGAGGTGCGAATTTTCTACGTCGACGATGGCGCCGTCGCCGACCGCTACAGTGCTTGCCGGGCAGCCACGCAGGCCGCCTGGCGAGTCGTGTTCAGCGAGGACGTGTTCGCGGTCGAGGGCATGCAGGCGGGGCGCGCTTCACCGGGCTATCGCGGCGGGGTCTTCTCGCCCGTCATGGACGAGCCGACCCACCACTTCCACCGCTGGGTCGCCGAGCGGCTCGTCGCGAGGCTGTAGTGTCGCGAGTCGCGGCCGGTTCGCGTCGCGCAGCGACCTCAGTAATTCACATCGGGCAACGAGGCCTTGCGCTCGGCGATGAAGGCCGAGAGCGCCTCCTCCTTGGCCGGATCCAGAGGCGGCGCCCGGTAGCTCTCGAGGAGCGACTTCCACTTGCGATTCGCGCGCCAGACGATGTCGTGCGACCCCTCTTGCGTCCATTGCTCGAAGGAATTGTTGTCCGACAGCTCGAAATCGAAGAAGGCGGTCTCGTAGTTGCGCATCGTGTGCGCGGAGCCGAGGAAATGATTGCCGGGGCCCACTTCGCGAAAGGCATCGAGCGCGAAGCCGTTGTCGTCGAGGACGAGGCCGCGGCCGACGACGTGCAACGCGCCGCATTGCTCGACATCCATGACGAATTTCTCGTAAGACATCACCAGGCCCGCTTCGAGCCATCCCGCCGAGTGCAAGATGAAATTCGCGCCGGCGAGGAAGGCGGGCCACATGGAGCTTGCGCTCTCGTACGCCGCTTGCGCGTCGGGAAGCTTCGAGGCGCAGAGATTCCCGCCGCAGCGCAGCGGCACCCCGAGGCGCCGCGCGAGCTGCCCGATCGCAAAATACGCGAGCGGCGGCTCGGGCGTGCCGAAGGTCGGCGCGCCGCTCTTGAGCGACATCGATGACAGGAAATTGCCGAGAATGACCGGAGAGCCCGGTCGCTCGAGCTGGCCCAGGGCGACACAGAAAACGGCTTCCGCGAAGCATTGTGCCAGCCCTCCCGCCGTGGTCACCGGTCCCATCGCGCCGCCGAGGATGAAGGGCACACACACCGGAGCCTGGTTGGCGGCGGCGTAGGTGCGGATCACGCGGCTCGCCTCGCCGTCCAGAACCAGGGGCGAGTTCACGTTGACATTGCCGAGGATGACGCAGTGACGGTCGACGAAATCCGCACCGAAGAGGATCCGGCACATCTCGATCGAATCCTGCGCGCGCGCGGCAGTGGTCACGGACCCCATGAAAGCCTTGTCCGAGAGCGTCATGTGCGCATAGAGCATGTCGAGATGGCGCTTGTTGACGGCGATGTCGGTGGGCTCGCACACGGTGCCGCCCGAGTGGTGCAGCCACGGAGTCAGGTACGCGAGCTTCACGAAGTTGCGAAAGTCCTCGAGCGTGGCGTAGCGGCGTCCATGCTCGGCGTCGCTGACGAACGGCGGACCATAGGCGGGCGCAAACACCGTGGCGCGCCCTCCCACGGTCACCGACCGCGCGGGATTGCGTGCATGCTGGACGAACGCCGCGGGCGCGGATCGCTTCACGATCTCGCGCGCGAGGCCTGAGGGAACGCGCACGCGCGATTCGCCCTCGATGTCGGCGCCGGCTTGCTTCCACAAAGAAATCGCGCGGCCGTCGCCACGGATCTCCATGCCGACCTCTTGAAGAATGAGATCGGCGTGGCGCTCGACGGCGATGAGCGCTTCTTCATCGAGCATCTCGTACGGAGGGATCGCGCGCTCGATGAACGGCACCGCAGGCGGGTACAGTGGACGAGCGCGCTGTCGCTGGTCCCTGTGCGAACGAGCGCGCTCGGGAGTCGGGCCGGTCACCTGACACCTGCCATGAGCCGCTTGAGCCAGGGCGTGAGCAGCAGCAGCAGCGCCGCGGCGACGACACCCCACTCGAAGGTCTTCAGGAAAAGCGCCGGGAGCGAGGCGAGATGCGTCGAGTCGTATTCTCCGGCGAGCTGCCCGGCGAGATTGTTGCCGAGCGCGAGCGACAGGAACCACACGCCCATGACCTGCCCGACGAAACGCGGAGGCGCGAGCTTGGTCATGGAGGACAGGCCGACCGGACCCAGGCACAAATCCCCCCACATCTGCACGAGGTAGCAGAGCGCCAGCCAGGTCGGCAACACCTTCTGGCCCGCCAACACATAGCGGCAGGCGACATACATCACCAGGAAGCCAAGACCCATCATGGCGAGTCCTGAGGCGAACTTGACGGGCGTGGAGGGGTCGCGGCCGCGACGGCCGAGGCCGAGCCATAGCGCGCTGAAGAGCGGGGCGAAGGCGATGATGTACACCGAGCTCACACCCTGCAGCATTCCCGCCGGTATTTCCCAGCCCAGAACTCGGCGGTCCGTGTAGCGCTCGGCGAACAGCGTGAGCGATGTCCCGGTCTGCTCCTGGCCGGCATAGTAGATGGTGCCCGCGACGAACAATGCGAGCATCACCACGACGCGGCTGCGCTCGATGCGGGATAGCCTCGCCAGGAACAAGAGATACACGAAGTAGGCCGCCGCGAGCAATCCGATCAGCCAGGAGGCCGCGCGCGCGGCAGCGACGGGATCGATGCGGATGCGATGGGTGAGCGCCAATGCGGCGCAGAGAACGACCGCGGCGGCGATCGCGATGACGGGCAGCCAGGAACGCAGGGCGGCGCTGCGCGCATCCGGGGCGCCCAAATAGCGGCGCGTCAACAGGAACTGCGCGAGACCCAAGAGCATGCCGGCGGCGGGCAGAGCAAATCCGAAGTGCCAGCCGAATCGTGCTGCGAAAAGCGGCACACAGAACGCACCGAGGAGCGCCCCCACGTTGATGCCCATGTAAAAGAGCGAGAAGCCCGCATCGCGCTGCGATCCGCCTTGAGGGTAGAGGCCGGCGACCAGACAGCTCACGTTGGGCTTGAGCAATCCCACACCGAAAGCGACGAAGACGAGGCCGACAAAGAACACCTGCGGGGTGCCGGAGGCCAGCATCGCATTGCCGAGCGTGATGAGCACGCCTCCCGCCACGACCGCCCGCTGTGCACCCGTCAGGGTATCGGCGATCCAGCCGCCGAGGAGCGAGAGCAGGTAGGAGGCCGCGACGAACAGCCCGAAGATGGAGCTCGCGGTCTTATCGTCGATGCCGAGCCCGCCCTCGGAGACGGCGCCGACCATGAACAGGGTGAGGATCGCACGCATCCCGTAATACGTGAACCGCTCCCACATCTCGGTGAAGAACAGCGTTGCGAGGCCTCGCGGCTGACCGAACAGGGTCTTGGGCGGGAGCGACGCAGTCCCGGCAGTCGCCGCCTCTGTCTCGACCGCTGCCAGCTCGCCCCGGAGCGAATGGCTCGCCGATGCAGGGTCACGCACGATCAGAGCCGGTGCAAGCCGGCCTTCTCGGCGGCCTCAACGGCTGCCTCGTAGCCGGCGTCGGCATAGCGCAGCACGCCGAGCGATGTGTCGTTCGTCAGCGTGAGGCGCAAGCGCTCCTCGGCGGCGCTCGTGCCGTCCGCGATCACGGTCACGCCCGCGCTCGTCATGTAGCCGGCGTACCCGCCGCCGCCGGAATGAATCGCGACCAGATCTGCCTGCGAGGCGCAGTTCACCAGGGCGTCGAGGAGCGGCCAGTCGGTGATCGCATCGCTCCCGTCGCGCAGATTCTCGGTCATGATCTTCGGATGCGTCATGGCGCCGGCGTCCAGGTGATCGCGTGTGAAGGCGATCGGCCCCTTGAGGGTGCGGCTGCGCACCATGTCGTTGACTGCGAGGCCGAGCGCCGTGCGAGCACCGTGACCGAGCCAGGCGATGCGTGCCGGCAATCCCTCGAAGGGCACTGCCTCGCGGGCGACGCGGATCCAGTTCGTGATGGATGGATCCTGCGCGAAGGCCTTCAGTAGATGATCGTCGATGGCGCGAATGTCCGCAGCGTCTCCGGACAGCGCGATCCACCGAAAGGGTCCGATGCCTTCGCAGAACAGCGGCCGCAGGAAAGCCTCCGTGAATATCGGAATCTCGAAGGCGCGAGCGACGCCGGCCCGCGCCGCCTGGCTGCGGATCAGATTGCCGTTGTCGAAGACGATGGCGCCTGCGTCCTTGAGCTCGAGCATGGCCCGCACGTGCAAGCCGATCGAGCGCAGGCCGGCGGCGGTGAGCTCTGCGGGATTCCGCGAGCGCTGCCGGCGTACATCCGCGGGTGTGTAGCCCTGCGGCACATACCCGTAGAGCAGATCATGCGCCGCGGTTTGGTCGGTGACGATGTCCGGGCGGAGCGATCCGCGCGCGATCGCCGGAAACACGTCGGCTGCATTGGCGACGAGCGCGACCGACCAGGCGCGACGCTCGGATCTTGCGCGCTCGATTCCGGCGAGCGCCTCGGGCAGCGATTCGGTGAGCGCATCGACTGCGCCCGACTTGAGCCGCTTCGCCGCTCGCTCGGCGTCGACCTCGACCACGAGGCTCGCGGCCCCGAGCATCGATGCGGCGCGCGGCTGGGCGGATCCCATGCCGCCGAGCCCTGCGGTGAGGAAGAAACGGCCACGCAGGTCTGCGGCGCCCAAGCGAGCGGCCACACGCGCAAGAATCTCGTACGTGCCTTGTAGCACGCCCTGTGAACCGATGTACTGCCAGCAACCCGCGGTCAAGCCGCCCCAGCAGATGAGGCCGCGCTGCTCGAGGTCGTAGAACACCTCCTCGTTCGCCCAGCGGCCGACGAGGTTGCAATTTGCCATCAGGACGAGAGGCGCCCGGGCATGCGTGGTGAGCACTGCAATGGGCTTGCCCGACTGAATGATCAGCGTCTCATCATCGCAGAGCTGCTTGAGCGCGCGCACGATGGCGTCGTAGGCGGGTTTGTTGCGCGCCGCCTTGCCGAGCGCCGCATACACGACGAGGTGCTCCGGGTCCTCTGCGACCGCGAGCACGTTCTCGAGCAGACGAAGCAGCCCCTCTTGTCGCCAGCCGCGGCAGCGCAGGCCCTTACCGTCCGTGGCGTAGGTGCGAGGCTCGCTCACGTGCGGACCCCCGAGCGCTCGACTCCCTCTAGCGCATAGCGCGCGATATCGATTCCGAGTGCACGCTCGACCGGCGGGTAGACCGATGGGTCGAGGACGCTCGCGGAGAGCGCAAGCCGCTCCTTGGGCACGTGCAGGATCCGCACGGGCGTGCCCTCCCTCAAGCGGGCGGCGCTCACCGGGACTCCCTCGGGCGTCAGCGTCGTGATCACGTCGGGATAGGTCGCGATTCTTGCTCCGTCCCGCTCGAGCGCCATGTATTCGTTGAGCACGTGGGCGACGATGCGCCCGTTCGACGTGCGCACCTCGATGCGGCCGCAATCGAACGCTTCCTTGGTATAGGCAAGCTGCGTCGAGACGACCGTGCCCGCCGCAATGATGGCCCCTGCCGTAGTCTCGCAAATGGCCTCGATGACCGCCTCGCCGCCCTTCGGCTCGGCGCGCACGATCGCCCGACCCACATCGAGCGCTTGAGTGATTCCGCCGAGCACCGCGCGCTCGGTCACCATGCGCACGGGGATCGGGTTGCGGCAACTCGCAATGAAGCCGCCCGCCTCATTGGCCGCCGTCCGTAACGCCGGCGAAACGCGTGCGGTCGGGCCCCTCAGGACGACCTCGAGATACGCCCCACGATCGCGATTGCCTCCCGCTCCGGTCTGGATCATCGGCTCGGGGCTATTCGCGAGGCCGAGCGAGCCCATGTCACCGGTCGGATGCGCACGCAGGTCACCGACGGCATCGACCACGGCAAGACCCAACACGGCTCCGGGCAACCAGGCGTTCAAGGTGCTCGACATCCCGTTCTGGCCGATCATCAAACCGACGACGGGCCGCTCGGAAGCCTCCTGCAGGAGCTCGACGGCTCGCAGGTAGTCGACGCCGCGCATCTCCCAGTCGGTCAGCCCACCGGGAGCCCCGATCGCCGCCATGGTCGCGACCAGCGCATCGGGATCGAGCTCATCGACGCTCACCAGCTGAGGCCGCCCGACCGCGGTCGCGATGTTGCCGAGCGTGCGGCCGTGGTCGGCGAAGCCGCCGCCCCCGCAGCCGTAGATCGATCCTCCCTTGACCGCAAACTCGACGTCTTCCGGCAGTAGCTCTCTTCTCACGTTTCAGCATCCTCCCTGGAT
>DATHCO010000119.1:0-2073 GCA_035319505.1 Steroidobacteraceae bacterium | reverse complement strand
CCTGCGTCTGCTGTTCGCGCGCGTGGGCCGCGCCCATTGCTACAACTGCGGCCGTGAAATTTCCCAGCAGAGCATCCAGCAGATCGTCGATCGGATCATGAGCTGGCCCGAGGGCACGCGAATCCACGTGCTCGCGCCTATTGTGCGGGACCGCAAGGGCTAGTATCGCAAGGAGCTGAGCGACCTGCGCCGCGCGGGCTTCGTGCGGGTCAAGGTCGACGGCGCGGTTCGCGAGCTGGGCGAGGAGATCGCGCTCAACAAGAACCAGCGCCACACGATCGAGGTGATGGTCGATCGGCTCGCGATTCGCCGCGGAATCGAAAAACGGCTCTCCGACTCGCTGGAAGTGGCCTTCAAGCACGGGCAGGACCTGCTCAAGATCGAGCGCGCGGACGCGAAGAACGATGCGGGAATCTACTTCAGCCAGCGCTTCGCCTGCGTGGACTGCGGAATTTCGTACCCGGAGATCACGCCGCGGATGTTCTCCTTCAACAGTCCGCACGGCGCCTGCACCGAATGCTCGGGCATCGGCTCGATAATGTATTTCGACCCCGAGCTGGTGGTGCAGAACGAAGACCTCAGCATCACCGACGGCGCGATCGCGCCCTGGGCGACGCTGAACTACGTTCAGCCGATACTCGAATCGCTCGCCGCGCATTACAAGTTCAGCCTCGATCAGCCCTGGCGCATCCTCTCCCCCAAGGTCCGCAAGGCGATTCTGCAGGGCTCCGGCGAGGAGCCGATCGTATTTTCCTACCAGCGCGGCCATCACAAGACCGAGTACGCGCGGCCCTTCGAGGGCGTGCTGGTATGGCTCGATCGCCGCTACAAGGAGAGCGAGTCCGAAGCGGTGCGCGAAGTTCTGGAAGCCTACATGAACCTGCGCCCGTGTCCCGCCTGCAAGGGCGCGCGGCTCAAGAAAGAGAGCCTCTTCGTGCGCTTTGGCGGCAAGGCGATCAACCAGGTCACCGCGATGTCGGTGAAGCAGGCGATAGCATTTTTCGCCGAGCCCAAGATGACTCCCCAGGAGACCGAAATCGCCCGCCTGATCCTGAAGGAGATTCGCGAGCGCCTGAACTTCATGGCCGGCGTGGGGCTCGACTACCTGACGCTCGATCGCACCTCGGGCAGCCTCTCGGGCGGCGAGGGCCAACGGATCAGGCTTGCCACGCAGATCGGTTCAAGCCTGGTGGGCGTGCTTTACATTCTGGACGAGCCCTCGATCGGGCTCCATCAGCGCGACAACGCACGCCTGCTCGCCACGCTCAAGCGGCTGCGCGATCTCGGCAACACGGTGCTGGTGGTCGAGCACGACCGCGAGACGATGCTTGAAGCGGACCATATCGTCGATATGGGGCCTGGCGCGGGCGCCAGCGGCGGCTGGGTGGTCGCGCAGGGCACGCCCGATGAAGTGATGCGCAATCCCGCCTCGCTCACCGGCAAGTACCTTTCAGGCGAAGTCGAAATCCCGGTCCCCAGCCGCCGCCGTCCGGTCGGCAGCCGATGGCTCACGGTGAAGGGCGCACGCGAGAACAATCTGCGCGATCTCACGGTGGCCTTCCCGCTCGGAGCGATTACCTGCGTGACGGGCGTGTCAGGCTCGGGCAAATCCACGTTGGTGCTCGACACGCTGTATCGCGCGCTCGCGCAGAAGCTCAATCGCAGCCGCGAGCGCGCCGGCGCCCATCGCGCGCTCGAGGGCGTGGAGCATCTCGACAAGGCGATCCACGTCGATCAGACCCCGATCGGCCGCACTCCACGATCGAATCCGGCGACTTACACCGGGCTGTTCACCCACATCCGCGATCTGTTCGCACAGTTGCCGGAAGCCCGGATGCGCGGTTACGGGCCGGGGCGCTTTTCGTTCAACGTCAAGGGCGGGCGCTGCGAAGCGTGCCAGGGCGACGGCATCATCCGGATCGAGATGCACTTTCTGCCCGACGTTTACGTAACTTGCGAGGTCTGCGCCGGCCGCCGCTACAATCGCGACACGCTGGAGATTCAGTACAAAGGCAAGAACATCGCCGAGGTCTTGAACCTGACGGTGACCGACGCGCTCCAGTTCATGGGTTC
>DATHCO010000118.1:0-6995 GCA_035319505.1 Steroidobacteraceae bacterium | reverse complement strand
AGTCCGCGCAGCTGCCGTCGCGTACCAACGCCGTGGTCGTGCGCACCCAGAGATAGCTCCCGTCCTTGCGCCGGTAGCGCTTCTCGATGTCCACGTAGGGCACTTCGTCATTCCAGAGACGATCGATCTCCTTGGTCGCTGCGTGCGCGTCCTCGGGGTGCGTGAGCTCCTCGAGCGAGCGGCCTGCGAGCTCCGCCGGATCGTATCCGAGATGCGTACAGAACGAGTCATTGAAACGCAGGAGCTTGAGGCTGCGATCGGCGTAGGCGATGCCGATCGGCGCCTGATCGAAGGTGTTGAGAAACAAGGTTTCGGCCTTGCGCAGATCGCCGCGGGCGTGCACGAGATCGGTAAAATCGCTGATCGTGCCGACAAAGCCCGAGACTTCGGGTGCCGGTACCACTTGCTCCGCAAAATACCGCACCCTGTCCTCACCCTTGATCGCGCGATACTCGAAGCTCATCGAGCGTGGCTGGCGGCAAAAATCCGCCCAGATCTTCTCGATGTGCGCTCGGTCCTCCGGATGCACGCCCTGCGGCCAGTCATTCGGGCTTTGCTCCGGCCGCAAGCCGAACATTCGTCGGTATTCGGGATTGGCGTAAGCGAGGTCGGTCGAGGCATCGACGTAATAGACCGCGACGGGCGCATTCTCGATCAATGCGTGGGCAAATGCCGAGGTGCCCTGCGCCGGCGTGGCGAGCGCCGCAGTGGGCGCGGTCAGTGAGTTCGGCGGCGTTGCGGCGGGCCGGGTGACGGCCGGCGGAGCGGTAGCCGGGGGAGCGTGCCCGTCGCTCAGGAGCTCGAGCTCGGCGAGGCGCGAGCGCAGGGTGGCGGTCGCGACCGCTTGCTGAGCCAATGCCGTGAGGAGCGAGCGTTGCGGGGCGGTCAGGCGCCGAGCGGTGGTGTCGTAAATGGCGAGCACGCCGAGGGTTTCGCCATCCGCAGTGCGCAGGGCGCATCCCGCATAGGCGCGAATAGCGCGCCGCCCTTTGCCGAGCGCAGCCGCCCGAAAGCGCTGGTCGCGGGCGGCATCCCGCACCTCGAACAGGTCCTTTGCCCGAAGGGCATGCTCAAAGAAGGGGTCTCGATCGGGCCGGGATGCGGGCCGCGGGCCGGCACCCGCCCAGGATTCACCCCAACCGATGAGGACGATCGAGGCGAGCGGCGCTCGGCAGCTCGCACACGCGAGCCGGGCGAGGCCTGCGAGTTCGTCGGGCAGGCCGCTCGCTGGGCGCGGCGGGTGCGCAGCCACTCCCGACCCCTTCGTCGAGCCAGCCGCCTCGGGCGGGATAGAAACAAAGCGGTTTGCAGCCTGCCTGGTCATCCATTCTCTCGCGGGCGCCCCCTCGGCGACCGACCAGGCATTTTGGAATATGTGTATTCGCCACCGGTACGATTCCGTCACATGATTCGGCGGGGCAAGGCGAAGGGCGTCTCATTATGAGGCCGGGGGATGCATGGGGTGGCGAGTGCAGCGACCTTCCGAGGTCGATGCAGCGATGCCGGCGGCGCAGCGTCAGCCCAGAAAGTCGCAATGGCGCTCGACGTGCGCGGCCAGGTCGAGCGTGTGCTCGCGGGCGAGCCGCTCGGCGAGCTCGGTGTCGCGCCGCTCGAGCGCCTCGATGATCTTCAAGTGATCGATGATCGAGCGCGTGGCGCGGTCGTTCTGCATGATGGTCGCCCGACGAATCGCGCGCACGTGCATGAGCAGGTTGCGCGTGGCGTCAATGATCGTCTGCGAGCCGCCCAGGGCAATCACCGCCGTGTGAAAGGCGATGTTCGCGTCGGAATATTCACTGAGATGCTCTGCCGGCGGTGAGTTCTGGAACTGATCGAACAGGCGCCGCAGCGAAGCGATGCCGGCGTCGGAGGCATGCAGGGTCGCGAGCCGCGCGGCCATGGATTCGAGCGCCGCCCACATCTGGATCATCTCGATGATCTCGCGCTTCGATTTTCGCACGATGTAGATACCGCGCCGCGGGATCGTGCGGATGAAGCCTTCCTGTTCGAGGAGCGACAACGCCTCTCGAATGGGCGTTCGGCTGACGCCGAGGGCCGCCGTGAGTTGCCGCTCGTCGAGACGCAGCTCCTGCCGCGGGTCGTAGATGTCGGTTTCCGCGATGGCATTCTTCAGGAGGGCGTGTGCTTGATCCCTGAGACTCGTGGCATTCAAGAGGCCCAGCGACAGTGGTGCCGCCGGAGCGGCCCGTTGGACGAATTTTGCGATGGAAGTCATACGCGGATCGAAGCCGGCACACCCCTGGGTACTATATTGCAAAACAGAGGGGAGTCACTAAGGGGAGTCACTGAGTCTCAGCTTGGATACTCTTCTCGACAGGTTCCTTGAAAAATTCATTCATCTACCCTCATATACCGTATACCACCGGGAAAACAAGCCGGGAACCGTCTGTGAGCATCCTTGGGGAGAGTGGTGAATTGGACTCGGTTTGAATCCGCTTCGACGAGCGCAGGCGTTCGCGCCTCGGTGTTCGCCAATCCGTGGGCACAGCTCGTCATCGGGATCATTTGCATGGCCTGCGTCGCCAATCTGCAGTACGGGTGGACGCTGTTCGTGGATCCCATCGATGCTGCCCATCATTGGGGACGCAAAGCCATTCAGTACGCATTCACGGTGTTCGTGGCGATCGAGACGTGGCTGGTTCCGGTCGAAGGGTATCTGGTCGACCGCCTGGGTCCGCGGTGGGTCGTGCTCGGCGGTGGGATGCTCGTTGCGATCGCGTGGGTCGTCAACTCGGTTGCGGACTCGCTCGCCCTGCTCTATCTGGGCGGCGCCGTCATCGCTGGGATCGGCACCGGCTGCGTCTACGGGACCTGCGTGGGCAACGCACTCAAGTGGTTTCCGGGCCGACGCGGCATCGCGGCCGGGCTCACCGCGTCCGGTTTCGGCGCCGGCGCCGCGCTCACTATCGTACCGATCTCGAACATGATCAATTCCTCGGGCTATGAGCGCGCCTTCCTCGTGTTCGGGCTCCTGCAGGGCGGCATCGTGTTCGTCCTGGGCTGGCTCCTGCTCGCGCCGCCCGCGAGCCTGCTCGCAAAGGCCCCGAAGCCGAGCACGACGGTTCACGGCTACAAGCCCACCGAGGTGCTGAGGAGTCCCGTGTTCTACGTGCTCTACTTGATGTTCGTGCTGATCGCCATGGGCGGCCTCACGATGGCCGCCTCCATGGCCCCCATCGCCAAGGATTGGAAGGTCGACAAGGTGCCAGTGGATCTGCTCGGCATCACCGCGGCGGCCTTACCCTTTGCGCTGGCCCTCGATCGTATCTTCGACGGTGTCGGAAGACCGTTCTTCGGCTGGATCTCGGATCACATCGGTCGAGAGAACACCATGGCGATCGCATTCTTCGGCGGCGCGATCACGCTCATGATCCTGAGCGAGACAGGCGCGAGCCCCACCGTATTCGTGCTGGCGACGGCGCTGTATTTCGGACTCTACGGCGAGATTTTCAGCCTATTCCCCGCGACTCAAGGCGACAGCTTCGGCTCGAAATACGCGGCGGCCAACGCGGGGATGCTGTACACCGCGAAGGGCGCCGGGGCCCTCCTCGTGGGAACGTTCACCGAATTCGCCAGGGCGCACGGCTGGAACTCGTTGTTCACGATGTTCGTGACCTTCAACGTCGCGGCGGCGCTGCTCGCGCTGTTCGTGCTCAAGCCGCTGCGCGCGAGGCATTTTGCGAAGGCGCGCGAGGCATTCCCGGCGGCGCAGTTGAGCTCGAGCAGCTAGCGAAGAAAGACCATGGCAACCGTAAACCCCGCCCTGGAACCGACCTATGGGTAAAGCATTAGACGGTGTTCGTATTCTCGATTTCACGCACGTGCAGTCGGGGCCAAGCTGCACGCAATTGCTTGCCTGGCTCGGCGCCGACGTGATCAAGGTGGAGAAAGCCGGCAGCGGCGATATCACGCGCGAGCAGCTGCGCGACATTGCAGGCGTCGACAGCCTGTATTTCACGATGCTGAACCACAACAAGCGCTCCCTCACGCTCGACACCAAGAGCGAGCTGGGCAAGCAAGTGCTGGAGAGGCTGGTCGAGCGCTGCGACGTGCTCGTGGAGAACTTCGCGCCGGGCGCTCTCGATCGAATGGGATTTACGTGGGAGCGAATTCAACAGCTCAACCCGCGTATGATCCTCGCCTCCGTGAAGGGCTTCGGTCCGGGTCCCTACGAGCAATGCAAGGTCTACGAGAACGTGGCGCAGTGCGCGGGGGGCTCTGCATCGACCACCGGGTTCGACGACGGACCCCCGCTCATCACCGGGGCGCAGATCGGCGACAGCGGCACGGGCCTGCATCTGGCGCTCGGCATCGTCGCGGCTCTGTATCAGCGCAACACTTCCGGCCGCGGGCAGCGGGTGCTCGCGGCCATGCAGGACGGGGTGCTCAACCTCTGCCGCGTGAAGTTGCGCGATCAGCAGCGCCTCGCGCGCACCCGCCTCATGAAGGAGTATCCGCAATACCCGCACGGCAAGTTCGGCAGCGCGGTACCCCGCTCCGGCAACGCCTCCGGCGGCGGGCAGCCCGGAACGATCGTCAAGTGCAAGGGCTGGCAGACCGATCCGAACGCGTACCTGTACTTCATCGCTCAGGCTCCCGTGTGGAAGGAGATCTGCCGGGTGATCGGCAAGGAGTCATGGATCACTCATAAGGACTTCGCGACACCCGATGCGCGTCTACCCCGGCTCAAGGAGGTATTCGCGGCGGTCGAGGCGTGGACGGTCACGAAGACCAAGTTCGAAGCGATGGATCTCTTGAACGCCCACGATATTCCCTGCGGCCCGATCCTATCGATGGAGGAGCTTGCCGCCGAGCCCTCACTGCGGCGGACGGGCACGGTGGTCGAGGTCGATCATCCCACGCGCGGCAAGCACCTGACGGTCGGCAACCCGATCAAGATGAGCGACAGTGCCACCGAGGTGAGGCGCTCGCCGCTCCTCGGCGAGCACACGGACGAGGTGCTCGCCGAGCTCGGCTACGGAGCCAAAGAGATCGAAGCGCTGCGCCGGAAGAAGGTCATCTGAGGAAGAAGAGCGCTTGATCGAGTCTCCGCGCTCGGCCGCTTTGCCGTAAGATCGGATCGAACGTGGGCACGAGCGTCATTTGAAGGTTGCGATCATCGGTGTCGGTGCGATCGGCGGTTACCTCGGCGGGCGGCTCGCGCACGCCGGTGAGGAGGTGACCTTCATCGCGCGTGGTACGACTCTCGAGGCCCTCAAGGCGCGCGGCATTCGCTTGGTGATGAGCGACGGCAGCGAGCTCAGCGCTGCGCACGTCAACGCAACCGAGGATTATGCGGCCGCCGGGCCGCACGATCTGGTGATTCTCGCCGTGAAGGCGTACCAGGTGGCGGCGGTGGCTCCCGAAGTGCCCAAGCTTTTCGGGCCGGACACGGTCGTCGTGCCGATGCAGAACGGGATTCCTTTTTGGTACTTCCACGAGCACGGCGGAGCCTTGGCAGGCACTCGGATCGAGAGCGTCGATCCCGATGGAGTGATCGGCGCCCATATCCCCGGCGAGCGAATCATCGGCTGTGTGGTATACCCGGCGACCGAGGTCCTCTCGCCGGGAGTCGTCAGACACGTCGAGGGAAATCGCTTCCCGGTGGGCGAGCCGAACGGGAGCTCGAGCGAGCGCGTCAAGCGCGTGTCGGAGTGCTTCGTTCGAGCGGGGCTGCAGGCGCCGGTGCTCGCCGACATCCGTGCGGAAATCTGGCTCAAGCTCTGGGGAAACCTGACGTTCAATCCGATCAGCGCGCTCTCGCGCGCCACACTCGCGGGCATTTGCCAGTACTCGCCGAGCCGTGCCCTCGCCCATGCGATGATGAGCGAAGCGCAACAGGTCGCCGAGAAGCTCGGCATTAGCTTCCGCGTCCCCATCGAGAAGCGCATTGCCGGAGCGGAACGCGTCGGGCATCACAAGACCTCCATGCTTCAGGACGTCGAAGCCGCACGCCCCCTCGAGACGGACGCCCTGCTGGGGTCGGTGCTCGAGCTCGCTCGACTGACCGACACCTCGACTCCGCACCTCGATGCCGTGTACGCACTGACCAAGCTTCTGGAAAAGAGCATCGAGGAAGTGAGGAGCCTGTCTGTCAGACAGGCTCCTAACCCGCGATTGAGCGGTGCACACTAGCGATGCTCCCTGCATAATCTCGCCTGGAAGGAGCGCGCCTGGACGGCGCGAATGCGGAGGCCTGCTCCATGAACATTCACGAGTATCAAGGCAAAGAGATCCTGCGCAGGTTCGGGGTGGCGACCCCTCGGGGCGTGCCCTGCTTTTCGGTGCCGGAGGCCGATGCGGCCGCACGCGGGCTCGGCGGGAAGGTCTGGGTGGTGAAGGCGCAGATCCATGCCGGCGGGCGCGGCAAGGCAGGCGGTGTGAAGGTGGCTCGATCACTCGCCGAGGTCCACGAGCATGCCTCGAAGATTCTCGGCATGACTCTCGTCACGCATCAGACCGGTCCCCAGGGGCGCGTGGTGCGCCGGCTGCTGGTGGAGGAGGGCGCCGATATCCGCAAGGAGCTCTACGTCGGCATGGTCGTCGATCGCTCCACGCAGCGTGTCACGTTGATCGCGAGCTCGGAGGGTGGCATGGAGATCGAAGAGGTTGCCGCCTCGAGTCCCGACAAGATTCACAAAGTGGCCATCGATCCGGTCGTGGGCTTGACCGACGCACAGGCGGAGGACATGGCGCGCAAGATCGGCGTGCCGCCGGCCTCTTTGGCCGACGCGCGCCGTTTTATGCTCGGCTTGTACCGTGCGTTCTACGAGTGCGACGCATCGCTCGCCGAGATCAATCCGCTCATCGTCACCGGCGATGGTCGAGTGCTCGCGCTCGACGCTAAGCTC
This sequence comes from Steroidobacteraceae bacterium, assembly GCA_035319505.1. Taxonomy (GTDB): domain Bacteria; phylum Pseudomonadota; class Gammaproteobacteria; order Steroidobacterales; family Steroidobacteraceae; genus Bog-1198. The sequence continues at coordinate 123 of DATHCO010000118.1, read as the reverse complement.
AACTTCGACGACAACGCGCTCTATCGCCACCCGGAAATCGTCGCGCTGCGCGATCTCGACGAGGAGGATCCCGCCGAGATCGAGGCCTCCAAGTTCGGTCTGTCCTATATCTCGCTCAACGGC
>DATHCO010000117.1:0-9177 GCA_035319505.1 Steroidobacteraceae bacterium | reverse complement strand
CGTGCAGCACCGCCAGAGCTCTCGGTCCCGTGAGGGCGTTTGCGCCGAAGCCGAAGAGCAGCAACAGAAGGGCGGAAGGCAAAGTGAAGGCGGTCCAGGCGGCGATCGCGCCGCGATACCCCGCGTGCAGCAACCCGATGGAAAAGCCGACCTGGCTGCTGGCCGGTCCTGGCAGGAACTGGCACAGCGCGACGAGATCCGCGTAGGCGCGCTCGTCGAGCCAGCGGCGACGCTCGACGAACTCGCCGTGGAAGTACCCGATATGCGCCATCGGGCCACCGAAGGAGCTCACTCCCAGCTTCAGGAAGGCGCGGAAAACCTCGAGCGCGGCGTGCCCCTCACGGGATGTGAGCACTTCGTTCAGAGCAGGCGTCGCTTGGCGACGTCGGCCGGCGTGACGGTGCCTTGTTTTCCTCCGAAGTGCGCGACCACGTAATTGGCGAGCGCAGAGACTTCCACGTCTGAGTACGCCTTCCCGAAGGCCGGCATGTAGACATCGTTGCCACCCACGCGCATGTGGACGCCTTGGAGGATGATCTCGGTCACATTCGCCGCGCTGACATCATTGACCCCCCGCGTGCCATCGAGGGTCGCATAGTTGGTCTGGCGACCTTGGCCCGTCCATTCATGACAGCCGACGCATGCTCCCTCGAAGAGCTTGAGTCCCTGCGACCCGGCGTGCAGCTCCTGCGCTGCGGGAAGCACGGCGGTCGATGCGGCCAGAGCGGGCGGCTTCACATCGATGTCGATGGGGTGCTTGCCGCCTTGCGCAGGCACCGTTCTCAAGTAGCTCACCAAGGCGGCGGAATCGTCCGGCTTCATAAATTGCAGGCTGTGCGCAACCGCTTCGCCCATCGGACCGGCCGCCGCGGCACGGCCCGGAGAATGACCGGTCGTGAGATAGGCGGCGATCTCCGTGTCCGACCACGAGCCGATGCCGTGCTTGGCGTCCGAGGTGATGTTGTAGGCGCGCCATCCCTGGAGCTCTTCCCCGGCGAGCTCATGTGCATGCTCCAATCCGAAGCCAAAGTTGCGCGGCGTATGACACTCCCCGCAATGGCCGAGTGCCGTGGCCAGGTAGGCGCCCGAGTTCCATTGCGCCGACTTGGACGGATCCGCTTTGAAGCGCTGGCTCTTGAAGAAGGCGGCATTCCAGAAAGACATCGCCCAGCGCTGGTTGAACGGAAAGGAGAGCTCGTTGGGCCGATTGGGCTCGGAGATCGCCGGCAGGGTCGCGAGGTAGGCCCGGATCGCGAGCACATCGCTTCGGGCGAGCGCGGTGTACGAGGTGTACGGAAACGCGGGATACAAGTGCGCGCCGTCGCGGCGCACACCCTCGCGCACCGCGCGCACGAATTCATCGTCGCTGTAGGCGCCGATCCCATATTTGGGATCCGGCGTGATGTTGCTCGAGTAGATCGTGCCGAAGGGCAGCTTGAAGGCGACGCCGCCGGCGAAGGGTTTGCCCGAGCCCGGCAGGGTGTGACAGGCGATGCAGTCGGCTGCGCGGGTGAGGTACTCGCCGCGCGCCGCCACGGCCGCGTCGACGGTTGCGCCGGCGATGGCCGGCGCCGTGCCTGCAGCGGGGTCGCTGCGGTTCAAGATAGCGACGGCGATCAAGCCGACCACGATCAGCACGGCAACGATCAGGACGATGCGTTTCATGCGCTTACCTCAACGACGCGCTTGAGGACCTCGGGATTTTGGACCAGTTGTCTGCTGTCGACCGGTAGAGCTCGCAGCCGCACCCCCGTCGCGGCGAAGATCGCGTTGCCGAGCGCCGGGGCCGCGATCGAGGTCGCCAACTCGCCGAGGCCGCCGGGCGCTTCCTTGCTCTCGACCCGATACACCTCCATGGCGGGGACCTCGTTCATGCGCAGGTTCCGGTAGTCGTGAAAGTTGCTCTGCTCCACGGCGCCGTTTTTGAGGGTGATGGCGCTATAGAGCGCGGCGCTCAAGCCGAACAACACACCGCCTTGCATTTGCGCCTCGAAGGAGCTCGGATTGATGACGATGCCGCAATCGACCGCAACGACGGCGCGGCGGAGCTGGACCTCTCCTTGCGGTGTCACGTGCGTTTCCACGATGAGGCAGATGTAGCTGCCAAAGGGCGAGCCCAGAGCCACGCCGCGCCCGACACGCGACGGGAGCGACCCCTGTCCCCAGCCGATTTTCTCGGCAGCGAGGTTGAGTACGGCGAGCGCTCGCGGATTCTTTCCGAGGAGTACGCGGCGGTAGTCCACCGGATCCTTGCCGCTCGCGTGCGCCAGCTCATCCATGAAGCTCTCGACGACGAAAAGATTGTGCGTAGGCCCGACCCCACGCCACCATCCGATGTGCAGCCCGCGCGGCATGTCGTGGCGTACCCAATCGACGTGACAGCTCGGGATGTCGTAGGGCGTCTCGGCTGCGCAATCGATCACATCGTCATCGAGGCCCTCCTTGCCCATCCCCTCCGGAAGCCAGCGGGCGAGCACTGTGCCGCTCGTGATGTGGTCGCTGTACCACTGCGGGCGGCCGTCGCTCGCCAAGACGGCGGAGATGCGATCGTAGTACATCGGTCTCACGAGGTCGTGCTTGATGTCTTCCTCCCGCGTCCAGATCACCTTGAGCGGGTAGTTGACCTGCTTTGCGAACATCACCGCCTGCTCGACCGAATCGGTCTCCAAGCGGCGGCCGAAGCCGCCGCCGATGAAGTGGTTGTGAACGATTATTTTGTTCTCGGGCAATCCGGTGATCTTGGAGGCGACGCCCACGCAGCGTACCGGGACCTGAGTCCCCACCCAGATCTCGCATCGATCGGATGTCACGTGCACCGTGGCATTGAGCGGCTCCATCGGCGCATGGGCGAGGAGCGGCAGCTGATAGAGCGCCTCGATCGTCTTGCCCTCGGCGGGTCTCTGGCCCTGTTGCCGGCCGATGATGGTGGCGCCGTTGCGCGAGCGCTCGGCGAGCGCCTCGCTGAGCATGGCCGTGGTGAGCTGCGCGTTCTCTCCCAGATCCCAGCGGATATCGAGCGCATCCAGGCCCTGCTTGGCCGCCCAGAAGTGATCGCCGACGACCGCGACCGCATTGCCGATCTTCAAGACCTCGACGAATCCGGGCACGGCGCGAGCGCGCGTGTCCTCCACCGACACCAGCTTGCCGCCTCGCGTGGGACAGGCCTTGACGGTCGCGATCTTCATACCCGGTACCCTCGCATCGATACCGAATTGCGTCGCGCCCACGACCTTGTCTGCAGAGTCGATCCGACGCAGCGGCTTACCGATCAGGGTAAATGCCGACGGGTCCTTGAGTGCGATCTTCGCCGGTATCGGCAGCGCGCCGGCGGCTTTCGCGAGAGCGCCGAAGGAGAGCTTGCGGCCGCTCTTCGCATGAATCACCGTCGCACGCTCCACCGTGCAGCTCGCCGGGTCGACACTCCAGCGGCTCGCGGCCGCGGTCACCAGCATCGTGCGCGCCACGGCACCCGCCTCGCGCAAGACTCCCCAGTGATCGCGCGTGCTGGTCGAGCCGCCGGTGGCTTGCTCGCCGAGCAGGGGGATCCCATAGAGCTCCTGGTTGGGCGGTGCGTGCTCCACCTTGATCTGATCCATACCGATGCCGAGCTCCTCCGCCAGCATGGCGCAGGCTCCGGTGTAAATGCCTTGCCCCATCTCGACGTTGGGCATCACCAAGCGTACGGGACCTTCCGCGTCGATGCGGATGAATGCATTGGGCGCAAAGGCGGGATTGCCGTCGGCGCTCGCGGCCGCCGCATCGCTCGGCTGGCGGCGCGCGTTGATGAATGCATGCGCCTTGCTTCCCGCACCCAGCCACACGAAGGCGAGCGAGAGCCCGCCTTGGATCGCCCGGCGCCTGCGCATGTCGACGCTCGAGGCGCTCATGTGGCACCCGCGGGTATCGTTTGCAGCACGCTCACTTTGCCACCGGCAGCCTGCTTGATGGCAGCGCGAATCCGGACGTACGTTCCGCAGCGGCAGATGTTGCCGGACATGGCCGCGTTGATGTCGTCGTCGGTGGGCGCGGGCGTTTGTGCGAGCAAGGCAACGGCCGACATGATCTGACCGGGCTGACAATAGCCGCACTGGACCACATCGACGTCGAGCCAGGCCTGCTGCACTCTCTTGCCGGCCGGCGTCGCGCCGACGCCCTCGATGGTGGTGATCGAGCGGGTGCCAATCGAGCCCACCGGCAGCACACAGGAGCGCACCGCCTGCCCGTCCAGATGGACGGTGCACGCGCCGCACTGAGCGATTCCACAACCGAATTTGGTGCCCATGAGCCCGAGAACATCGCGCAGGACCCACAGCAGGGGCATATCGGCGGGGACCTCGACCGAATGCTTCTCGCCATTGACGCTCAATAACATTGTCGTTGTCTCCTATCGAGCGGTCTTCGAGATTTCAATTGTCCGCGGCCATCGGCCGCCATCGAGTCGGATGATTTTGCGCCAACTGGTGAGAAAAGCGAAGAGTCAAGAGCGCCGAGCGGCGGGTGCCGCCGAAGGCGTGGAAGCCGCGAACCCGCGAGTAGACTAGGTGCCGACGCGGCGAGGCTCTCATGGCCAAGCGGGCCAGTAACAGGATCGCACGGCCTCAGCCGTGTGAGACTAAGGCGGCGGCGGCTTCGCTCGGGCCGTGCTCTCTCGAATGACGTTCGCGAGTAGCACGTCGACCAAGGTTCCGCCGCTCGAGCCCCCGCCGGCCACGATGTCCGGGACTAGTTTGACGCCGCCCTTCGCCAGGGCCTCCGCGATTTGCACCATGGCGTAATTGCCGCACTCCATCGAGGCGATCTTGAGCTTCATGACTTCGGCCTCGGCGCTTCCCACGGCGCGCGTCTTCGATGCCTCCGCATCGCCTATTGCCAGGGCCAAAATCCGATGTGAAGTCCGGGAGCGAGAGTGTCGGCCTGGTAACCCGCCTCGCCGTTGAGCGCAATGATCTTCCCATCCGGCAGACGCCGATACTTGCCGACCAGCACGAACTTCTTCGTGACCACGCCGATGCTGTCATCCGGCACGATGATGACACCGCAGAGCCGCAGGATCTGTCGATAGAAGACGATGACGCCTAGCGCAATCAACAGGCCCGCGAACAGCCGCCAGTGACCGACTACATAATCCATATCGCTTTGCTCCTCCGTGGATTTGAATCGAAAAATTGCCTCGGGCCCGGATTTTCGTCAGATAATCTCGGCGCCGCTCGCTCGAGCGTGCGACTTGTCCGCGCGCGCGGTGCGCCACGCAAAGGCAAGCGCGGTGAGGCTCCCGAGCACGACGAGCGGCAGGATGTCGCTGAACCACTGTGCTGGGCTGTGCCCCGCCGCCTTGAGTATGCCTCCGAGCTTCGGGCCGACGATGGAGCCGAGGCGGCCGGCCGCGACCGTGGCCCCGGCGCCTGACCCGCGAATCGAGGTGGGGTAAGAGTGCGCGGCGGAGGCATAGAAATATCCCTGCCCGGCGATCACGCCGCACCCCAACGCAAAGACGACGATCACCACCAGCGCGAGATCGCTCGGGCCTCTGCTCAGCACGAAAACGAGGATGGGTGTTCCGATGAACGTCACGAGGATGCTCGCGTTGCGCAGGCCTCCTTCGAGGAGCCGGCCGAGGACGAAGGCCGCGAGCGCACCACCCACATTGAAGCCGATCTGCGCGCCGGCGGCCTGCGGCTTGGTGAACCCGCTATCGACGAGGAGAGTCGGGAGCCAGCTCAGCAACAGATACAGCGTGAGCAGCCCCAAAAAACAGCTGACCCAGAGGAGCAGCGTCGCGAGCGCCCGGCCTTCTGCGAAGATCTCCATGAAATGCGCGCGGTGGGGCGTCGGTCCCGCGCTCGCTGCGCGGGCTCGGGGCGGCTCGGGTCTTGTAATCTTTACAAAGGCCGGCGACTCGCGCACCGCCCAAAGCATCAAGGGCACGAGCAGGATCGGCGCCACACCGCCCGTCAAGAAAATCGATCTCCAGTGGGCCGGCGCGCTCAGCATGCTCATCAGGCTCACGAACGCTCCTCCCAGCGGCATGCCGCTGTAGACCAAGGCCACATTGGCACGGCGCCGATCGGGGGCGCTGTGCTCGTTGACCAAGGCGACCAGAGTCGGAAAGGCTCCGCCGAGCCCCAAGCCGGTGAGCAGGCGCGCGCCGGTCAGCAGGCGAATGTCGGGCGCCGCCGCCGTGAGGATCGAGAAGACGCCAAAGAGCGCAATCGAGGTGATGAGCGTGCCCTTTCGCCCGAGCGAGTCGGACAGACGCCCGCCGATGAGCGCTCCGATGGAGAGTCCGAGCGTACTTGCACTGAAAAAATTGCCGAGCTCGCCGCCCGTCGGTCTCAAGTCGGGCACGAGCCCTTGAGCGGCGACGCCGGCCGCCTGCAGATCGAAGCCCTCGCAAAACGCCGCGAGCACGCAACCCACGATCGTTGCCGTCGACGCGCGCAGCTCGAGATGCGAACCCTCTCCCACCACTGCAAGATTCTAGCAAGCATCGCGCACATGCGTTCACCGCCCCTGGCGCCGCGCGGTTCTAAGCGCGCGCCGTGCCTGCGCCGTCCCATGGATTTGAGGCGCTGTGGGGGCGTACGATCGCACCTGAGCATGGCCGGCGGCGACGCATCGGAGTATGTTGTGACGGTGGAGCAGGCGATGAGGTCTTCGCCCCGAGCACTGTATCGCGCGTGGACCGAAGAGTTCGATCGCTGGTTTGCGGTGCCGGGCTCGGTCCGAATGAGCGCGCTCGAGAATTCGCCGTTTTATTTCGAGACCGAGTTCCAGGGACGCCGCTACCCGCATTATGGGCGGTTCCTGCGGCTCGAAGCGGACCGCCTCGTCGAGCTCACCTGGGTGACGGCGGCCACGCGAGGGGCAGAGACGACCGTGAGCGTGCAATTCGTTCCGAGCGGAAGCGGTACGCGGTTACACCTGACCCATGCGGGCTTTCCCGATGAGGAATCGAGGATCCGTCATCAGGAAGCGTGGCCGCGCGTGCTCGCGCACCTGAACGACTGCCTGTCGCCGCACTGACGGTTAGAGCGGCATTCGCCGACGGTCGTTGCTGTAGGCAATCGCCGACGCTTGCTGTAGGCAATCGCCGACGCGCCGTAAGCATTCGCCGACGCTTGCTGCGGGCCACCCTTCGGGTGATTTCGCGAGCGCTCAGCGGTAGGCTGAGCGTGGATGCTGCAGGCGGCTACGCCTGCATGCCGCGCGGTTATTTCGTTATTCCCACATGCGGTCTTGAAACACCGCCGCCATGCCCTAGATACACTCGAAGCGCCGGGCGCCTGCGGCTCGATTCGCAGTACCGCCTTAACGCTCGCGAGCGGACTCACGGCTCGCGAATAAACATGGAGATCGGGGTGAAGAGAATCATTCTTTCGGCCATTACGGGCGGAATCGCCTGCGGAGCGGCGGCCATCAGTGGATGCGAACGATCCGGCGCGGGAGCCCAGGCTCCACCGCCGCCGCAAGTGAGCGTTGCGTCGGTCCTCGAGCGGCGCGTCAAGGATTGGGATGAGTTCACCGGGAGATTCCAGGCGGTCGAGACCGTCGAGATCCGCCCGCGCGTGTCGGGCTATATCGATCTGGTCGCCTTCAAGGAAGGCGGGCTGGTGAAGCGCGGGGATCTTTTGTTCATCATCGATCCGCGTCCCTACAAGGCGGACTACGATCGCGCCGCGGCGGATCTCAAGCGTTACAAGACCGCGCTCGATCTAGCGCACATCGAGGCGGCGCGCGTGCAGCGGTTGCGAGACACGGGTGCCGTCTCCCAGGAAGAGCTCGACGAGCGCTTGAGCACCGTCGCGCAGGATGAGGCCAATGTGGCGGGCGCGGAAGCGGCCCTCGAATCGGCCGCGCTGAACCTGAGCTTCACGCGCGTGACGAGCCCCATCACCGGGCGGGTCAGCCGCGCCGAGGTGACGCGCGGGAATCTGGTCACGGGCGGCCCGAATGGCGGCACCTTGCTCTCGTCCGTGGTCTCGTTGGATCCCATCTACCTGTATTTCGACAGCGACGAGCAGGCGTATCTGCGCTACACGGAGCTCGCGCGTGATGGGGAGCGGCGAAGCACGGCTTCCTATCCGGTGAACGTGGGTCTTGCGAACGAGGAGGGCTTCCCACACTCGGGCACCGTCGATTTCGTCGACAACCAGCTGAACCCTCAGACCGGAACGATCCGCGCGCGTGCAGTGCTCGAGAACAAGGACGGAGTGCTCACGCCGGGCCTATTCGCGCGGGTGCAGCTCCTGGGGCGCGACGAGTACGACGCGATCCTGATCGACGATCGTGCGGTCAACACCGACCAGAGCCAAAAATACGTGTTTCTGCTCGGCGCCGACAACAAAGTCGAGTACCGAAAGGTGAAGCTGGGTCGCGTGGTGGACGGGCTGCGGGTGGTGCGCGAGGGGCTCAAGGCGGGTGATGTAATCGTCGTGAACGGCGCGCAGCGCGTGCATCCCGGCGTCACGGTGACGCCCCAGCGGGTTGCGATGGGAGGCGTTGTCGCCGGCGCGCCGTCCTCATCTTGATGGCCCGACGCCCATGAACATCTCATCGTTCTTCATCGAGCGGCCCATCTTTGCCTCGGTTCTCGCCATCGTGATCGCGGCGGCGGGCCTTCTCGCGATTCCTGCGCTTCCGATCAGCGAATACCCCGAGATCGTGCCCCCGACGGTCGTCGTGAGCGGCCAGTATCCCGGGGCCTCGCCGAAGACGATCGCCGAGACGGTGATCACGCCGCTCGAGCAGCAGATCAACGGCGTCGAGAATGCGATCTACACCAGCTCCACCGCGACGCCCGACGGCAGCTTCTCGATCACCGTGACGTTCCGGCTCGGGACCAATCTCGACATCGCACAGGTGCAGACGCAAAACCGCGTGTCGCAGGCCGAGCCGCGGCTTCCCGAGGTCGTGCGCCAGATCGGCCTCGTCACCCAGAAGCGCTCGCCGGATCTCACCATGGTGGTGTTCCTGCGTTCGCTCGACGGCCGCTATGACTCGCTGTATCTGCGCAACTACGCGGTCATCCAGATCAGGGACGTGCTCGCGCGCCTCCCGGGCATGGGCGATGTGCGGGTGTTCGGATCCGGGGACTACGCCATGCGCGTGTGGCTCGATCCCGGCAAGATGGCCTCACGGAGCCTCGCTGTCGACGACGTCCTCGCCGCCGTGCGCGAA
>DATHCO010000116.1:0-6292 GCA_035319505.1 Steroidobacteraceae bacterium | reverse complement strand
AGCGCGCCGGCGCTGCGGCGGCGGGGTTCGGTACTTTGTAAGATGTCCTGCGCCTGCAGCAGCGGAGCGGCCTGCGCTGGGGCTCCCGGCATGACAGGACTCGGGGGATTCACGTCCGCGCGGGCTCCCGGACGGAGACTGCGCCTAAAGCTGTACCAGCCCACGAGCGCGCCGGCCGCCGCGTCAAGGCCGAGCGCGGTAGGTCCCACGAACAGTGCCGCCAGGAGCCCAAATGCAATCAAGATGACGGCTGCGATCTCGAGAACATGGCTATCGGCCTCGCGCACGGTCTCGGGATGATCGGCGAACACCAGGAGTGTTCTCATCGCGCCCGTCTGTTTATCCGCCAAGCCTGAGGATGCGACACTGGTCGTCGCCTCGACCGAACGACCCATCGAATCGATGTACCGATAGACCGTGTAATAGGTCTTCTGCGTGCTCGCCCGGGCACTTCGTACGCCGATCACGGTACCCGTCACTCGCTGCGCCCGCAAGCGCCAATTGAGTGCGTAGCCGAGCAACAGCGTGCCCACCAGAGTCAACACGAGCGCTAAGAGCACGACGACCTCCCCGGCCTGGTTCCCCTGCCGCACGCACGGGCTGCGTGCCAAGCGCTCCCACAAGCATCGAATTGAGCGTGTCGGCCACCCGGCTCACGACCGCAGCCGCACGCATCTGCGAGAGCTCCGCAGTATAGTCGCGCACGGTTCGGTCGTCCGCACCGCTCACAGAAAGCACGCACTCCCTGCGCTGTCAAGCGATCGGGGCCGGCGGTATACTTCGCCCGTCGCTCGCCAACGCTTACAACAAGAGGCGTTCACCCCATGCACCTGGTTGCATTCCTCATCATCCTGATCGTGATCATTTTCGTGGTGCGCGCGCTCGCGCGCACCATCCCGCAGGCTACCGTCGGCGTCGTGACGGTGTTCGGCAAGTACCGTCGGGTCATGCGCGAAGGTCTGAACTTCAAGATGCCCTGGGAGAACGTCCTGTACCGGCTCACCCTGCAGAATCGCGCGCTGCAGCTCGAATTCCAGGCGATTACGCAGGATCAAGCGAACGTGAAGTTCGCCACGATGGTGCTCTATGCCGTTGCGGGCTCCGACGAAGAGTCGATCAAGAAGGCCGTCTTCAGCTTCGCCTCCCCGCAGGAATTCCAGCTGGCGCTGCAGCGGACCATCGACGGATCGATTCGCCAGTTCGTCGCCACCACCAAGCAGGCCGACATTCTCGGGATGCGGGCCGAGATCGTCGAGCACACCAAGAAAAATCTCGACGAGGTCGTGCTCGCGTGGGGCTACGTCGTGCGCGACATTCAAATTACCGACATGACCTTCGACAAGGAGATCATCGATTCGATGGCGCGGGTGGTCTCATCGAAGAATTTGCTCGCGGCCGCCGCTAACGAGGGGGCGGCGCTTCTGGTCAAGCGCACCAAGGATGCCGAGGCCGAGGCGGCCTACAAGACCATCGGTGCGGAAGCGGACAAAAAAGCCGCTGCTCTGCGCGGCGAAGGGCTCGCGCTGTTTCGCAAGAACATCGCCGTCGGAATGAAGGAGGCGGCCGACAGCTTGAAGGCCGCCGGCGTCGATGCACGGTTCTTACTGTTCCTCGAATACACCGATGCGCTGAAGTACGTCTCGGAGCATGCGCAGGGCAAGGTCATCTTCATGGATTCAGGCGCCTCCGCGACGGCCAAGGTCGTACAGGGTATGTTCGGCATATTCGAAGAGCCCGGACCCGGGCCCGCATCGCCGGCGGGCACTTAGGCGAGGGCTGCACCCACGGCCCGTGTGAGCTTCACCGTGATCTCCTCGAGCTCGGCATCGCTCGCGTTGTAGGGCGGCGCCAGAATGACGGTGTCCCCTGCCGCGCCATCGACATTGCCCGAGCAGGGATAGCAGATGAGTCCGTCGGCGAACGCTCGTTGGCCGATGTCGAGACTCAAGCCCCGCTCTGGCGCAAAGGGGGCGCGCGTCGCTCGGTCCCGGATGAGCTCGACGCCGACAAAAAACCCCCGCCCGCGCACATCGCCGACCTCATCGAAGCCGGACAGCGACGCGCGCAGCGCCTCCTGAAAGGTCACGCCCGTGGTGCGCACACGCTGCACCAGATGCTCGCGCTCGATGATCCGCTGGACCGCGAGTCCCGCCGCGCAGGCGGTCGTGTGCCCCGAGAAGGTATGACCCGTCATGTAGGCGCCGTGCTCGCTCAGAATGGGCGCCGAGACCTTCGCGCTGATGAGGGTTGCGCCCAGCGGAATGTAGCCACCTGCAAGCCCCTTGGCGATGCTCATGATGTCGGGCACCACGCCATCGTGCTCCAGCGCGCGCCAGGTGCCGCTGCGGCCCACCCCGCACATCACTTCGTCGGCGATCAGTAGCACATCGTACTTGCGGCACACCGCCTGGACCGCCTCGGCATATCCTGGGGGCGCAGGCACTACACCACCCGCAGCCCCCACGATGGGCTCGAACACGAATGCGGCGATCTTTTGCGGCCCGAGCTCGAGAATCGTCCGCTCGAGCTCTGCCGCTAGATAGGGAACCAGGGTATCGGGCGTGCACCCTTCCGGCATGCGATACGCGTTGGCGGGTGAGACGAAAGCGACGTCGAGCAGGCTCCCCTCGAAGGCGCGGCGGCGCGCGGCGAAGCCCGAGACCGAGAGCGCCCCTAAGGTATTGCCGTGCCAGGAACGCCGGCGCGCAATGAAGCGGCGCTTCGTCATCAAGCCGCGGGCTGAGAAGTATTGCAGGGCGATCTTGAGCGCGGATTCGACCGCCTCGGAGCCGTCCGAGCTGTAGAGAACGTCCTTGAAGCACTGCCCGGACACGCGCAGCACGAGCTCGGTCAAGGATTCGAGCGCGGTGCTCGTGAACAAATACCGGTACGCATACGCGATCGACTCGAGCTGGCGGCCGATCGCCGCGTTGACCTCGGGATGGGCGTGACCGATGCAGAACACGGCGGGTCCGCCCGAGCCATCGAGATAGGCCTTACCCGCCTCATCGTACAGATACGAGCCCTTGCCGTGAGATATCCGGGGCAAATCAGAAATGCCGAAGCCGCTGCCGACGCCTCTTGCCATGGTGATTCCCTGAGGTTCAGTTTTGGACGCGCAGTGTACTGAAAATATTCCGCGGCGCCCCGCGCCGCGGGCTGCGGCGTCGAGAGTGCAGGTCGACCCCTGGATGGCTGTCGCAGGAGCTATCAGGACAATAAACTTTAATTACAATATGATAGGTATCTAATAACAAGTAATTACTCACATGAGCTGGCGCCCCATCCACCTTCCTTGCCGAACGGCCAATTCAAGCTCGGCGATGGTATTCTTCGAGCGCACAATCGAGCACCAACCAGACGAGAGGCCAGCTCAGCCGGCGGCGGCTGAGCTGCCGCAACCGCTGCAGAAGGGTTACTTCCGATGGCCGAAGAGAGAGAGAGTATGGAGCGCATGCAAGCCGCCATTGCGGGCACCCTGAAGGCGCATTGGCGGCTGTTTCTCACCGAGGGAATCATCCTCTTGATCCTGGGCTTTGCGGCGATCTTGATTCCGCCAATCGCCACCTTCGCGGTCGAGATCTTGATCGGCTGGCTCCTGCTGATGAGCGGCATCGTGGGCCTCTTCACCACCTTTCGCATGCGTCACGCGCCTGGGTTCTGGTGGTCGCTGTTCTCGGCGCTGCTGGGCGTCGCAGCGGGGATCGTTCTCATCGGCTGGCCTGTCTCGGGCGCCGTCTCCCTCACCTTGATCCTGTCCCTGTTCCTGCTCTTCGAAGGGGTCGCCTCGATCATGCTCGCGCTCGAGCACCGCCAGGGCTTCTCCGCGCGCTGGGCGATGCTCGCGCTGAGCGGCGTGATCGACCTGATTCTCGCGGGGATCATATTCTCCGGACTTCCCGGGACCGCCGCCTGGGCCATCGGCCTCCTGGTGGGCATCAACCTGGTCTTCGGCGGCTCCGCGCTCATCTCGATGGCTCTGCACGCCCGCGGCAGCGCACCGGGCGCGCCGAGCGGCGCATCGACCTCGAGTCCTTGATCTCATCGGCCAAGCGTAGGGATTAGAGGATGGCACTCGATCTACCCTCGCGCGCCCGCGTCGTGATCGTGGGGGGCGGCGTCGTCGGCTGCTCCGTGGCTTACCATCTCGCCAAGCTCGGCTGGAACGAGGTCGTGCTGCTCGAGCGCAAGCAGCTCACGAGCGGCACCACGTGGCATGCCGCGGGACTCATCGGGCAGCTACGCCAAAGCATGAACATGACGCGCCTCGCACGCTACACGGCCGAGCTCTATCGGGGGCTCGAGGCGGAAACCGGCCAGGCGACGGGATATCGCCAGTGCGGCTCGATCTCTCTCGCCACGACGGCGGGGCGCATGGAGGAGCTTGCGCGCAACGCCTCCATGGCCAAAGTCTTCGGGCTGCCCGTGCACGTGCTCACCGCGCGCGAGATCCACGAGCTGTACCCTCTGGCAAATCTCGAGGATGTGATCGGCGGGATTCACATCCCGAGCGACGGCTATGCGAACGCGGTCGACATCACGCAGGCGCTCGCGAAGGGTGCGCGAACGCGCGGCGTACAGATTTTCCAGGACGTGAAGGTCACCGCCATCCGCCACGAGGGGCGCCGCGTGTGCGGCGTCGACACCACCCATGGCCGCATCGATGCCGACTACCTCGTTCTGTGCGCCGGCATGTGGACTCGGGACCTGGCGGCGAACATCGGTGTGACGGTGCCGCTGCACGCATGCGAGCACTACTACGTGCTGTTTCAGGACGTCCCCGGGCTCGATCCAAGCCTCCCGGTGCTGCGCGATTACGATCATTGCAGCTACTTCAAGTACGACGCGGGGAAGCTCCTGGTGGGTGCGTTCGAGCCAAACGCGCGTCCCTGGGCACAAGAGGGAATTCCCGACGACTTCTCGTACGGAGAGATCGCGGGCGACTTCAGCCACTTCGAGCCGGTACTCATCGACGCCATGCGGCGCATCCCCGCACTCGAGCGCGCGGGCATTCAAAAATTCTTCTGTGGACCGGAGAGCTTCACGCCGGATGTGCGTTATCACTTGGGAGAATCGGCCGAGCTCGCCAACTGCTTCGTCGCGGCGGGCATGAACTCCATCGGGCTGCAGTCGGCGGGCGGTGTGGGCAAAGTCGTGGCGGAATGGATCCGCGACGGTCATCCGCCGCTCGATCTATGGGAAGTCGACGTCCGGCGCAACATGCCGTTTCAGATCAATCGCAAGTATCTCAGGACGCGGGTCACGGAAAGCCTGGGACTTCTCTATGCGACGCACTGGCCCTTCCGTCAGTATGAGTCCGCGCGAGGCGTGCGCAAATCCGCCGTACACGATCGGCTCGCCGCGGCCGGCGCCTGCTTCGGCGAGGCCTTCGGCTGGGAGCGCGCGAACTGGTACGCGCCCCCCGGGATCGAGCCCGCGTATGTGTATAGCTACGGCCGTCAAAACTGGTTCGAGCCGAGCGCCCGCGAGCATCGCGCGGTGCGAAGCGCCGTGGGCCTCTTCGACCAATCCTCGTTCGCCAAATTTCGGCTCGAAGGCGCGGACGCGCCGCGCATCTTGAATCGGCTGTGTGCGAACGATGTGGCGGTACCGGTGGGAAAGATAGTCTACACCCAGTGGCTGAACGAGCGTGGCGGGATCGAGGCCGATCTCACCGTCACGCGGCTCTCGGAGACCGCGTTTCTGATCGTGACCGGCGCCGAGACCGAGACCAAGGATTTCGACTGGCTCAGGCGTCACATCGATCCGGCAGCGCACTGCGTGCTCACCAATGTGACCTCCGCCATGGGCGTGCTCTCGGTCATGGGTCCGAGCTCGCGCGCATTGCTCCAGTCCTTGACGCCCGAGGATCTCTCGGATCGAGCCTTTCCATTCGGCACCAGCCGCGAGATCGAGCTCGGATATGCGCTCGTGCGCGCCTCTCGAATCACTTACGTCGGCGAGCTCGGTTGGGAGATCTACATTCCGAGCGAATTCATGCAAGGCGTGTATGACGAAATCATCGCGGCCGGTGAGCGCCACGGGCTCGTGCATACGGGCTACCACGCCTTGAATTCGCTGCGCATCGAGAAGGCCTATCGGCACTTCGGGCACGACATCACGGATGAGGACACGCCGTGGGAGGCGGGCCTCGGCTTCGCGGTCAAGCTCGATAAGCCCGGCGGATTCATCGGGCGCGAGGCGCTGCTCCGCCAGCGTGAGTCGGGCCTCACGCGGCGCCTCGTGCAGTTTCTTCTCGCCTCGCCCGAGCCGCTGCTCTATCACAACGAGC